>CAYGWP010000572.1:0-10814 GCA_964353455.1 uncultured Anaerolineales bacterium
TGCCCGGCGGCAGGCGGCGCCTCTTCAGGCCGCGTGAAGGGCCGGCGGACCGGTCCGCCAGGGCGGCCCTGGCCGACCGGCGGCGGGGTCTCCGGCATCTTCCGCAGATACTCTAACTCATCGGGCATCAGCCGTCGAGACTGCCCGACGCTGAGGCCCCGCAGGCTGATCCGTCCGATCCTCGTCCGCACCAGGTCCCGCACGGGGTGCCCCAGGCGGGCCAGCATGCGGCGGACCTGGCGGTTGCGGCCTTCACGGATCGTCACCTCGACGATGGACCGCATCCGGCTGCGCTTGATGATCCGGACCTGGCTGCCCCGCGTGCGTCCCTCCGAAAGGTGCACGCCCCTCATGATCCGGCGCACGTCGCCCGGCGTCACATCGCCGGCGACCGTGGCGACGTAGGTCTTCGGCACCTCGTACCGCGGATGGGCCAGGCGGTTGGCGAACTCGCCATCATTTGTCATGATGAGGAGGCCCTTGGAGCCGGCGTCCAGCCGCCCGACCGGAAAGAGGCGGGCCTTCACGTGGCCCATGAAGTCGATGGGCCTGCGTCGGCCGGCCGGATCAAAGTTGGTGCATACCACGCCCACCGGCTTGTTGAGGAGCCAGTACTCCGGATGCTCGGCCCGCAGGCGCGAGCCGTCCAGGCGTACGTCCTCGGCGGCCAGGTCGGCCTTTGCGCCCAGTTCCTTGACGACCCGGCCGCCCACGGTGACCCGCCCCGCGGTGATGAGTTCCTCGCAGGCCCTTCGCGAGCCGAAACCCGCCCGGGCAAGGAGTTTTTGGAGCCGTTCGGCGGCCATGGTGAGCCCTATCGCTGCGGCGCTTTGCCGGGCGGCGCGGCGGCGAGCACCGTCAGCCGCTCGGGCTGCTCGAGCGCGTATTCGCCCGCGTCGGCGGGCACGAGCACGGTATCGCCGGCACGAATGTCCATAATTCCATCGGCCGCCGCAAGCCGCGCGGTCCCCTCAAGGACCACCAGGGCCGCGAAGGACCCGCGCGTGTCGGCCGCCCACGGCCGCCGGTCCAGCGTGATGCGGCTCAGGCTGAACGCCGGGCAATCGACCAGGTGCTCTATCACGAGGCCCGTCTCATCGGCCGTCTTGCCGCGGCCGCCCGACGGAGGCGGATCGCCCGTGAACCGGATACTCTCAAGCGCCTCCGCGATATGAAGGGGGCGGGGCTTCCCGTCGAGGCCGCTGCGGTTCCAGTCATACACGCGGTACGTCAGGTCCGACGTCTGCTGGACCTCCGCGAGGACGACGCCGGCGCCGATGGCGTGGACGGTTCCCGCGGGGACCCAGATGAAGTCGCCCGCCTTCACGGGCTGCAAGACGAGGAGTTCCTCGATCGATCCCTCCTTGAGGGCCGCCTCGAATGCTTGGCGCGTCGTGCCGGCCTTGAGGCCGTGGATCACCCACGCGCCCGGTTCGGCGTGGACGATGGTCCAGCACTCGGTCTTGCCGCCCTCGCCCGGCGCGTGGGCCGATACACAGGCGTCGTCGGGATGGACCTGGACGCTCACCCGGTCGGAGGCGTCGATGAACTTGATGAGGATTCCGAACTTCGACGCCCATCCGCGGGCCAGCCACTGCCTGCCGAGGACGGCGGCGCCGTGACGGTCGAGGACCTCGTGCAGTGTGCGGCCGACCATCGGCCCGTCTGCGATGCGGCTGCGGCCGTGCGGGTGGTCCGCGAGTTCCCACGATTCGCCGATCTTCGCGCCGGGGGCGATGGGCTTGCCCAGGAGGTCCGCGAGGCGGTGGCCGCCCCAGACCCGTTCCATCAGCACCGGCTGCATCTTCATCGGACGCACCGCGAGTTCCTTAACCCGGGCCGCGCGCCGCGCGGCAAAGGACTTGAGTTTACCACAAGTCGTCACAGGCAGGAAGCGATTTCGGCGGGTGGCACGGCCACGCTTTGCTTCTGCGTGGCCGTGGTTGCGCCCCGGCGAGGGCCACGGCCACGCAACGGGTCGCCGCGGCGACCAGGCTGTGGCCGTGCCACCCCCCAAGAGTGACGCACTACTGGACGCCTATCGCGCGAGCCAGGCGCGGACGACGAGAGCGGCGAGGGTCGCAGCGGCTAGGTATGGCCATAGGTCAACGAGCGACTCGCGGCGCTTCGTCTCGGCGAACTTGCGGATCGCCTCGATGGCCGCCTGGGAATCATCGCGGCCGGGACCCGCCTGGAAACCTTCGTCACTGCCGATCTGGAAGCCGGGTTCGGCCGGTGCAAGGCCCCTGCTCCTGATGGGCGACACCCTGTACTCGGCGGCGCGGCGATCCTGAGGCACGAGCCAGTCGATCGCGTGAGACCAGAACACGGGAAAGCCCGCGCGGCGGGGCCAGTCGGTAGTCCGTTCGTTGAAGCCGAAGAGGACGGCCAGCCGCCGCGCGCCGCCGGCATCCCACGTGACAATCAGCGGCACGTCGGGCGTGCCGAGGAGGAGTTTCGCGGTGGAATCCACGGCGAACTTGCGGACCGTGCCGAGGCGCGGCGGCTCAAGGTAGAGCGCCTCGGCCAACGGATGCCCCGCGGCAACTCGCCACTCGGCAGCGGCAGATGCTCGACCGTCGCCGTTTGCGGCGACGGCTAAACGCGGACGGACCGGCCCGACCGCATCGGGCGGGGCGATGACGGCGGCGGGGCCGGACCAGTCGGCAGGCAGCGGCGCAGCACTCGCGATGACGAGGTCTGTCCCGCTCGCCGGGACCTTCGCGTCGGGCGCGCCCTCAACGACCACCGTGTCGGGGCGTGCGGCCAGGGCGCGGCGGAGCGCGGTATCAGGCTCCCCCGCCAGGACAACGCGAACCTTCGCCGCCGGCGCCAGGTCGAGGCCGCAGACATTGTCCCACCCGAACGGGTCGTGAGGATTGCCAAGGTCATTGTCCGGACCAACCAATTGAAGACGGATCTGCTGCGGCAGCGGGCCGTCAATCGCCACCGTGGTCTCGGCCGACGCCCCGGGATTGAGGAAGCCCTGCTTATCGAAAAACGCCTTGCTCACGCCGACGACGCTGAATCGGTACGGCCCCGGCGCATCGGCATCGGCCCTGGTCTTGACGAAAATCCACAATCGGTCGCCCTCGATGCGTGCGGCGGCCAGCGTGATGCCCGCGTTCCTCGCCGTCCCGCCGGGCGCAAGGACAAAGACGTTCGGCGGCAGGGTCCGCTGCGGCGCGACGCCCGTCGCCACGACGACAGGCATCTCCGGGCGGCGCGCGGCCTCGGCCATGGCGACCGGCCAGGCGTCCGTCGTGGCGAGGACCGGCGTCGAAAGGTCGCCGATGCGGCGGAAGAGCGCATCGCTGGTGGTCTCCTCGGTCGTAACCGAACCGGCATCGCTTGGCACTGAGATGACGCGGATGGGCGGCATACCTGCGTCTCTCAGCACGCCCTGCCACATGACACTGGCTTCCTGCCAACGCGTACGGCCGGGGTTCCTCGCCTCGATCCACATGTGGGCGGCGCGGTCGGTGACGAGCGTGGCGACGGGTTCGGCGGGGGCGGTCGTCCGGAGGGCCGGGCGGGCGCAGGCAAGGACCAGCAGAATCACGGCGGCGGCGTCGAGCCAGAGGACGGGGTCCTTGAGGCGGATGCGTGCGGACGGTTTTCCGGCGGGTCCCGCCCCAAGCGCCCGGCGCCAGAGCATCAGGGAACCGACGACCGCCGGCCGCCCGCGCGGGGCGAGCAGGCCCCACAGAAAAAGCACGGGCGCCAGGGCAAGGCCCGCCAGCATCCAGGGGGACAGGAATTCCATGACCCTCTCGAACGACAATGATAAGTGCTGAATGGTAAATGCCGAATGAATGAGAATGCGCCGGCGCTACCCATGTATCATTCAGCATTTATCATTTATCATTGTCTTATAGATTCTCCTCTTCCGGCAGAATGCGCGACGCCCGCGTGATGAGAAGGTAGTTTGCCTCCTCATAGACCATGATGATGCCGGAGATGCGCCAGCGGGCCCTCTTCTTGCCGCGTTCGGTCGATCCTTCGAGGAATTGGAGCCACGAGTTTTCGAGGATTCGCATGGGCCTCTCGCCGGAATCGAATGCGAAGAACGGCCGGCCGAGGGGATCGAGCATGAGCCGGCCCTCGCGGTTGAAGATGCGTTTGCCTTCCTCGATGGTGTCGGGCCTGGGCCTGCGGACCGGCGGCGGACCGGCCTTGAACGGGTCCTTATCGACTTCCGGAATCGGCGGGATCTCGACCTCCGGCATGGGCGGCGGAGGATTGACCGTGGCGGGGAATTCCGTCGCCGGCCTGGCCGGGGCCTCCGACACGGGCTTGGCCACGGGCCCTAACGATTCGGCTGCCGGAGTTTTTTCCTTGGGCGGCGCTGCGGCCGGCGTCTTGACCGACCCGGCCGGCGCGGGCTTCTCCGGCCTGGGCTGGGCGGCCGGCGGCGCCGGCGGCGACTTGTCCGGCTGGCTCGACGGCCCCACCGGAATGGCGATAGGCGCCTTCTGCCAGTCGGGGAAAGGGCTGACCTCGGCCTCCGCGCCGCAGACCAGGGACGCGGTGATCCAGCCCAGAATGATCGCCAGGACGATGGCGGCAAGTATCGCCACGCGCTTCATGGGCGCTCACCTCCCGTTCGGATGATTCGGCCGAGAACCGCCCGGCCGGTTGAGGCCCATTGTACGAAAGCGGCGGGGCTACGCCAAGAGGTTGTCGGCGTTACATTCCGCACAGAATGGAGCATGCCCAGGCAACAGCGCCTGGGCATACCGCCTGTAGTGTCAGCCGCGCGGCGGGTCGGGAGACCCGCCGCGCTCACTCTGAGACTCGAGGACTATTACCGTTTCTCGATGCGGTCGAGTCGTCGCTCGATGTCGTCAAGGCGGCGATTCAGCCGCTCAAGCCGCTCCATGACCTGGCCGATGTCCTTGCCGACGTCGTAGCCTTGGCGCGGCTGGCCGCCGGGGGCGCCCTCGGCGGGGGCCGGCGTCGGCGGACGGAGCCGGGGCTGGAAGCCCGGATGCTCATCGCGCCACCGCTCGCCTTCCCCCTGGAGACCGCGTCTCATTTCCTCCAGGTAGCGGCGCAGTTCGGGGACCTTCTGGTAGAATCCCTCCGGGCCGCCCGGCTGCCATCCCTCGCCGGGTCGGCGTGCGCCTTCGGGCCGGCCGCCGAGTTTCACTTCCACGTCGCTGCGCTTCTTCATCCGGAAGTACACGACGTGGACCGTGTCGCCCGGCTTGTGCGTCCGAACGGTCTCGACCAGTTCGGCCGGGGTGGTCACTTCCTTGCCGCCGACCGAGACGATGACGTCGCCCGGCATCAGGCCGGCCTGCGCGGCGGGGCTGTCGTCGGGCAGGCTGTTGATGAGGACGCCGCGGGCCGTCCCGGCGATTTCCATCACCTCCTCCGTCAGCGGCGCAGCCATGACGCCCAGGAACGCCTCGGCCGGGCCGGGCTGTTTCGGCTGCTCCGCCTCGGGCCTGAAGCGGCGGGGCGCGCCCGGCATGGGAGGAGCCTCCGGCTGCCCCTCCTCCGGCCGCGCGCCCAGCGTCACGCTCTTTGCGACCCGCCGCCCATCGCGGTACACGATGATGCTGACGGTGTCGCCGGGCTTGTGGGCGCGAACCAGGTCGATCAACTGCTCGGGGCCGACGACTTCCCTGCCATCGACTGCGGCAATGATGTCGCCGACCTCCAGGCCGGCCTTCTCTGCGGGGCTGCCGGGCATTACGCCCGTGACGGCGGCGCCCCCGGCGACCTGCTTAGGCGTTTTCTCCTCGGAGAGCGGTCCGACGAAGATGCCGAGGTACGGTTCGCCGCGACGGTGTTCGGCCCGTTCGCCGGGTTCGGGTGCGCCCGGTCGCCGCTCGGAGCGGATGCCGCCCAGTTCCCCGAGGTTGATCGCATCGCCGGGGCGGACCTCCTTGCCGTTGATCCAGATGCGGATCTGCGGCTCGCCGCCGGGTTGCTCCGCCGCGGTTTGGACTTTCACCGTGCATGATTGGGCCTGTGCGGCCGACGCCGCCAGCGCCAGTGCGGCGGCCATGACGGCCATGGCGATCCATGTTGCTCTCATCTGAAACTCCTTTCGTGAAGTTCCCATATTCAACACGCTGCGGCACGCTTCTTTTATGATAACATTTGCGGCCGTGCGCGTGCCAGTTTTTCTGGTCAGGCGGCGGCGGGCGGCATATAATTCGTGTTCCGGGCGGGTCTCGTGAGGGTTTATCGGCACATGATGCAAGGCCCCGTGCGAATTATCGTGAATCCCATCTCCGGCGCCGGAGTGAAGCCGTACTTCATTCAGGAACTGGAGAAACACTTGAGGCTGCGCGGGTTTCCGGTCGAAGTCACGCCGACGCGCGGCCCGGGCCACGCCCGCGACCTGGCCCGCGACGCGCCGGACGATGCGCGGTGCGTAGTCAGCGTCGGCGGCGACGGGACGCACCGCGAGGTCATCTCTGGCCTCCTGGGAAAGCCCGTGCCGGCCTGCGTCGTGCCGAGCGGAACGGAAAACGTCCTGGCCCGGACTTTCGACCTGACGGCGAGCCTCCAGCAGACCATCATGCGCATCCAGAACGGCCGGTCGGTGGCGGTCGATGTCGGCCTGGCCAACAACGTTCCGTTCATGCTTTTTTCGGGCGTCGGGTTCGACGCCGCGGTCGTTCGAGAGGTCCAGAAGAAGCGGCGCGGGCGGATCAGCCGCGGGGCCTATTGCGTGCCGATCTTGCGGCTGCTCTGGCGGTACGAGTTCCCGCGTCTGGCGGTGAACGTGGACGGCCGGCCGCTGGTCGATGACGCCGGATTCGTCCTGGTGGCCAACACGCCCATATACGCCTCCCAGTTGCGCCTGGCGCCGAAGGCCGTGGCCGACGACGGCCTTCTTGACGTCGTGTGCTACCGCGCGCGGTCCTGGCGAGAGGTCCTCCACTGCTACATGCTGACGCGGCACGGGCTGCACATGGAGGACCCGCTCGTGGCGCACGGCCGCGGCGCGCGGATCGAGGTGACGTGCGCGGACCGCGAGGCGCCGGCCCAGGTTGACGGCGACGCCGGGATCGCCACGCCTGTCACGTGCACCATTCTGCCGAAGGCGGTGCGGCTGCTCGTTCCACGATGAAGGAGGCTCCGGATGCCCGAGCGTAAGGCGAAAATTGGCAATATCTCAATCAGTAGCGACCGCCTGTTCCTCATCGCGGGGCCGTGCGTAATCGAATCGGCCGACCTGTGCCGCCGCGTGGCCGAGCGCGCCGCCGGCGCCGCCGAAAGGCTGGGCGTCCCGTTTATCTTCAAGGCGTCGTACGACAAGGGGAACCGCACCAGCGGCTCTTCGTTCCGCGGCCTCGGCATGAAGAAGGGGCTGGAAGTCCTCGCGCGCATCCGCAAGGAGTTCGGCGTGCCGATCCTCTCGGACGTGCACAGCCCCGAGGAGGCCGCAGCCGCCGGCAAGGTCCTCGACTGCCTCCAGGTGCCCGCGTTCCTCTGCCGCCAGACCGACCTGGTGCAGGCGGCCGCGCGGCACGGGAAGGCCGTCAACCTCAAGAAGGGGCAGTTCCTCGCCCCGTGGGACATGAAGAACGTGGTCGCAAAGGCCGAGGAGGCGGGGGCGAAGAACATACTGGTGACGGAGCGCGGCACGTCGTTCGGTTACAACCGCCTGGTCTCGGACATGGCGGCGCTGCCGGTCCTCGAATCGCTCGGGCGGCCGGTGGTCTTCGATGCGACGCATAGCGCCCAGATGCCGGGCGGACTTGGGAGCGCGACCGGCGGCAGCCGCGAGGTGGCCGCCCTTCTCGCCCGCGCGGCAGTCGCCGCAGGGGCCGACGGGCTCTTCCTCGAAGTGCACCCCAACCCGGACAAGGCGCTCTCCGACGGCCCGAACTCGCTTCGCCTGGCGGACTTGGAGGAACTTCTTAGGGTGTGCGTGGACATCAGGGCGGCTCTATGAGCAACTTCAAGGAGGAGATGAGAACGCGGCAGGTCGCTTGGCGGCAGAAGCACATCAATTGCATGGAACGGGGGTGGCATAATGGCAGGCGCTACGACCATGTGCTGCCGCGCAGTAACTGGCAGGAGAACCTTTGGGGCGAGATACGAGGGTCTTCGGCGAATTCACTTCCAAACTACATTCAGTGTAAGAAGATCCAAGCCCACACCGGGGTTCACAACCTGCTAAGTTCGTGGATCGTGTGCGCCAACCTCTACTTCCCCTTCCGCCAATCGCCCCCCGCCCGCAGTCTCTTGGCGTCCTTCCTGAAAGCATTTGTGTCGCCGGACATCGAAGAGGTCACGGGCCTGGAACTGGAGTTCGCCCTGACCGGAGACCTAAGTCCATCGGTTCTGTTGAGCGAGACCGGCGGCAAACGAGGTTCGGGTCAGACGTCGCCGGACGTGGCCTTTCTCGTCACTACGAAACAGGGCAGCCAAGGTTTGGTCCTTACCGAAAGCAAGTTCACCGAGCACTCGTTCTATCCGTGCTCGGCCCGCAGAGTGAAAGACAGTAATGATCGCCAAGGCAATCCGGACCCATCGCGATGTCTGGATGCCGGCGGGGTGCTGGGGAATCCACAGTCCCAGTGCCACCAAGTCGCCTGGGGTCGCCGCTATTGGGAGATCCTGAAGCCGGTTGCCGACGTGGCGCGCGTGGCTGCCCTGAAGTGTTGTCCGGCGTTGCGCGCCGGCTACCAACTCATGCGCCAGCAAGCCCTTGCACAGGGCATAGGTGCGTCGGGGGCGTACGACCTCGTCATATCGTGTGTAGCCTACGACAACCGGAACACGGACCTTATTCAGTCATTGCGGTCCACGGGCATTCCGGACTGGCGCACCAACTGGGGCCCGATGTTCGGGGGCGCATGCTCCTTCGCCTCATTTGCTCATCAGCAGTGGGTCGCGTGGGTCCGGGACCATGACCGCGATGGCACGTGGCGAGCATGGCTTGGCTACGTGCGCGAGCGATACGGTCTCGGTGAGGACGGCACGGCCGGGCAAGCCGGCCGTGGCACACCGGATCAATAGAACCGATCACCGCAGCGGTTTCTGGCCGAAGCGGCGGCGGATGCGGTTGGCTTCCTCCCACAGGTCGTCGTCCAGAGAGAGGAACTTCACCAGCGACGCCGTGCTTGTGCCCAGGCGCAGGGCCGCATCGCTCATCTTCCCTTCGCAGAATTCCACGTGGTCGAGGACTTGGGCGGCAACCACCAGGTACGTGTCCGACCTCTGGCTGATGCGCGGCCAGGCGGGGTCGGCGATGACTTGAGTCAACGCCGATGCAGCACGGCCGGGCAAGCCGGCCGTGGCACATGGCGCAATCGGCTCGCGGATGCGCACGGCGATGGCTTTGCGGAGTCGCGCGATGGCGCGGTGACGGTTCTCGTGCTGGCTGCGGCGCTCGGTGGCGGTGACGGCGACGCCGGTCGGCCGGTGCGTGAGGCGAATGGCCGACTCGGTCTTATTGCGATGCTGGCCGCCGGGCCCGCTCGCACGGTAGGTCTCGACCGTGCACTCGGCGAGGAGTTTGTCGTCGGGAAGCATCAGGTATTCGTCTCGCGTCGGCACGCGGTTCTCCGTCAAGCGGCCTGTGGCAATTCATTTCAACGCGGAGACCGCAGAGGACGCAGAGAGAAGAAAGCATGATAATACACAACGACAAATATACAGTTAATCCTTCTCAGCGTTCTCTGCGGCCTCCGCGTTAAGACGTTCGGGCTAAGGCGCGCCCACCGTGGCGGGCGTGGATGATGCCTCGGCGAGTTTGGCGATCACGGCCGTCACGGCCGGGTCGAGTTTCACCTTCTCGTCCATCGCAATCAGCCGCGCCTCGGACTTGGCGATGCGGTATCCGCCGTCGGCCTTGGCCATGTGGAGGTCGATGCGGCCGAGGAACTGGAGGTGCTCGCCCGCCTGCGTCAGGAGGACGTCCCGTCCGTCGGGGCCTTTCGTGCGATTGCCATTGCGGAGCAGCAGGTGCGTGTGCGCGCCGATCACGACGTCGATTCCGGGAACCAATTCGGCCAGCCGCTGCTCGGCTACAACACCCAGGTGCGCGACGGCGACGACCACGTCGGCCTGCTTGCGAAGTTCCGGAACGAGTTGTTTCGCGGTATCCAACACGCCGGCCACCT
Organism: uncultured Anaerolineales bacterium; assembly: GCA_964353455.1. Taxonomy (GTDB): domain Bacteria; phylum Planctomycetota; class Phycisphaerae; order FEN-1346; family FEN-1346; genus CAYGWP01. The sequence goes on from CAYGWP010000572.1 coordinate 10,098, forward strand.
GGTACTCCTCGTAAGAGATGTCCTGCGGCTGGACGAAGCAGAGGCCGAGCATCGCGATGCGAACCGGCCCTGCCCGCTCGATGACGTAAGGCTTGCCGACGGGGTCGCCTCGCTCCTTGAACTTTACGTTGGCGGCAAGGGCCGGGAACTTCGCCTCGCCTATGCGTGAGCGGAGTTCCTTCGCGCCGTCGTAGAAGTCGCCATTGCCGGGGGTCCATGCGTCGAAACCGATGAGGTTCATGACGGCGATGTTGGCGGCGCCGAGGGTTCGGCGCGTCAGTTCGTCGCCGCGGCTGAACTCATCGCCCGCGTGGACGAGGAAGATGCGGGCGGCCTTCTCGGATGCGCGGGCGTCCTTCACGACAGTTGAAACCCGCGCGTAGCCGCCGACGCTCTTGCCGCTTTCGGTCTGCGGCTCCAGGTGGCCGTGGGCGTCGTTGACGTGGAAGATCGTTACATCGACCGTCTCGGCGGGGGGCTGCTCGGCGGAGAGGCAGAACGTCCACGCGGCGACCGCGAACGCCACAGCCAGGGCGGGAATGAACAACCGTCGTTTCATGGAGCACCTTGCGCGCGGCGGGTCGTTAGACCCGTACGTGTTTAGCGTGGCGCCGTTCACCCCTCTCCCCTCGTGGGAGAGGGGTTGGGGGTGAGGGGGCGAGCCACGGCAACCCCTCACCCGGCCTTCGGCCACCCTCTCCCGCAAGGGGAGAGGGT
>CAYGWP010000573.1:0-7148 GCA_964353455.1 uncultured Anaerolineales bacterium
CCGTATTATGGGCTATGAACATCTTTGGATACTAAAGTCGTACCTGGACGGCGCGCAAGAAGACGTTGCGTCCAAGCGAAAGGTCGGTTAACATGAACCCGAGCCGCCACCAAACCTTCAACTGCCGGCGGGACATCCTCCAGGCGATGTTTTCTGCGCGGTTTTCATTCACCACCTGATCTCCGGCCAAGCTGTCCAGACCAGCGTCGAGTCCGCCAACTGGGTAGCTGCTAAGCATGTGGTGGCCCAACGCGGGCTGGTATATGGGGCAGAGAAGCGGGATTTGACTTCATTGCTTCGGCCTGATGGGGAATGGGAGCGGTCAGGGTATCTTGCGCCCAATGTTGGGCTGAACGTTGCCAACTACCAGAGCCAGGAAGGCTACGCGAGACGCTTCGAGGTTAGTCGGCGGATACCTGAGATGTCGCCATGGCTGGAAACTCTTCGCAACCATGGTCGCATCACTGGAGAGACGCGCGTGCTCGATGGCGGATGCGGCATCGGGAGGTTTGCGGTTCCATTGCAGGAGCACACAGGGTGTCAGATGATCGGTCTCGACAGTAGCCCGGAAATGCTGAAAACGGCTGTGTTGAAATCCGATGCGGTTACTTGGCTGCGCGGGGACCTTGAACACCTAGATGATGTTCTTGGCGCACAGGAGGGTGGCTTCAGTTGTGTTCTGCTGTCCACCGTGCTTCAGCAGATTGAGGACCTTGCTGCCGTTTTTTCGGGCTGCTTTCACGTTCTTGGGTGTCACGGCCGCCTTCTCATACGCACCATTACACCTGAGCTTCTGAAGAGTGTGGAATGGTACCGCTTTTTCCACAAGGCTTTAGACTTTGAATTGCAGCGCACATGGAACATGGATGTGATCTGGCGCTTCCTTGAAGAGGCGGGGTTCCGTGTGGTTCACGTTGAGTTGCACGATGACCGGGAGAGGCTGAGCCCGGCTGAGTTTGTGGATAAGTTCAGAAGCGGGGGATGGTCTTGGCGCTACATATATAGCGATGTAGAATTTGGGGAAGCAATACGAAATGTGGAACTGCAGTGTTCTATTCTACCATATGTGGACTACCAGCACCCAACATATCTAATTGTAGCGGAAAAGAATGGCTGAGGTCTTCTAATCTAGTTGGTGGTGGGCGTGAGGGGAACCAAAACCTAAAACCTGGGGACGCTTCCCAAGGGCATTAAGTTAAGGGTTTTCGGGCCGTTCTTCAACGGCCGGCGTCCGGCAGAATCATGCCCGAAGGCAGCGCCAAGGCCATTCGGCGGCTGGTCCGTCCGCCTTCGGGAAGGGCCTCCGTTGCTTATCTTAATGCCATTGGGGACGCTTCCCGAAAACCAAAACCTCAAAACCCAAAACCTGGGACGTTTTCCGCGTTTTCTTGCGTTTTCTTCGGTTGCTGCAATTCCTACGTCGCAGAGGGATCGGTCTTCCGGTACCGCCGCGTGGCGAAGGCGTGTATGGCTAGTACGACCATGACCGCGGCCATGCAGATGAGGGCGACGTCCGTGATCAGCAGCGGCAGGTTCCGTTTGGGCAGGTACTCCGTGAAGAACAGGTACACGAGGGCCCCCAGCGTCGTCGTGGTCATGAAAATGGCCGGTAGGATGGCGAACCAGGCTTGGCGCCCCCGCCCGAGGAGCCACAGCGAAACCACCAGCAGCACCAGGGCCGCAAGCAACTGGTTGCCCGCGCCGAACATCGGCCAGATCTTCTCAAAGGCGTTGAAGTAGCACATGACGAACATCAGCACCACCGCCAGGGCCGAGTTGAACCAGACTTGCTTCATCAGGCCGGGCATCTTCGTCCCGAAGAGCGTCATCCAGAGTTCCTCGAACAAATACCGGTTCAGCCGCACCGCCGTATCGAGCGTCGTAACAACAAACCCCTCGACCATGAGAATCCCAAAGACGCTGCCCAGCGCAATGGGGATACCCAGACCCTCCTTGCCCAGCCGCCCGACCGCGATGGCGAACGCCAGCACGGGATTGCTGCTCAGGCCTGACTCCGGTGACGGCCAGACCAGGTCGCGGTACTCCTGAATGCCCCGCAGCGGGCCTGCGCTGGTCAGCGCCCAGACGACGGCGGTCAGGACGCAGGCGGCCAGGAGCGATTCCAGCAACATGCCGCCGAATGCCGTCGGCCGCGCGTGTCTCACCTGCCAGCACTGCTTGGCCGTCGTCCCGCCGGCCACAAGCGAATGGAACCCGGATATCGCCCCGCAGGCGACCATGACGAAGAGCATCGGCCAGATGCTGCCGGCGGCGGCTTGGCCCTCCTGGATCTGCTCGACCGAGAACGCCGGCCGCTCGAAGTGCGCCCCCTGGAGTCCCGCCGCAAGGATCCCCAACACGAGCAGCGCCACCCCGGCGTACAGAATCTGCACGTTGATGAAATCTCGCGGCTGGAGGATCAGCCACACGGGCACCCACGAGGCGATGAAGACGTACACCGTCAGGATGACCATCCAGTATTCCGGCAGGATCGAGACCGGCAGCCAGAAACCTGCGACAATGCTGATGACCGCGATCGCCCCCGTAAGAAAGTACGCCGGCACCGTCGGTAAGTTCTTCTTGAAGAGCAGGACCCCGATAAGCGGCGCTATGCCGGTGATGATGATGACGCTTGTAGATGCAATGCCGCCGATGCGGGCCTTGACGACGCCGTCCACCACGTGTGTGGCCAGAAGGGTCTGGTCGGCCGGGATGCCGAGTTTCGAGATCGGGTACTCGCTCGTCAGGCTCATGGCCGTCGCCCGCAGGAACGCCGCGTTCACCAGCACGAGCATGACGATCGTGAAGAGCACGAAGAGCAGGAACCCCGGTTTGCCGAGGGTGCGTCGGGCGATCTCGGCCATGCTGCGGCCGTTCTCACGCATGCTGACCGACAGGGCCGCGTAATCGTGGACCGCGCCGAACAGGATGCCCCCCAGGATGGCCCATGCCCACACGGGGCCGTATCCGAAACATACGGCCATGGTGGGGCCGAGGATCGGCCCGGCCCCCGCGATGGCCGAAAAGTGGTGGGCAAACAGCACGCTCGGCCGCGTCGCCACGAAGTCCCGCCCGTCCGCAAAAAGGACCGACGGCGTCGGGCACGACTGGTCCTCGCCCAGCCAATGGGCGACCAGACGGCCGTAAAACCGGTATGCCAGCGCCAGCAGCGGCACGGTGATGATGACCACCCACGCAATGTTCATCCGGGATTCTCCCTGTCGGTGCAGCCGTCGGCCCCGGCCGCGCCGCAGCCGCACTATGCCGCGCAGAGGCCGTCGATGCAAGAGGCCGTTTTCGAGCCGCGATCTTACGGCCGCGGCTCGTACCTCATTCCTTTTTGGCCGAGTGCGACTATAATGTTGGCTTCCTCGGAAAGGACCCGCGATGACCGGGAAGCACGTGATCTGGGCGATCGTGATCGGGGCGTTGGCGGTCGTCGGTCTCATCCTGCTTCACCTTGCCCTGCCGATCGATGCCAGTTGGCGCACTAACCGCCTCCTCCATCTCCTGTGGCAGGTGCTGGCGGGTCTCGCCGGTATCGGCGCAGTGGTCTGGATGATGTGGCGGCGGCCGAAGGCCCCCCGCCGCGATGAAGACCGCCTGCGGGCACGCCGCAAGGTCGTCGGCGTCGCCATCGCCATCGTGGTCGCGGTGGGCCTGGTGGTCTTCGGCGAGATGCACCGCGAAGGCGCCAGCCGCAGCCAACTCCTGGCCGGTCCCGCGACGGCCGACCTCGAGGCCATCGGCAAGGCCCTCGGCGATTACGCCAAGGACCACGCCGGCGCCAAGCCGGCGACCATCGAGGAACTCGTCCCCAAGTACCTTCAGCCGTGCAACCTGTACTACCCCTTCCGAGACGGGCCGGCGCCGCTGACCGCCCCGGCCGAGATGGGCCAAGGGTCGCCCCCGCCGTCGTACGCCCTGGCCAGGCAGATCATCATAGATACCAGGACCCACCCGGAGCCGCGCTTCATCGCCTACCTGCGGCCCGGCGCGGCTTGGGCGCCCGTGACGGCGGCGCTCGACAAGACCGGCAAGGTCGAGATCGTGGGCGAAGAGGTCGTCAAACCGTTTGAGAGGCAATTCGACGTGAAGCCCTGATCCGCGCGCAAAAAAAGACCGGGGCCAAATCCCTCCCGGATGGCCCCGGCCGAGCATCCTCCCCCGGGTCTATCTGGCGCGGTCGCCACGGCAACCGTGCCTCCAAGCACAACACAACCCCTCCGCGGCAGAGCCGCGGCCCCAAGACTGAACGACGGACATTGGAGATACTGCGATGGGCGTCAGGACGTATGGTGACGCCAATCGCTCCCACACACGCCTGTAATATAACTCAAGACCGCCGCTTTGTCAAATCACACCGACAAATTTTTTTTCTGCGTTTTTCTGAGCGCGTGTATGAAAACCCTGTGGCTCAGCCGCCCTCGGCTGAGCGCCTCGTGTCGGCGACAGGCTTTGCCGCCGGAATTGCACACCCGAGGGCGGGTGTGCCACATGGCCCAGGCGGTTTTCATACACGTTCTGAGACAAGGACGCATGGCGGCTACGGGCCGCATTCCCCCAGGAAGCCCTTTCGGGCGGCCTACCGGATGTTGTGCCACGTCTCATCCGACTTCCACGGGATCGGCCCGAGCGTAGCCGTGAACTGGACCTGGACCTTCCCCGTGAAGTCCTGCGGCAACTGCCAGACGTAACTGAGGTCGCTGGAGTCGCCCTTAGTCAGGACGCCCTGGCCGACAAGCGCGCCCTTCTCATCAACGATCCTGAACTGCGGCGGGCGGACGGGCACCCCCGCACGCTGGATGGTGGCGGCATTATACCGCTCGCCGGCCTTGCCGAGGATGGTCAGACTCATCAGCAGCCGCAATGAGTTGCTCTCGTACGGGGTGAAACGGGCCTTGAGTACGAGAGGCGGCCCGGCATCGACGGTGGTCGTGGCGTCTTCGCGGACGTTGACGTAATCGTACTTGCCGAATCCGTACGTGCTCTTGATCGACCAGACGATCGGCTTGGCCTTTTCGCCCGGCTCCGGCGCGAAGTACGTCACCGACGTGGTGTTATAGTTGCCCACAGGCAGGCGGACTTCCTGGCCGCTCGGGATGGCGGTCGGCTTACCGGCGACCCTCAGTTCCAGCGCGAGGCCCGGCGTCACGACCTTGACGATGCCCGTGGCCTGTTTGGCCGGCTGCCCGGCCCACGCCGCGCCCGACAGGACCGCCAGCGCAAGAAAAGTCGAGACCCATCTCATATTGGGGTCTCCTATCGGAAGTGCTTGGCACCCAACGTGTACTCTTATACCCCATCCGCCCGCCACATGCAAGAAGCGGAAAAGCGAAGTCTCAGCCGCCGGTATCCAGAAGCATGAACTCTGCGGCCATCGTGCCGAGGAGCGACTTTCCCCCGGCGCGGGTCTTCACGGTCTCGAGGAACTTCGCCGCCCCCGGCCGCAGCGCCGCATTGCCGAACAGGTTCCCGAAGTTCTTGCAGAACTCGCTGAATGCCGGCCCGGCCCACGGCAAGGCCGTTCGCCATGCGGACGATCGGGGGTCGCCGCGGCGACCGGCTCGGCGAAGTCCTTGTCATAAAGGAAAGGCGCGAGCGCCAGGTCCGAGCGCCGGAACTGGGCGGCAGACTCCCGTACGTCCGCATCGGCGATCGAATGGGTCTTGTCCTTCGTCACCTTGAAGTAAACGTCCGCGGTCCCGCCCCTGAGCGCCGCCGCAAACAGTTGCTGCGCCCGGGCAGTCTGGCTCGTCCCGAGCGTCGGCTGGCCCATGTTCCACTCTTTCGTGCCGACGCCGACGAACTTTGGTCTCGGCGGCACCGCGGAAGCAAGGGAAGACAGCAGCCATCCTGCCGCGACGGCCAGAATCACAATCACTATGCGCGCAGATCGCATCGGGGTCATCGCACCGTAATGTACGACATGCCGCCCCGCGAAGTCGAGAAAATCGCGTGCGGGCGCGGGGGCGGGGTCGTACAATAGGGCGACTTTCTGGAAGATGCAAGGAGACGCGTGTGGCCATTGAATTCAAGTGCCCGTGCGGCGCCGCCCTCTCGGCCGATGAGTCGAAGGCCGGTGAACTTGTCCACTGCGAGGCCTGCGGGCTTGATGTCCCCGCCCCCAAGCCGGGGGCGCAGGCAGAGATGCCGACGTTCCCCGCCGCTTCCGCCTTCGCAGAGGCTACGGCGGACAAGCCCGCGGCAGGCTCGGAGGCGGAAGAAGCGCCCGTCGCCGAGGTCGTCGCCGAGCCGCCCAAGGGCGCATCAGCCCTCGAAGGACTCCGCGCGGCACAGGGGCGCGGCGACGTGAACGAGATGATCGCGCAGATCACGGGCATCCGTCCTACGACGAGTCCGGCAGATGCGGCCGGCGGAGCGCCGGTTGCCCCGCTGCCCGCGGGCACGGCGACCGGCGAGCGCCCGGCGGCCGCGCCCGGACTCAAGGTGGACCTCGGTCCGAAGGCCAGGCGTCAGCCGGGGCTTCCGCCCCCGCCCACCGGAACGGCCCGCGCCGCACACCACTTCGGCTTCAAACGCATCATGTGGCTTCCATCGCTCATCATCGGCCTGTTGTGCTTCGGACTCGGCGCCTACTGCCTGCTCACGTTCCTTCTAAGCAGCGGCACGCAGATTGCGTATCCCGTCCGTGAGTTCCCGGCGGATTGGCAGGTGGTGCACGACAATCTCGGGAACTCGTGGGCCATCCCGTCGGGGACCACGCTCGAGCCCGGCAAGACCGGCCGCATGTTCTACAAGAACCCTTCCGGGTACGACGAGGCCGCCGTCGATGCCAACGAATACGCGGCCAACCTGGCGAAGGCCGAGAAGGCCACGGCCGAGGCGGACGGCAAGCACCGCGGGTACCTGTGGTTCGCCATCGGGTTCGTTCTCGTCGGGGTCATGCTGCTGCCGCTGAGCCTCTGGATGCGGCACCACGTGCAGGTGGTCGCCCGCGAGAAAGAGGAGGCCGAGGCGACGCCCGAGGCCGCCCCCGGCGCCGAGCCGGCTGCGGCAAAGCCATCCGAGCCTGCGCAAGCAAAGTCTGCCGAGCCGGCTGCGGCGAAGTCATCCGAGCCGGCTGCGGCGAAGCCATCCGAGCCGGCTGCGGCGAAGCCATCCGAGCCGGCTGCGGCGAAGTCATC
>CAYGWP010000574.1:0-3391 GCA_964353455.1 uncultured Anaerolineales bacterium
ACTCCGCCAAGGCCGCGTCGGTCATCCAGCCCTGGCGACGGGCAACTTCGGCGTGCGTTTGAAGTTCAAAGAGACTGCCACGCGCAATTTCGACATACCGAATATACTCAGCACGCCTGCCACGACCATAGCCTTCCGCAACGTTGGCAGGGACGGAAACCGAGGCCCTGCGCATTTGAGAGACGAGCCCGAACCGCTCACCCGCCGGGAAGGCCGTGGTTACCCGGTAAACCACCTGCGTCAATTCCACGCCTTTCTGCCAGGCGATCAGGTCCCGAAACGTACGAACGTTGGGTCGCGGTCTCTGATCCATAACGCCTCCTTCGTCCCTGCGTCCCTCCGTCCCTTCGTCCCTCGTCGTTAGGGCGCCTTCGCAGGCGTCTTGGGCGCCGCCCCCGGCGGCAGGAGGAAGGGAACCGTCCCGCCTTCCGGTATCTGGCCCGGCCTGACCGGCTCGGCCGTCACGACGACCGTCTGGACCCAGAGGTCCGGTCCGCGCTTTTCGTGGAACATGGCCCCGCCGAGGCTGACGTCCGAGGACCTTCGCCCGCCCAGGACGAGCAGCCGGCCCGGCTCAAGAAGCACCTCTGCCGCAAGGTCCATCACGTCGAACGCCGCGAGGGCCGTGCGCGGCATCATGGCGCCCTCGCCGCGAACCCAGCGCAGGCGCTCTTCGCCGTAGGTCACCTCGGGCACCAGGGCGATGCGTACGCCGCCGGGCACTTCGGCATCGTTGCGGCAGACGCAGCGGAACCGGGTTATGGCCTTCTCGAATCGGCGGCCGACGAGCCGGCCCGCGGCATCCGTCCAGATGAGGTCCAGGGTTTCTCGCTCGCCGCCAACGGAGATGAGGAAGTCCTGGTCCTCGCGGATCGTCAGGATGCTGACCCGCGCCTCGCGGTCGGGCGTCTGGGCCAGGAGTTCGTTCATCCGCTCGGCCGCAAGGCGGGCGCCTTCGCCCATCCTGAGGTCATTCGTTTCCCAGAGCATCTGCTTCTCGTACGGGATGCTCGTCGTGCCGAGAAGGCGCCAGATGTCCTCGACGGGCGCGTCGGGCCGCACGCGGTGCTGGAGGAAAACGAAGCGGACCTGGAACGCGCGTACCTCGCCCGGCTCGGCGCCGGCGGGCATCGGGCGCAGGCGGATAGGCTCTCGCGGCGGGGGGGAAGACTCGCATCCGGCCGCCAGGACGGCGGCCGTCACGAGCACGGCAAGGCTGATCGGGCGCGCGTACCGCATCGGCGGGCTATTTCACCTTGGGCCGCATCGGCAGGTCGTCCTTCTTATACGTGTAGAACTGGCGGGCGATCTTCTGGCCCAGCCCTTCAACCAGGATGTTCTCCTGCTCGGTCGGGCGCTCGGCCTCGACGCCGGGCTGGCTCTCGGCCACGATCAGCCGCGCAGGCGACAGCACAGGCCAGACCTGCTGGCCCGTCTCGGGGTTGACGATCCGGACCGCCGCCTCCGCATAGCCGTGATAGATGTTCGAGGCCGCGTTGTCGCGCAGGCGGAACTCCAGGACCTCGACGTGCACCACGAAATCAACGTTGAAGTACTTGCCCACCTGGGCGACGGACCAGTCGCCGAACTTCGCCTCGGCCCGCCGCGCCGACTCGATGCTGTGGCCCGGGACGACCGGCCCGCACCCCTTCTTCTCGGCGATTATCTTGCCGATGGCATCCGACAGCGACCCCTGGAGGCGCGGGTTCTCCGACGCCAGCGACGGGTCCTTCGTATCGACGAGCACCAGGATGCTGCGGCCCTTCAGTTCAAACTCGGCCTGGACCTCGTCCTCCGGGACGAACGGCCCGATCGTCTGCACCAGCAGGTAGGCGAAGGGCTGACACCCGGCCGCCAGGACGGCCGCCAGCAGCGCTATCAGGATAGCCGCACGGCTCCAGGGGTTCACGGTCTGCCTCCGACCACTTCCCTCTCGAAATCGTGGAACTTGTTGACGACGTCCTGTGCGAACTTGCGGACGGTGCCTGCGCGGATGACCTGAAGGCTTGCGCCCAGGCCCAACTGCCGCTCCTCGGGAAACGCCGTCTCGACGGTCGCCTCGTACACGGGGTTCCGCTCTGCTGCCGCCTGGACCACCTGGACGCGTGCCCTGATGCGGCCACGGTACAGGTTCGCCGATTTCTCCTCGATCATCGAGTAGTGCTCCAATTCGACGTAGAGGAGCAAGTCGGCCCGGAACGCCTTGGCGATGTCCGTGAGCGACATGTTCGGCCACTCGACGTTCGATTCCTGCCACCGGCCGACCTCCACCGGATGAACGATGGTCTTGACGCACGTGGGCCCGAGCGAGCGGCCGATCTCATTCGCCAGGCCGCAGCCTATCTCCACGGGGGCGGTCGGGTCCTCAAAGAGGATGTCTGTCCGGGCATAAGGGACGATGACCAGGCGTTCGGCCTTCAGGGGGTACTCGGCCTTGATGGTTTCCTTCGGATGTCGCGGCGCAAAGGCCCATGCGAAGAGGTTCCCCAGATTGCACCCGGCCGACGCCATTGCCGTCAGGCCGATGAGGGCAACGAGCCCTTTAAGCCGCCATTGAATGCCCTTCCTCATGCTGACTCCCCGAAGGCGCGCCGCGCAATTGCGGCGGCCAAATACGCATTACATCACCGACCACTTATAGATCCACGAGACCACGCCGAGGGCCGTCAGGAGCACCACGGCGGCCGTCACGCTGTGCGGCGTCACGAGGTGGGCGCAACTGCGGCCCGTCGCGAGCGCGGCAACCAGCACCAGGAGGGCGCCGGCCATCCCCAGGAACGTTACGAGGCCCATCGGCTGGGTGATGAGGGCCTCCTGGAATCGCCCGCGGACCGCCAGGGCAAACGCGGTCGTCACGCCGCACGTCGGGCAGGGGCGCCCCGTGACCACAAGCATTCCGCAGGGCGGGAGGCCCAGGGCCGTGTGCGTGCCGTGGCCCGCGGGGTCCGGCGTGAGCGCCAGCCCCAGTGCAAGCCCCGCCGCCAGAACCGCCGCCAGGCTGGCCTGGATGATCCGCTCGGCGCTTGAAGAGCGAGGCCAGAGGCGGGCGCGGGCCGGGCCGCACGTGGCGCAACCCTTCGCGCTTGCGGCCATCGGCTGATCCATCCGTTAGCCCCTGCCTCAGACACCGGCCGGGAGGCCCCGGCGGACTCAATCGTATCGGCCTTGCGGTTGCGGGTCAACGGGGAAGCGGCAATCGCCGCCGCAAACGCCACGCGGTCACCGTGGCGACCGGCTAACTATGCCGTTGCCGTTTGCCGTTTTGTTTAGCCGTCGCCGCAAACGGCGACGGTTTTCAAAGACGCTGCCGTGCGCGGCAGCGGCTAAACGTGGTCGCACGTAAGTCGCGTTTCTGCAAAAACACTTACATCAATTTCGACCTCCGAAACGG
>CAYGWP010000575.1:0-13130 GCA_964353455.1 uncultured Anaerolineales bacterium
CAGGACAACCTCAACGATGAGAAGACCCGCCTGACCGCCGCACGCGAATCGGCCCTTGCCGTGGCCAAGCAGGCCGAGGACGACAAGCAGCGGACCATGGACCGCCTCATCAACGAACGCCGCGACTGGGCCGAGGCACGCAAAAAACTCGAGGACAAGGTCGGCAGGCTCGGCAACGACCTGAAGGAACTCGCCGACCAGACCAAGCCGTTCCGCGAAGTGCCAACCGAGACCGGCATTGACGGCCACGTAATCAGCGTCGCGGAGCAGGGCGTCATCGCCTACGCTGACCTCGGCAAACAGGACGGCGTCCTCCTCGGCATGCCGTTCTCCATCTTCAGCCCCTCCGAACTCGGCCGACCCAAGCCTGAACCGAAGGGCCGCTGCCGCGTCGTCAAGATCATGGCCAACTCATGCGAAATCCGGATCTACCAGAGCCAGCCTGAGAACCCCATCGTCACGGGCGATGTGCTCTACAGCCCCATCTACGACCGCGAGCGGCGACTCCGGTTCGCACTGGTCGGCAAGATGGACATCGACGACAACGGCACCGACGACTCCGAGCAACTGAAGGCCCTCATCCAGCAGTTCGGCGGCCGCATCGACGCCACGCTCACCGTCCAGAGCGATTACCTCGTCCTCGGTGAGGAGCCGAGCGTGCCCCCCGCCCCGGGGGCAGGCGCCAGCCCGATGGAACAACAGGTGTACGGTGAAGCCCGCAAGAAGTTCATCGAGTACCACAAGTCCATGTCCGATGCGCAGAGTTTCGGCATACCGGTCCTCTCGATGAACCGGTTCCTCGGCCTCGTGGGCATCGCGGGCCAGAATTAGGCGGGCGGGAGGAAGTCTCGGAACGTTTCAGGCGAGGCCGGCATCGCGTGTCGGCCTCGCCTCTTGCATTTAGCCCCCGGTGAATACGCCGGGGTCCGAAGGGGATAAAAATGCAGATATCCAAGCGCGTCCTCGGCATCCGCCCCTCGATGACCCTGGCCGTCTCGGCCAAGGCCAAGGCCATGAAGGCCGCAGGCATCGACGTCGTCGGCTTCGGCGCGGGCGAACCCGACTTTAAGACCCCCGCCCACATCTGCGAGGCCGCCGTCAAGGCCATCCACGACGGCCATCACGGCTACATCGTCCCGTCGTCGGGCCTCGCGGACCTTAAGAGCGCCGTCGCCGCGTACCTTAAGCGCACCTGCGGCCTCTCGTACGAACCGGCCCAGGTCCTCATCGGCTGCGGCGGAAAGCACGCCCTCTACGAGGCGTTCCTGGCGGCCCTGGAGCCGGGCGACGAGGCCGTCCTCCCCGCTCCTTACTGGGTCTCGTACCCGGAGATGATCCGCCTGGCCGGCGCCACGGAAGTCATCATCGAGGTCGGGGCCGGCCAGGGCTTTAAGATCACGCCCCGGCAACTTGCCGCCGCCATCACGAAGAAGACCCGCCTGTTCGTCCTCAACTCGCCCTCCAACCCCACCGGCGTCGTCTATACGCGGGCGGAACTCAAGGCCCTGGCCGATGTGGTCGCAGGGACGGACATCTGGGTCTTCTCCGACGAAATCTACGGCGAACTTGTATATGACGGAGTTGATACGTGCTCGTTCGCCGCCGTCCGAGACGGCCTCTACGGCCAGACCGTCACCTTCGGCGGGGCATCCAAGACCTGGGCCATGACAGGCTGGCGCATCGGATGGGCCGCAGGACCCGGGGACTTCATCCAGGCCATGGGCAACCTACAGGACCAGTCAACCTCGAACCCGACATCTATCAGCCAGTACGCCGCCGTCGCCGCCGTCTCGGGGCCCACCGAGCCGCTGGCGAAGATGAAAGCCGAGTTTGACCGACGCCGCATCTACATGCTTGACCGACTCAATAAGATGCCCGGCGTCCGCTGCGTCCGACCCCAGGGGGCGTTCTACGCATTCCCCGACGTCAGCGCCACCTACGAGAAAGTCCTCGGCAAGGGCGCCAAGCCGCCGCTGAGCGCCGCCTGGTCTGCGGCGGTCCTCGAAAAGGCGCAGGTGGCCGTGGTCCCCGGCGGGGCGTTCGGCGACGATAACTGCGTCCGCCTCTCCTTCGCCACCAGCATGCAGCAGATCGAAAAGGGCCTCGACAGGCTCGAAAAATTCCTCAAAGGCTGATGTGCAACAACATAACGTGTGCCACGGCCGGCTTGCCCGGCCGTGCTTTTTTGCAGGGGTTAAGCCAGCGCATCGGCGATGAGTTTGACGAACCTCGGCTGAAGCACCCCGAAATCAAACTCCTCCTCGGCCCGCCTGCGCCCCGTGCGGCCCATCCGCTCCCTGAGCGCCGCATCGCCCGCCAGCCGCCCGACCGCCGCCACCCATTCCTCCGGCGTCCGGGCGTGCAGGCCCGTCGCCTCCGGCTCAACGTATTCGGCGTTCACGCCCACCGGGCTCGTCACCACCGGCAGCCCCGCCGCCATGTACTGGAGGACCTTAAAGCCGCACTTGCCGCGCGTAAACGGCGTGTCCGGGAGCGGCGCGATGCCGATGTCACACTCCGCCAGCAGCCGCGCCTCATCCTCCAGGTTCCACGGCATGTTCTCCATGCGAAGGCCCGGGATTTCGAGGCCGGCATCGGCGATGATGCGAAGGCCCGCGCCCGGCACGGCGCGCCCGAGCGCCTCAAGCATCGGCCGCAGCATCTGGAGTTGTTTAAGCGTGCTCTTGCTGCCGATCCAGACGAGGCGCAATCCGCCGCGATGGTCGTAGTTCGCCTTGGGCGTGAATCGCCCTGCGTCCAGGCCGGTCGGCAGGATTTCGGCGAACGCCGCCCCGCCCATGTCGGCGTGGTCCGCCAGGAACGGGTTGCCAGCGATGACGAGGTCCGCCCTGGCCATCGTCCGCCGGAACCGACGCAGCCGCCCCGGGTGCGGCCGGTCAGGCGCGCGGGCCTGGAACATGACCGCATCGTCGAAATCGTAAATCAGCCGCCGCGCCGCCCCGAGGCACCGCCCATCCCACCACGTGAGGGTCTTGCGGTGGAGGAGGACGCCGTCGAACTCGCGGCATCGACGCATCTGGCCGGTCCGCGTCCACGGGCACTCGGCCAGTTCCACGACCTCCGCCTCGATGCCGCCGGCCGCAAGCGCGCCGAGGTACGGCTCGATTCGCTGCCGGAACGCGGCGTTCGCGCGGTCTCGCGTCAGCACGAGGAGTCGTTTCGCCTCGGCCACAGGGCATCCTTTCGGCCGCGACTATACCTCATTCGAGCCCGCCGCGGAAGCGGCGGCGCAAGCAACCCCCGGCGACCGCTAAGCGCCGCTGCGCCACGGCACGCCGATGTCGGCGAGGATCACCCGGCCGGTGTACGCCGCGGCCTCGGGATTGCGGAATCCGATCTTCATGGCGGCCATCGTGACGGTCTTTGCGGCGCGGATCGTCGGCCCCAGCGGCAGCCCGGTGTCGCAGTCCAGGCCGCTCGGGATGTCGATCGCCAGGACCGTCTTCCGCGCGGCGTTGACGGCCGTGATGACGCTCGCGTACGGCTCGCGGACCTGGCCGCGCGTCCCCGTGCCGAGAAGGCCATCGACCACCAGGTCGGCCCGTGCAAGGAGCGGGGCGAGGCCGCGGAGGACCTGGTCGGCCGGCCCGTCGAGGATGCGAACCGTCCGGCCCATGCGCTCAAGTATGCCGAGGTTCGTGTCGGCATCGCCCTTGATTTCGCCGCGCGGCGCAAGGACCGCAACCTCCGAAATGATTCCGTCAATCGCCAGGCGCCGCGCGACGACGTACCCGTCGCCGCCGTTGTTGCCGCGCCCGGCCAGGATGAGGACGTGCCTGGCGGCCGCGCCGCGGACCATCGCGCGGGCCGCTTCGGCGATCCGGCGGCCGGCGTTTTCCATGAGGACGATGCCCGGGATGCCGAGCGTCTCGACGGCGTACCTGTCGAACGCGCGGATTTCATCGCGTGTGGCGAACGGCCGTGTCTGCATGGCGCACCTCGTTCAGGCGATTGTGCATGGAGATGCTAACGACCGTCGCCGTTTGCGGCGACGGCTAAGAAACTGTTTCAAAACCCGGTTCCTGTAGCACAGCCGCCCTCGGCTGTGCTTGATTGCGGTCATTTTGCACGCCCGAGGGCGGGCGTGCCACAGTTTTGAAACAGTTTCTAAACTACTGCGCGAAGCATGTCGATGATATCGGCCTTCGAGACCGGGCGCGGGTTCGCCTTCGTCGAGCCGCTCGGGAGGCTCTCATCGGCGATCGCGTCGAAGGCATCCGCCGAGAGGCCGTACTCCTTGAGGTCCGCCGGCAGCCCGCACGAGGCCAGCAGGTCGCGCGCGTACGCGGCCGGGTCCTTGCCGAACAGCCGTGCGAGCGCGGCATACTTCTCGGGCGCGGCGGCGCGGTTAAACTCAAGCGCCGGCGCAAGCAGCACCCCGCACACGAGGCCGTGCGGCACGTGGAACCTGACGCCGACCGGGTGCGCGACGCCGTGGACCACCCCCAGCCGCGCGTTCGAGAGGCCCAGGCCCGCCATGGCGCTGCCCCATGCCGCGCGGGTCCGAAGATTCAAGTTATCTCCATTTGTTACAACGCCGGGCAGGGCCCGGAAGAGTTCCTCGGCCGCCCGGAGCGACACGGCCTCGGTTATCGGCGTGGCGAACCGCGAAAGGTACGACTCCACGGCCTGGACCATCGCATCGACGCCGCTCGTGGCCGTGACACGCGGCGGCGATGAGAGCGTCACTTCCGGGTCAACGAGGGCGACGGCCGGAATGAGGCTCTCATCGCGGATGCTGGCCTTGAAGTTCCGCTCGCGGTCCGAGATGACACCGTTGTTGGTCATCTCGCTGCCCGTGCCGCTGGTGGACGGGACGGCGACCAGCGGCAGGCCGCGCCGCTCGACCTTGCGGCCCTGGTGAAACGCGCGGGTCGGGTCGGCCTCGCTGGCAAGTCCTGCGGCGACCTTCGCGACGTCCATTGCGCTGCCGCCGCCGAGACCGATGACGACCTCCGCGCGGTGCGACCTTATGCAGGCGCGGCAGGCATCGACGGTCGTCACATCCGGCTCCGGCTCGACCTGGTCGAAAAGGGCGGTCTCGACGCCGGCCGCCGCAAGGATCGCCCGGCACCGCGCGGTCGTGCCCGCCTGGGCCATGGCCCGGCGTCCGGTGACGAGGACCGCGCGGCGCCCGAGTCGCCGCGCCTCATCGCCGAGCGCCCCGAGCGCGCCCGCGCCGAAGAGGAACTTGCCGGGTGTGCGGAAATCGGCGATCGACAAGGTCAATGCCCCTAATGTTAGCCGCCGCGCTCGCGCGGCGCTGGCGGCGGCGTTGATTATAAGCCCCGCAACCATCGCCGTGCAATTGCGTTTGCGTTGACTTGCCGGTGCGGGCGGCATATCATCGGCCTCTCTATCGCGAGGCGAACGTGGCCGAGAAAGTCCATCGCGTGGTTTTTCAGCCCGACGGGCGGACTCTCTTCGTCCCGGACGGCCAGACGCTGCTTGACGCCGCCCGCGCCGCCGGCATCCACATGAACGCCCCTTGCGGCGGGAAGGGCACCTGCACAGGCTGCCGCATCATCATTCCGCTGTCGCCCCCGCCGCCGACCGAGACGTGCCTCAGGGAACTTTCGGGGGAGGAAATCCGGCGGAACCTGCGGCTGGCGTGCCAGACCAGAGTCCGCGGCGACTTGCGTGTGGTCATCCCCGAAGAAACGCGCCTCGGAGACCAGAAGATCCTGACCGACGGAGTTGCGCGCGAGATTGCGCTTGAGCCGAACGTCCGGAAGGTGGCGGTCCACCTGCCGCAGCCGGCCGTCTCGGACCAGCGGTCCGACGCCGACCGGCTGATCGACGGCCTGGCCGAGAAGGGCATCGACGGAGCACACATAGACATCCGTATTGCCCGCGAACTGCCGGAGCGCCTGCGTGCGCTGGATTTTCACCCGGCTGCCGTCGTCATCGGCCGCGAGGTCGTTTACCTCGACCGGCCCACTGCCGCCGATGCCTGCTACGGCATCGCGTTCGACGTCGGCACGACCACACTGGTCGGGTACCTCGTGGACCTGGTGACCGGCAGACTTGCCGCGGTCGCCAGCCGCGGGAACCCGCAGGCCGCCTATGGCGACGATGTGATCGCGCGGATCGAGTACTGCGGCCGCCAGGCCGACGGGGCGCGCACACTGAACTCGCTCGTCGTCGGGGCGCTCAACGAGATGGTGGCCGAGTGCTGCCGCAAGGCCGCCGTCAAGACCTCGGCCGTCTATGAGGCGACCGTGGTCGGCAACTCGACGATGAACCACCTCCTACTCAGGCTGCCGGTGGACGGGATAGCGCGTGCCCCGTTCGTTGCGGCGGCCGCCTCGGCGCACACGGTCTCGGCGCGGGACCTCGGCCTCCGGATTCACCCGCGAGGCCGGGTCTATACCGCGCCGCTCATTGCGAGTTTCGTCGGGGCCGATACGGTCGGCGTCATTCTTGCCACCGGCATGCACGAGAGCGACCGGCTGCGCCTGGCCATCGACATTGGAACGAACGGCGAGATCGTCCTCGGGACGAGGGCGCGGCTGCTGGCGTGCTCGACGGCGGCCGGCCCGGCGTTTGAGGGGGCGAGGATCCGCTACGGAATGCGGGCAGCCACCGGCGCGATCGACCGCGTTGACATGGACGGCGAGCGGCTCGTCCTGCACACGATTGACGAGGCGCCGGCGGTCGGACTCTGCGGCACGGGCCTCATTGACGCCGTGGCGGCGCTCGTGGCGGCGGGCGTGGTCACGCCGAGCGGCATGATGCGTGCGGCGGCCGACGTGGCGAAGCGGACGCCGGCGCTTGCGAGGCGCATTCAGGGGGCCGACGGCGAGACGGGCTTCGTCCTCGCCGCCAAGGGCGAGACGCTGACGGGCCATCCCATCCTGCTGACGCAGCGGGATGTCCGCGAGGTGCAACTGGCAAAGGGCGCGATGGCCGCGGGCGTCGAGACGCTCCTGGCGGAGTTCGGCGCGGCCGCCTCCGACATCCAGGAGGTGCTGCTGGCCGGCGCGTTCGGGAACTACATCCGGCCCGACCGGGCGCTGGCGATAGGGCTCCTCCCGCGCGTGCCTCTTGAGCGCGTGAAGTTCGTGGGCAACGCGGCGGGGGTCGGGGCGCGGATGATGCTCGTCAATTGCGGCATCAGGCGTGCGGCGGACGATGTGGCCCGCGGCGTAGAGCACGTGGAACTCTCGCAGCGTCCGGACTTCCAGCCGCGCTTCGCCGAGGCGATGATCTTCCCGCCTGTCACACTTTGAGGCTGTTCGTTTCACCGCGGAGAGCGCAGAGGGCGCAGAGAAAGACGGGAAAATGATGGCTCGCGCAAAGCCGCAAAGACGCAAAGAATGGCTAAAATGAAACCAGATGTAAGGGTTCTGTCTTTGCGCCTTTGCGGTTTTGCGTGAGCATTCCGTTGTTTCCCTTTTCTCCGCGATCTCTGCGCTCTCTGCGGTTAGATGGAACTGAACTAAAGGCTGATTGGCAACGACATGGAGCCGCTGAAACATCTCGGCGAGATCGCTTACGCCGTCATCGGCCCCATCGTGGTCCTGGCGGGGGCGGGGTTCCTCATCGGCCGCAAGGTCCACGCGGCGGCAGAGGTCCTCGCAAAGATACTCCTTTACCTGCTCATACCCATCTACGTATTTTATAATATCCTGACCTCGACGCTTGAGGCGGCCGAGTACGGGACGATCGTCTGGTTCTCGGCCCTGGCGCTGGCGCTCCTGTATGGGGCGGCGCGCGGCGTAAGCGCCCTGAGGCGCCACGACCCGCCCCTGGCGGGCGCATTCGCCAACACGGCCATCCTTTATAACAGCGCCAACTTCAGCATCCCCGTTATGGCCCTGGCGTTCGGCTTCGACCCGGCCACGGAGACGTACGCCGTGGCGGTCCAGGCGGTGGTTGCGGCGTGCCAGGGGTTCGCGGCGTACACGGTCGGGGCGTTCATCGCGGCGGCCGGGGCGGGGCCGGTGCGGCACGCGATGGTCAAGGTCTTCAGGCTGCCGTTCATCTACGCGCTTCTTCTGGCGCTCGTGCTGAAACAGTTCGGCGTGGACGGGAAGGCCCTGGAGCAGGTGACGATCCTCAGCAAACCCATCACGATCATCTGCGGGGCCTACGTGCCGATGGCCCTGATGACCCTCGGGGCGCAGATGGCGTGCGTCAAGGTCATACACGCGCGGCTGGACCTGGCGCTTGCGGTCGTGGTGCGGCTTGCGCTCGGGCCGGCCCTCGGGCTGGCGCTCGTGAAACTGATGGGCCTTGAGGGGATGCTGGCGCAGGTCCTCGTGATCGGGGTGGCGGCCCCGAGCGCGGTGGCATCGGTCGTGGTGGCGATAGAGTTCAAGAACCGGCCGGACTTCGCCTCCAGCGCGGTATTTCTTTCGACGCTGCTGGCGGGCCTCACGGTGCCGCTGGTGATTTTCCTCGTGCAGTCGTTCCTGTAGTGCAGCGGCGCGCGGTCGCCCGGGCTGCCGGCCGACTGTTTTTGGTTGAAGGCCCGCGCGTCCGGCGGCCGATAGAACGGTCGGCTGGTCGCCCGCATCGCACGCACCCATCCAGCGCGGCCCCTACTGCATCAAGTGCAAGGAGACCGCGCATGCCGTCTTCCCACGATCCGCGCGAAGGCTGCCGCCATGACCGCGCGCCGCTGAAGCGGCTCGGCAAGGTCCGCCACGAGCGCGCCGGCCGGTCCGTTTATGTGCTCCTGTGCACGGAATGCGGATTCACGGTGACCACCGACCAACTGCGCCGCTTGAGGCAGGCCGCCCAGGCCGTGGCGATGGACAGGATGCCGGCGCGCGGGTAAGAAACACTCGCGGCTCGATCATTACTCGGTCGATCGCAGCGCTGCACGGTGGCGCATCGCTTCTAGAAATTCCTCGGGTGTGGTCTGGGGTCTCAGGTTCCCGCATCTGAACTGCGGCCGCTCGTCCAGGAGGCCGAACCCGAGGGTGATCTCGCCTGTCCCCCGGCCGGGGGCCAGGACGTGGAAGTCCGATGAGTAACTGGCCGCCAGGATCGGCCCCGCCGAGCGCACCTTGCCGCGCGCGATCTTCGCGTTGATGTCCTGGATGATCTCCTGCCAGATGCGGACGTCGGCCTCGGTATCGCGTGCGCAGCCGATCTCGACGCCGTCGAGGCCCGCCTTCGCCGCAAGGTACTCGATGGTCTGGGCCACGCGGCCGATGGTCATCTTGCCCTTGGTGACGAGTTCGCGCGGGTGGCTGAGGATGGCGACCGCTGCGGCATGGCTGCGGTGGAGGGAGGCGAGTTGCCTGCGAACGCCGGCGGTGGCATCCGGCAGGCTGATGCGGGCGGGGGCGTCGAGCACGCGCCGAAGCGCCGGCGTCACGACCTTCGTGTTGAACGAGCGCGGGTCGTGGATGCCCAGGGACTTCCGCTGCTCTTCGCCCAGGCGCTTCAGGCCCAGGACGGCCAGCGTCCCCGGATAATACGGTTTCTGGCCGCCGAACCAGGCGTCGAGTTCCTCGACGGTGATCTCGCGCTCCGACGGGATGCCCTGGCGCTTCAGCCACCGGTTGACGGCCGCGAGGACCTTCAGCGTGGATTCGTGGACCTCCTTCTGCTTCTCTTCGAGATATTTCGAGAACTTGTTTCCTCGCGGCGAGTTGAGAAAATCGAAGAACCGCCCGGCGTCCGGAAAGTAAACCAGTATCTCCAGGCCCGGCTGCCCGGTCGAAAGTTCCACCGCCGGAATGGCCGCAACCCCCAGCAGTATCGCCTCGCCATAGACGGCCCGCGTGCCGGATATGCTGTCGTGGTCCGCCAGGGCGATGGTCTTCAGGCCCATCACCCGCGCGAGCCACGCGAGTTTCTGCGGCGGCACCTGGCCGTCGGAGTGCGTCGAATGGAGGTGCAGGTCCATCTGCACCGGGACATCGACGATCTGCCGGATGCGGGCCTCCGGCATGCCGCGGGCCTCCAGGGACTCCACGAAGTCGTCCCACCGCGCGCTTGCCTCGAGGGCCTCACGTACCTGGTACAGGACGGACTCGCGGGCCTT
Organism: uncultured Anaerolineales bacterium; assembly: GCA_964353455.1. Lineage (GTDB taxonomy): Bacteria > Planctomycetota > Phycisphaerae > FEN-1346 > FEN-1346 > CAYGWP01. The sequence goes on from CAYGWP010000575.1 coordinate 10,025, forward strand.
GTAGGCGGCTGCATCTGCGGTGGAGTTAGCGGCGCCGGTCTGTGTCATTCGCACCCCGTGGCCCCCGCCCATAGAGACGAAAAATCCGGGGGATTTTCAAGGAAAATCGCCTACTTAGGGTACTGCGCCCGTACTGCGTCACTTACGGGGGTGGCATGGTCACCCGCTGTTGGGTGACCATGCTTCCTGGCCAATCGCAGCAAGCACGGTCACGCAAAGGCGCGTGGCCGTGCCACCCGAAACTGACGCACTGTTACTTCGGGAACGGAGCCATCGGGGTCATCTTGCCGGTCATCGGGTCCATCTGGCCGGTCATCGGGTCTGGTTTGCCGGTCATCGGGTCCATTTTGCCGGCCAGCGGGTCCATCTTGCCCGTCATGGGCTGCATGGGCTTCATCTTTGGTTCCAGCGGCTTCATGCCGGGCGGGGTGGCCAGTTGGCCGCTGAAGGGGACACCCCAGGGCGTGATCGGCGTTTCCTGGTATGGCACCCGGAGGCGGAGGTCAATGTGTTCGATGCCGTTGACTACGCGGGCGTGCCCGGCCTGCTGCCAGACCAACTTGGCGTTGCTCGGCACGAACAGAAGCGCGTGGGCCTGCTGATAGTACTGGCGGGAATCGGCGGCATCCGCCAGGTTCATCCGCACCAGGTAATCGTGGATGCGGCAGTACCGCTTGATCTGGCGGACCGTGTGCCACAGGGCGGCCACGTCGCCGTTCCACTTGTCGTGGTCCGCCGGGGTGACGCCGTGGCCGGAGTAGCCGGCCGTGGCGACTTCATCCAGGCGTCTCTGCATCCGCTGCCCATCGGTCAGGAGGGGCGGTACGACCTGCGTGACGACCGCCTGGCCGGCCTTGCGGACGGCGGCAAGAGGCTCCTGCCTGGCGGTCTCGGGGTCGGCCGCCGCGAGCACGCGCAGTTCCCGGTAGGCGTTGCGGACGTGGCGCAGGACGGTCTCGCCGTAGCGGTTGTTCAGGGCCGCGGAGGCCGACTGCGCGTTCTTCTGCCGATGGTCGGCCAGGGATTTTCGGATTTCATCGCGGAAGACGGCGGGGTCCTTCAATTGGGCGGCGGACTTCTGCGGCTGGCCGAGCGCGGCCATGACGGCCCGGTGGTAGTCGGCGAGCGCCGGGTCGTCGATGCGAGAGGCAGCCGCGCCGTGGGCGTCGGCCGCCGCGCGGAGGTCGCCCGTCTGGACGGCCGACCAGCCGACCGCGTTGGCAAGGTAGTCCCAGGTGTAATCGCGGAATGCCTCGCGTGGCTGGGCGAGCAGGGGGCGCCCGGCATCGAGGGCCTCCTTGAACCTGCTGGCCTGTGCCAGGCGTATCGCCTCGCGCGGCCCCTTGCACATTTCGTCGAGTGTCGCTGCGTCGGGCTGGCCGTCGGGCCCGGCCTGCGGCCTGGCCGCGGCCGCCGCCCTCACCAGCGGCGCCGAGACCTCCTGCGATTCAATCGGCGGCGGCGTCGTCACCGGGCCTGGCAGGAGCACCGCCGGGAACTCCGCCGGCACGCAGTGCGACTCGACCTGCGCCGCGGCGGCCCCCGGGACCGCGGCAAGCGTGCATAAGGTGAGCCATAAACGCAAGGCTATTCTCACGATTCGGCCTCCCGCCCTGTCAGGGATGAGTCGCCCTCAAGGTTGATACGAGCGAGATGGATTCTCCCGCATCTTTTCCCCCTGTCCCCTTGCGGGAGAGGGGATGGGGGCGCGGGGGGCCGCCCGGCGGGCGCGTCATCGCGCGCCGGCCGGCAGGCGATGGGCGAGGAGCCATGTCCATAACTCATCGCTCGCGTAGGCGTTGTCCCACGAGTTGTGGCCGACGCCCGGAACCTCGGTGTACTTGACCTCCTTCGCGCCGGCGGCCTTCAGGGCCTCGACCATCTTCCGCGACATGTCCGGCGGCACGGCCTTATCATCCGCCCCGTGCCAGACCCAGAAGGGCAGGCGGCTCATGGCGGCGGCATTGTCGGGCTGGCCTCCGCCGCAGATCGGCACCACCGCCGCCCACATCTTCGGGAACTTGGCCGCAAACGAGAACGAGCCGAACCCGCCCAGCGAGAGGCCCGTCAGGTACACCCGGTCCTGGTCGCACGCATATTCCTTGAGCGTGGCCCGAAGCGCGCCCATTGCGACCTCCTCATCGGCATCGACCCATCCGCCCCTGCGCGGCTTCGGGGCCTCGGCGGGGGCGGGTGTGGCGGGCGCGGATGTGGCAGGCGCGGATGCGGCACGGTCGGCTTGCCCGGCCTTGGCGGGGGCGGGTTCCTTTGCCCTCTCGCCGGCGCCCGCGCACTGCGGTATCACGACGATGAACTCAAACGCCCCGCCGCGCTTCTTAATCTCCTTCGGCAGGCCCTGCACGAGGACCTTCTCGCCGTCCGTGCCGCGCTCGCCGGCGCCGTGCAGGAACAGGATCACCGGCCACTTGCGGTCGGGCGTGTAGTCCAGCGGCACCCAGACCTGGTATATCCGCTGCGTGCCGTCGGCCAGCGTGTAGGTCTTGCGGATGAAGCCGACCTTTCGGTTCGGGTCCTTCATGATGTCTTCAAGCGTCGGCCCGGCGGGGGGCTTGGCGGTCGCCGCGGCGGGGGGCGCGGCAGGCGTCTCCGCCGCAAGGCACGCCGCCGATGCGGCCACGGCAAAACAGAAGGCTGACGCGAGAATCCACGGTCTTATCCGCATGGTTTTCTCCTGGAAGGCGATTTTCTGCACCAATTGATACCCACAACCACCGCCGGGTGCAATAGCCAAGCGCCCGCGGCAGAAGTGCCGCGGGTGTGGCCGTTCTTATTGGCGGATGCAAGCTAGTGCTTTGTCAGTCGTGAAATGATGAGTAGCCGGGTGGCACGGCCACAGCCTGGTCGCCGCGGCGACCTGTTCTGCGTGGCCGTGGTCTCTCGCCGGGCGGCAACCACGGCCACGCAACGGCACAGCGTGGCCGTGCCACCCTTCGGCTGATGATCAGACGGGCACAGCCAACTGCTCGATGGTCATACTTCCTTGGCCTCGATGAAGGGCATGAGGCGCCGCAGTTTCCTGCCCACCTTTTCGACCATGAGGGCGCGTTCCTTCTTCTCGAGCGCCTTAAAGCGCCTTGCGCCCGAC
>CAYGWP010000576.1:0-14025 GCA_964353455.1 uncultured Anaerolineales bacterium
CCATATCGCCAGCCCCTACTACCCGCCCACCTCCAACCACTACGGGGCGCTAGTCGGCGGCGCGGCCACGGCCATCCTGGCCATCCGCGGCGACCCCGGCGCCGACGACAAGAGGCTCGATAAACTCCAAGCCGACGTCCAGAAGAACATCATCCGCGTTCTAACCGAGGCCTTCGGCGACCACGGCTTCTTCAGCGAGGGGCCGGGGCCATCGCACATGGCCGCTAACACTTCCCTGGTGACGGCGCTTCAGACCATGAAGGTCGCCGGGGGCAAGGATTTCATCACCCCGCGGCCCAACGGCCAATGGCTGACGCTCCGCTGGGCGTTCGAGGTGCTGCCGGGGAAGGACGGCAAGCCCGGCTATCCCTGCCGCAACCCCAGTTCGTATGGCTCGGAGTACTTCGCACGCGGGGGCACGTCCGACGGCGGCGAGTTCTGCCAAGGCTTCGGGGCCGTCCCGGACGACAAGAAAGCCGCGCTCTTGTGGACCTACAAGAACTTCCTCGAGCCCTCGGAGGTCACGGAGTACCCCGAGCGTTTGCCCAAGGGCGAGAAGTCCTATGATGCGCTTGTGTACCCTCACCGGGCCGTGCTTGCGTTCATCAACTTCCCTCTGGATCTCCAGCCGAAGAATCCTGGCGACGTGCTGGGCCATGCGTACTGCGACGCGCTTCACGGTTACCTGGCGTTCCGGAACCAGTGGAAGGATTCCGACGACATCATCGTCACGGCCTATCTGAGGGCGGGCCCGCGAGGCTACATCCGCAACAACGACGTGGCGGTCAAGGTCTGGGGCCTGGGCCTGCGGGGCAGCCTGCCCGGCGTAACCGGAAAACTGGCGGCGTATGAGGCAAAGGCGGAAGGATCAGGCGTCTTCGCCACCGAAAGCGGCGCGTCGGTGGCGGTGGATTTCTCCGGCGCAAGCGGCGCCCCGTGCCTTGTGGCCATGACAGGGCCGGACCTGAAGAGCGTCAACGGTGAGAGCAAGGCCAAGGACGGCAGCGCCTCCAGCAAGACCACCACGGTTACGGCGGGCGCGCGCACTGTTATCGTGATGACCCTCCAGGAAGGCCCTGCGCCGGAGGTCAAAGCCGTCGGCGACAAGGTCACGGTGGGGGGGCAGACGGTCTCTTTCGACGGCGCCAGGATCGTCGTGGCCAGGTAACAGGCTGCCACGGGAACACGGGTTGCACCGCGCCCGGAAGGAACGGGCCTTGGGAGAAATAGAGCGATGACCGCCATTTCCGCGAGGTACGTTGCGACCGCGGCGCTGGTGCTCGCGGCCGTGGTCGCATCGGTCGGACAGGCGCCGCCGGCGGTGCCCGCGCCCACGGGTGCCGGCGCCGTGCCCGCGACGACGGACGGGCTGGAGTTGTCCTGGGTGCGCCAGTTGCCCCCGCGCAAGCCCGCCTGGCAGCGTACGCCGCGGATGCCGAGGGACGCTGCCTATGAGCCGGTGGTGTGCGGCGGCCTGGTGCTGGTCGGGTGCTGTCACAACGATTCCCTGCTGGCGCTTGATGCCGCAACCGGCCAAGAGCGGTGGCGCTCTTACGCAAACGGGCCGATCCGGTTCGCGCCGGCTGTGGCAGGTGATCAGATCTACGTGGGCTCCGACGACGGTTACCTGTACTGCCTGGAGGCCGCGAGCGGCCGGCTCGTATGGAAGGCCCGCGGCGGGCCGTCCGATCGCAAGGTGATCGGCCACGAGCGTGTGATTTCCGCCTGGCCCGTGAGCGCGCGGCCGGTGGTGGCCGACGGCAAGGTCTTCCTGGTGGCAGGGCACTGGCCGCTGGACGGCGTCTTCGTCTCGGCGGTCGATGCGCTAACGGGCCGGGCGCTCTGGACGAACGATGCTGCGCAGTTCCGCCCCGTCGGCCCCATGAGGGTGGAGGCGGGCGTCCTATTCATAGGCGGCATCGGGGGGAGCGGCGCGTTCGACGTCAAGACGGGGGCCGCGCTGAACGAGAAGCCCCCGCCGCTCGCGCCCCCCTCGTCGATACCCGTGCCGCCCGGCGTCGAGGGAGACGTGGCGGGCACGTTCCAGGCGGGCGACCGGTTGTTCGTCAGCACACGCCAGGGCCGCCTGTATGCGTTCGGCCCGAACAAGAGCGACGCAAGAGTAATCGCGCCCACAACGATGCCGCGCTCAGCGCCGGTCGTCGAGGTTCCCAAGGTTGCCGAAGGTTACGCCCTTGTCTTGGGGCTGAAGACGGGCCAAACAGTCGAGGCGCTGCTGGCGAATCCGCGGGTCCAGGTGGTGGCGATTGACCCGGACCCGAAGACGGTGGAGTCGCTGCGGCGGCGGTTCGATGAGCAGGGCCTTTTCGACGACTACCGCCTGGCGGTCCACGTGGGCGACCCGGAGAAGTTCGGGCTCCCCCCGTACATGGCCGGGCTGATTGTCTCGGAAACATGCATCGCGCCGTCGGAGGCGGTCCTACGCTGCCTTCGCCCCTATGGCGGCGTGTTCGCCAGCGGCGGCAAGACCATCCGGCGCGACGGGCCTCTGCCCGAGACCGCCGACTGGACGCACGAATTCTCCAACGAGGGCAACACCCTGTCCGTGTACGACCGCACGCTGAAGCCGCCGCTCGGAATCCAGTGGTACGAGGGCCCTGCGGCCGACATGGCCCTCTACTATGACGGCGCGACCGCCCACGACTCCGGCGACGCGCTGACGCCCCTGCCGCCGGGCGCCGTGTTTGTGGACGGCCGCATGTTCCTCCAGGGGCCGGGCGTCTTGGCGGCGTTTGACATCTATACCGGCCGCCAGTTTTGGCGCACGGCGATTCCGAGGACTTACGTCTTCCACGGCGTCGGCATCCACTCGCAGAGGAAGGAGGCGCCGGAGCCGTGGAACTACGCGCCGGCGCTGGAGGCGGAGGTGCCGTCCACGCACCGGCCGCGGGCGACCGGCTTCAACTACGTTGCGGCCGCCGACGGTGTCTATGTGGCGGCTGGCCGGCGGTGCCTCCGGTTCGACCCGGTGGACGGCCGGCTTGTCTCGGACTGGAACGTACCGCTGGGCGAGGGGCTGTGCTGGGGGAATTTCAGAATCTCGGGCAACCTCCTGGTGGCGACCGCCTTCCGGCCGCAAGACCTGGTGGACGCCAAGGCCGGGCTCGACGGCAACGGCGGTGAGTGGGCCAAGGACCGCATGCCGATGGCCTGGCTCCTGGTGCTCGATCGGCAAAGCGGCAAACTCCTGTGGAGCCGCCAGGCCACATGGGGGTTCCTCAATCAAGGGATGGCCGTCGGAGGCGGCAGGATCTATTGCGTGGACCTCCTGTGCGAGAACGTGCTGGCGAATTTCAGACAAGCCGGGCGAAAGTTGCCCGACGCCGCGCCTGGAATCATGGCGCTGGATCTTCAGACTGGCCGCGTTGCCTGGAGCCATGCAGCCGACGTCCTCGTCAAGCAACTGACCTACTCCGGCGAGCGCGACGTGCTGCTAGCCCCCTCACGAACGCTGGTCGTCTGGAAAAACGGCGCGTGGACCGAGGCGGACAAGAAGGCCGGCAAGATGCGGGCGCTACGCGGCAAGGACGGCACGGTCATCTGGGAGGCGGCCGACACGCTCTACTACGAGCCGCACATCATCCTGCACGATCTCATCATCGACCGCTACGGCTGGACCTTCGACCTGGCGACGGGCAGACGCGCAAAACGCCTGTCGCCGCTGTCTGGCCAGGAAGAGCCCTGGCAGATCAAGAAGGGCGGGTGCAATCATCTCATCGCAAGCGAAAGAATTGTGACGTGGCGAACCGCCTTTTACGACCTGGCCGGGATCGGGGCGGTGCCCCTGAAGGGTATGGAGGCGGGGTGCACGCCGTCGCTCGTAGTGTCGGGCGGAGTTCTCAATAGCCCTAACTACGGGACCCGCTTGAAGCGCCCGCGGATGACGGCCCTGGCTATGATCCATCAACCGGACAAAGACATGTGGAGCCGCTATGAGCCGGACGCCTCGGCCGCGCAGGTCCCGTTCCGCAAGGTCGGCTACAACTTCGGCGCGCCCGGCGACCGCGTGGGACCCGACGGGACTCTGTGGCTGAACGTCGAGCCGAAGGAGATGGCGGGGGTGACCGTTCAGCCAGCGGACGCCACGTGGTTCTGTTGCCGCGCGTCACGAAGAGACGACTGGGTCGCCGCCTCGGGCGTTCTTGGGGCGACGGAGATTCTGGCTCCGACCCAGATCCTCTCGAAAGAAAAGAGGAAACAGCCTCAGGCGCCGCGGGCTTACACCGTTCGCCTCTGTTTTGCCGAGCCGGAAGATGTGAAGCCGGGCGAGCGTATCTTCAGCGTTTCCTTGCAGGGCAGGGAAGTGCTCAAGGACTTCGACATCGCGCGCGAGGCCGGAAGGCCAGGAGCGCCTGTCATCCGAGAGTTCAAGGGCGTTCAGGCCGACGGGGCGATTCGCATCGGCTTGAGCCCTTCGGCGAAGAAGCCGGCCGCACTTTGCGGCGTCCAGATGCTCCTCGAAGAGCCGTGAGTGCCGGGCCTGCTCCCCCGGCCTGCGGCGGGTCACTCGCCGAGGATGATCCTCTGGCCGTCGAACGCTACAGTTCGCTTGCCCACGGTAACCTTGGCGCCGAGGCCGGCCCCCTGGACCTTGACGGCCGGCGCCTCGCCGCGCTGGACGGTCGCCACCATGAAGAACTCGTCGCCGCCCTCGGCAAACACGCCCGGAATGGGCCGGTCGAGCGTCTTGCCCGCGCTTGACCCCGCGCCGCCGATCATTGTCGTGCGGCGAAGTTCGGCCGCAAGTTTCACCGGGCTCGGCGCGATGAACGTGCCGCGTAGCAGCGCATCCCCGTGATCTATCGTGAACGTGTTCCCCTGCACCTTCGTCCGGTCCACATCATTGCTCTGGGCCTTGTCGGTCTTGCCCGCGCTGCCGCCCAACTGCCACGTCCAGACCTTGGACTTGCCGCCGCTCACCTTATCGACGATGACCACAAGGCACGGCGCGCCGCACTTGCCGCTATAGTCGAAGGCGATCGACCGCATGCCCGTGATGCCCGAACTCTTGAATGCCGCATCGCGCCGCACGTTGCCGTACCGCTCGTACAGGCGCGGCTTCTTGCCCTTCTCATCGATGGGGGCCGTCGCATACACATCGTCCATGTTGATGGACACCGCGCCCGAGCCGTCGGCCTCGGTCTTCCAGTAAGTCAGCCGGCCCTGGGCGTTCTCGTTGATCTCCGGGTTCTCCGGCAGCATGACGACGTTCTCTTCCCAGCGGCAGCGGTTCCGGTCGGTCGGCCCGCCCGCCCAGACGTGCCCCATCCCCATCAGGCGGAACGTCCCCGCGTTCGGACCGTTCCATCCGCCCAGATGGTGCGACCGCGCGAACACATGCGCGATAAACTCGCCCCGGCCCTCCCAGCCCGAGCGGAAGGCGAAGTAACCGAAGTCCGGCGCTTCCCAAGCCAGCGGAATGATGCCCTGCGGCGGTCGCGGCACCACGTCGAGCGGGTAGTAGAGAAACGCGTACGCCGGCTCATCGGCCAGCGCCTTCGCGGCGAAATCCGCGCCCGCCAGGCCCGCGTGGTAGTTCCAGGCCCACAGCACCGCCGGCTTCCACTCATCCGGCACAACGGGCATGGCGAAGGCGAAATAGTGCTCATCGATGTCGGGCGTGCCGTTGATGTCCTGAGCCACGACCTTGCCGCCCGCGTACAGTTGGGCCATCATCTTCCGCGGGACGAATCGCGTGATGTCGTCGTAGGGCGACACGTCCTCGCCGAACATCCGCCGGTACGCCGGCGCGTACCGCGCCGGGCCGCGCGTCGCAATGGACGAGTAGTGCCCCACCTCCGACTGGAATCCGCCCGTCCCCACCGCTTCGCGGCAATGCATGTACATCATTAACCGACCCATGTCGAAGATGTTCATGTACTCCACGTTCGCCCCGGCCAGCCGCTCCCACTGGGCCGTGTCGTACTGCCAGTCGCGCAGTTGCTCCTGGTACTCGGCCCGGCGCTTGGCGACAAGGGCCGCCGCCTCATCGGCCGTCCGCTCAATCAGTCGAGGCTGCATCAGTATCCGGCCCCACGGGTCCGTCGAGCCGATCGGCACAACCACCAGCACCGGGTACAGGCCCGGCGCGATGTGCGCCGCATCCCCCTCAAGCAGCCGGACGCCCGCAAGGTACACCTCGGCGGCGCCGTTGCCCGTGGCAACTTCAACCCAGCGCGGCTTGTCGTTCCTGATGCACGTGAAAAAGAAACTCGTGCTGAAGTACACGCGGCCGATGGCGTTGGTGATGTCGAGCATGTCCTTGCCGCCCATCATGTTCGGTGTCGACCAATAGCCTTTGTCCTTTTCGCGCGAGAGGGGTCGGAATGTGTCCGACCTTCCGCCGCAGGCAACCGCTGTGCCGACCTCCGGCCGGGCCTTGGCCGCTCCGCCGAGGGCCGCGAGCGGGTCCTCGCCCTCCTCGGGCTTGAAGCCGCCCACGTAAATCCAGTCGCCCGGCATCTCGCCGTCCTGGAACTTCGTCACCGGGACGCCCTTGCCCGGCGTATAGTCAGCGGCCGGCAACACCTCGGCCCCCGTCGCGGGCGGAAGAGGCTTGCCCGGCTGCGGCCCCTTCTCACGCCACAGCGCCAGCCCCGCGAAACCCACTCCCGTGTACAGCGGCGCGGACCAATTGCTGCAAACGTGCCAGTTTATGCCGCGGTTCAGCCCCGTCTGGTGGAACATTATCAGGTGTCCCGCCCAAGTGAGGTACCGTTCGACCTTCAGCCTGAAATCCGCCGGCCATGCGTCGTAGCACATGTCGTACGCCAGGGCCACCTTCTCCATGCGGTCGCCTACGTTGTGGCCGAACTGGTCGGAGCCGGAGCCCTGGCCCATCAGGGCCTCGGCCTCCTTGCGAGCCCGATCGGCAAGTTGCCGCTCGCCCGTCAACTGGTGCCGCACACCCAGGCCGACGATGTCATTCATCTTTTCCAGGGCGGCGCGGCCGAAAGGCGTGGCCATCTTCTCGCGTAGGCGCGGCAGGTCGGCGGCGCGGAAGAGGATTCGCGGGTGCTCGCCCGGCTTGACGGGCGCAAAGTTCGGCACGACCTGCTTCGGCGGAGGCAGGACGGCCGCCTCGGCCCGGCCTTTCACGGACACATCGCGATACGTTCCATCGTAGGTTCCTTCGATCGCGCCGGCAGCCCCTCGCGTCAGGACGACCTTGTACTTCGCCCGGCCGCCGGGGTCCTTCGTGAACGCATCGCCCGAGATGTTCATCTCGATCGAGAGTTCGCCGCCCTGGTCCGAGAGCATGCCGCCGGCTACGCGGCCCGTGTGCGGGCTGTTGGTGAAGTCGCCCGCCAAGCCCCACACGCGTTCCCAGCGGTCGCCGGTCCTTTTCAGGTTGAGAACGAGCGTGGGGGCACCATCGACGGGCTTCTCGCCGCGGAACACGGCCCCGTACAGCCGTAACTCGATCTCGGCCTGCTGCGCAGCGGCCTCTGCGGCTTGGACACCCAAAACAGGAACGGTGGTCAGGAGCGCCGCCGTCAGCAACCCGAGCAGAAAGGCGCCCTGTCGTTTCGCCGAGCGCCGATGGTTATCCCGAACTCGCATGGCCTCTGCGTTCCTTCCGGTGACTGGCTCGGTTCACTCGCCGAAGACGATCTTCTGTCCATCGAAAGCCACGGTCCGTTCGCCCACGGTGACCTTCGCGGCGAGACCGGCGCCCTCGACTTTGGCCGGCGGCGGGGCGCCGCGCTGGATCGTTAGCACGACGAAGAAGTCGCCGGCCGTCGTGTCATCGCCCGTGACGAAGATGCCGGGGTCCTGGAACTCGCCCTTGCCGCGGTTGTATGTTTTCTCGAACGTCACGCCGCGCTGGTCGATCCTGATCTGCGGTTTGTCGGGGGCCGCGAACGTGCCGCACAAGGCGGTGCCGTCGGGCAGAGCGAGCGTGAAGGCGCCGCCGTCGACCTTGGCCGCTTTCGTGTCGGTCTTCTCGTCGAGGTGCCACGTCCACATCTTGGACTTTCCGCCGGAGATACGATCGACGACCGCGATGAGGCACGGAGCACCGCTCTTGCCGCTGTAATCAACCGCAAACGAGCGGATGCCCTTGATGCCGACGTCCTTCAGCGCACCGGGGCGCCGCGCGTTGCCGTAACGTTCGTAGAGGGCCTGTTTCACCGTCTTTCCGGTCCTGTCCGTCCCCTCGTTGATCTGGGCATAGACGTCTCCCAGGTCAACCGTGACAACGCCGGAGCCATCCCTCTCGGTCTTGGCGTAGACCACGCGGCCCTGGGCGGTGTCGTTGATCTCGTCCTCCGCAAGAACAACAACGTTCTCGAATGCCCGCTGATTGTGCAACCTGAGCGCTGGCAGTCCGCGGGCCCACACGTGACCGAGGCCCATCACCCGGAACGTTCCCGCGTTGGGCACGTTGTAACCATGGATGACGTGGGCCCGGGCAAAGAACTGCACGACGAAATCGTCCTGGCTCGCCCATGCGCTGCGGAAGCCGTAGTAACCGAAGTCCGGCGCCTCCCACGCCAGCGGCATCACGCCCTGAGGGGGCTTGGGCTCCATCTCCAGCGGGTAGTTGAGAAACGCATATACAGGGGTTGACGGATGGCCCTTGGCGGAAACCGCCCGGGCCGCGGAGTCCTTGCCCGTGACGTCCACTTCGCGGTTCCACGCCCACAGGATCGCCGGCTTCCACTCATCGGGTGCCAGCGGGAAGAGGTTGGCGAAGTAGTCGCCCTTGATCTCGGTCGGCCCGCTGATGTCCTGCGCCGCCGGTTCGCCCGATGTCGGGTAGACGTGGGCAAAGACCTTCCACGGCAGGACGTGCGTGATGTCGGCGTAGGGCGAAAGACCGGCGCCGAACATCCCGCGATATGCCAGGGCGTACCGGCCGGGGCCCAGCGCGGTGCCGTAGGAGTTGCCGGCGATGTCTCCCTGGGCGCCGCCCGTGCCGAAGGCCTCGCGCACGTGCATGAACATGGACCACCGCGTCAGTTCGAAGGCCCGCAGGAAGTCCACGCTCTGCCCGCCGGTGCGGTTCCACTGTTCGGTGTCGAACTCCCAGTCCTTGAGTTGTTCGACGTAGTCGGCGCGGATTTCGGCGATGCGGGCCTTGGCCTGCTCTTCGGTCTGCTCCAGGAACCGCGGCTGCATGTGGATGACGCCCCACGGATTCGTCTCGCCGATGGCGATGGCGGCCATGAGCGGGTGCATGCCCTTCTCGATGCGGGCCACGTCGCCGTCCCTCAGCGCGACACCGCTCACGTAAACCGTGACGCCGCCGTGTCCCGTGACCAGCCGCACCCAGCGTGGCTGGTCGTTCTCGATAACGGTGTAGAAGTAACTGGTGCTGTTCATGACGCGTCCGATGGCGTTGGTCACATCGATTGCGTCGTTGTAGCGGCCCTTCTTCTGCTCGTGCGAGAGCGGACGGAAGGTCTCGGACCGGTCGGCGAACTTCACCTCCGTGCCGACCTCCGGCCGCGCCTTCGACGGGCCGCCGAGCGCCGCCAGCGGGTCGTCACCCGGCTTCGGGAGGAACCCGCCGACGTAGATCCACTCGTCGGGCATGCGGCCGGCATCGAGTCTGCTGACCGGCACACCCTTGCCATGCGTGTAGCCGGCGGCCGGGGGAATCCCGGGCGCGGCTTCGCGCCCGGCGAACGGATCGGTGGGCTTGGCGGGGGCCGGCCCTTTCTCGCCCCACAGGGCCAGCGCCGCCAGGGCCGCGCCGTGGTACATGTTGCCCGATTCGCCCGCCCCGTGGTTCCACTGCGTCTCGCCGTTGTAGAAGGACTTCGAGTAGAAGAGCCGGTAGGTCCACAGGACGAGGTAGTCCTCCACCTTCTTGCGGAAGTCGGGGGGCCAGGCGTCGTAGCACAGGTCGTACGTCACGCCGACCTGCTCGTACCGCCAGCCGAACTTGAGCGTGCCGTGCCGCGAGTCGAGCGTGGGTTCGTCCGGCGCGTCGCCCGCCAGGCGCCGCTCGACGAACGCGCGGGCCTCGTCGGCGTACTTCCGGTCGCCCGTCAGTTGATATCGGATGCCCAGGCCGATGCCGTCGGTCATCTTCGCAATCGCCGCCCTGCCGAGGTCGGTCTCCGCCTTCTTGCGGAGGGCCGGTAGGTCCCCGGCCCGGAAGAGGACCCGCGGGTGCTCGCCGGGTTTGGCGGGAACGAAGTCCGGCTTCAGCGGCGTGCGCTGCGGCAGGACCGTTGCCTCCGCCTGGCCCTTGACGGCCTGGCCCTTGAATGTGCCGGTGAACCCGCCCTCGAATGAGCCGGCGGCGGTCCGCCTCAACTCGACGGCGTACGCCGCCCGGCCGCCAGGCACATACTGGTCGCGGATGATGCTCATCGCCAGGGCGAGGCGGATGGTCTCGTCGGCGATCTTGCTGTCTGTTATGCGTCCCCAGTGGACCGAGCGGTTGAAACTCCCGGCCACGCCCCAGACGCGCTCCCAGCGGTCGCCGGAGCGGCGGAGGTTCAGCAGGAGCATGGGCCCGTCCTGGACCGGGTTCTCGCCCTGAAAGAGGGCGCCGCAGAGCCGCAACTCATACTGTGCCTCGGCCGCCGTCGTTTCTGCCGCAAGAGCCGAAGTTGCGGCCGGGAGGAGGGCCATCGCGAGTATCACCGCCAACGCAAGAAACGCGGCGGCGAACCGCGCCGGACGAACGGCACTCGTCGAACGTTTCATGGAGCGCTCCTTCACCGGCCGAAATGCACCTTAATTTAGCCTCTGGCCGTGCAACTTGGGATTTGACAAAATAGTGCTCGCCTGTGACAAAGGCAAGCCCTTACGCTTCACAAGACCACAGGAGGCGATTCATGCGACACGTTCTCGGGGTCATGAGCATCCTTGCGATCTACACGTTCTCCGCTTCGGGGGCGGTGTTTCAGTATTCCGCTACAGTAACGACGGAAAAGGGGGAGAGCGAGGCGTTCCTGTGGATTCCGCCACAGGCGAAGCAGGTGCAGGGCGTTGTGATGGCCGGCATGACGCTGATGGAGCGGGAATGCGTCAAGGATGCACGCATCCGGCAGGCGTGCGCCGACCAGCAACTGGCCATCGTCTTTCTGAAGTGCGGCCTGCTGGCGGCCGACACGCAGAAGGTCCTGGATGATCTGGCGAAGGCGTCGGGCTACCGCGAACTCGCGGCGGCGCCCCTGATGTTTATCGGGCACTCGGCCGGCGGGCCGCAGGCCAAGGCGTGCGCCGCCAGGATGGCCGGTCGCTGCTTCGGGCTGGTGCAGTACCGGGGCGGAGTGCTTGGCGGTAGTGACCAGGTCCCGCCCGGCGTGCCGGCGCTGATGATGATCGGGCAGTTCGACGAATTCGGCGGCACGATGCGCGGCGAGGACGGACGCGAGACTTGGGAGGGCGGCCGCGAGGCCCTTGCCGCCTTCCGCGCGCAGAACGAGCGGAACCTGGGGAGCGTCGTGGTCGAGCCGGGCGCCGGGCACTTCGCGTGGTCCGACCGAAATGCCGCATACCTGGCGCTCTTTGTCCGCAAGGCGGCCGAGGCGCGCATTCCGGCCGCATGGCCCGCGGATGCGAAGGAGCCGGTCGCGCTGAAGGAGATCGACCCTCGCGGCGGCTGGCTGACCGATCTGGCGATCAAGCCGCCGGGCGAGTTTCCGCCGGCGTCCTACAGCGAATACCGCGGAGACAAGGCTAAGGCCGCGTGGCACTTCGATAAGGAGTTGGCGGAGGCCACCGTTGCCTATCACGCCGGCGGGTTCGGCAAGAAAGACCAGTTCATCAAGTGGGCCGACCCGTGTTGGGTGGATGCCGGCGCGCGGTTCTTCTTCACCAGCCTCAAGTGGGTGGGCAACGGGCAGACCTTCGAGGTTCATCCCGTGTACACAGATACATATCCCTCGCAGCACAACGGTCAGGGGCCACGCTGGCCGCAGGCGGGCCAACCCGTGGGCCACTCGACCGCCCTTATCCAGATCAGACATGTGAGCGGACCGGTGGTTCCCGCTGGGCCGAACACCCTGCGCATACAGTACGACATCCTGGCCCCAGCCACCGAGGCATCGCGCGTCACGTTCATGGCGTACAGCGCCGGCGACGCCGAATATCGCCACACCGAGCAAGTTGGTATGATGCCGCGCGGCTTCGCCGGCCTGAAGGGCGGCCGGGCGCAGACGATCACGTTCCCGCCCGTGGGCGACCTGAAGGCCGACGCCGGGCCGGTGGAACTGAAGGCGACGAGCGACGCCGGCCTGCCGGTCGAGTTCTACGTCGCCAGCGGCCCGGCGCGGATCACGGACGGCAAACTGGAGATCTGCGAGGTACCCGCTCGCGCCGCCTTCCCCCTGGCGGTGAAGGTCGTTGCCTGGCAGTTCGGCCGCGGCATTGAACCTCTCGTGCAGACGGCCGCGCCGGTGGTGCAGACGATTCGCATCGAGAAGCCGTAGCACAAGCGGCTGCGCCGGCCGGGCCGGCGTGAGAGACCCGCGTCTTCGGACAAGGGAGGTTCGCATGAGATTCCGATGCCTGATCGGCCTGACCCCGGTGCTCTTGGCGCTTTCGGTAGGTTGGCCGGTTCTTGCCGAGGAAGATGCCATCCTACGCACCACGGTGGACGGCGTGGAGATCAACATCTGGATTCCCGCCGGGGTCAACCCGCTGCGCGGGGCCATTGTGGATCCGGCCAATGCCAAGGTGGGCAGCGACCCTGCGAACCCGTCGGCCTCGGTATGGGAGGAAGCGTTCCGCAACCTCGACTGCGCCCACGTCGGCATGATCCTCCAGGACATGAACCGGAACAACCGGCCGACCATCCTGCACAAGGCGCTGGTGGCGGCGCTCGGGGAGTTTGCCCAGAAGAGCGGCCATCCGGAGATCGAGCACATGCCGCTGTGTTTTTCGGGCATGTCGCGCGGGGGCGGCTGGTCGGTCTCGACGGCGTTCCGGATGCCCGACCGCGCGGTCGCTTACGCGAACGTCGTGGGCTGGGTCGCCGACTCGAAAAGCCCCGACGCCCTGATGCAGATCCCCGGCCTCTTCATCATCGGCAACGTGCCGGACGGGTTCAAGATGCTCGATGCCATCCCCAAGGATTATGACCCGGGGCGCCAGCGCGGCGCGCCTTGGACGCTGGCCCTTCAATGGGGCGCGGCACATGATTGGCACAACGCCGGCACGCTCGTCATGTCGTTCCTTGATGCGATGTTCCGGGCCCGCGTGCCGGCCGACGCCCCTGCCGCCGGCGCTCCGGTGAAGCTCAAGCCGGTCCGCCAGGAGGACGGCTGGCTCGGCGACCGGTCAACATGGGATGGCCACTTTCCAACGATTGCGCCTTGGGCCGAATACAAGGGCGACAAGGCCTCCGCCGTCTGGCTGCCGAACCGGGCTATCGCCTACCTCTGGCGTGCTTTCGAATCGAAGGACCCGCCGGTGCGAATCGAGGCCGCCACAGCCGACGGCCGCAACCGGCTTCCCGACGACAAGAAACGTCAGATGGTGGTCGATGCAGGAGCCGCGCTGGTTCTTGAGGCCGCTGTGAGCGACGGGGCCGATGTCCGGAGAATCCAATTCTACGCGGGCGATCAACTCCTTTGCGAGGTCGCGCAAGCCCCGTGGAAGTGGACCTGGAAAGGGGCCTCGCCCGGTCCGCACGGCGTCTTTGCCCTGTGGGAATCGGCTTCCGGCAAACAGGGCGTTTCGAATCCGGCGCTGGTGGTGGTGAAGAGGCCCGCGGTCGAGCCCGGCCGGTCTTCCGCGACGAACGCCCCCACGGTGTCAACCAGCGTCTCCTTCTCCGCCGCCGAGCATCCGTTCATCCTCTGGACGAAGCAGGAGGCTGCGGCCATCCGCCGACGAATCGAAACCGAGCCGTGGGCCAAGGCTCAGTACGAGGCCATGCTCAAGGAAAAGGGCAACGGCCAGACCTTCCGCAATCTCTTCCGATACCAGGTCATGGGCGACGAGAGCGTCGCGGACGCCGAGAAGAAGTACCTCGTGAGCCTCATCGGCAACGATCCGCGCAAGTTCACGGGCGATACCGGCGGCGGGCGGCAC
>CAYGWP010000577.1:0-14785 GCA_964353455.1 uncultured Anaerolineales bacterium
TTCATCACCGCTCTCCGGCAGATACCGTACCGCTTGGGCAGGGTCGTCCAGGTCCACGACGAGCGCGCGGACCAAGCGGTCGCGGGCGGCCACATCTTGCGGCTTCTTCTCGACCAGCCGTTTAAGGTCCTCGACCCGCAGCCGGGCCTCGATCTCGGCCCGATACTCGCTCTTGACCGCCGAGGCAACGGCCAAGGCGCGGCGCAGAAGCAGGGTCGCGTCGGCGGGCGGCGTGGCTGCCGCCCGGACTGAAGCCCCCGCCAAAAGGGCGGTGACCAGGGACTGTCCTGCTTTCGTCCGCTCCTCACCCCGGGCCAAGTCGTATTGCTTCTGGCGAACCTCGATGATGCGGTCGGCGCACGCCACAGCCTTGGCGGGAAGGACCTCGGCTTCCAACTCCATCGCCTCCAACGCCGTGGCCTGACCGTCTGGTGTGAGCCACGAGAGTTCGTAGGCCTTCTCGCACATCAGGGCGACGAGCGGCGGCTGGCTCTTCGCATCCTTGGCCGCAGACACCAGGCGCGCGGCCATTTCGAGGTCATCTTTAATGTCGCGGGTGGCCTTGGCGCGGGCCACATCGGCTCCGAACAACGACTGGAACGTCTCGGCTGCCGGGTCAGGTTCGGCGGCCCACACGAGCGTTCCACACACAAGCACCATCACCGGCGCAAGGCATCGACTGAGAGTCATCTGCCATGCCCTCCGAGGAGGCTTGTCAGGTCCACAGGGTGGAGCCTGGTAGGGCCCGGCCTCACCCCACCCCAAGCCACGCCCTGCCACTATGCTAAACACCCGCGCTCGGTGCGGGTTTCGTGTGTTCGCATCCGGCCCCCCACTGCACGACACCCCGTCGCCCCGGCTCCGCCTCACAAGACTCCTGACCCAACAAGCCCATGATGACCACTTGCCCGCAACCGTCACCAACAGTGTCCATGGTCTTGCCTTGTATGGGCGGTTCGACGACCTAATCTGGATTGAGGTTACCGAGAGTCGCGGCGGACGTTGTGGTGTTCTGGCGTCTTGGTCGGCGGACCAGGCCCGTATCCCTGGGGCGAGGAGTTCCCGCGCGAGGGCGACTGGGGCGTCTATCCCTATTCGCTCATCAACCGATTCGGTGTCCTGGTCTGGTCGTACGAATACGAGTTGTGCCTCGACTGGTTCGACCCCCACTTCTACGCTCGATCGCCCTGCCGGAACCCCCTCTGCCGAGAACCTCCAGGTGGCGCCGCCAACCTCCGGCGCGTCATGCGCGGCGGGCAGTTGGCCATGCGTTGGGCCGCAAGCCACCGGCCACTGCTCTGCGGGGAGCGGAGCAAAATCAAAGAAGAGTCCGGTGGCGGGAATGTGGCGTTCCGGCTGGTGCTTTCGCCCCTCCACCTCGGCCGGCAGGTTGACCGGCCGGAGAAGGGACCAGCCGAGTGACCAGAGGAATCCCGGATTTCCGGGGGCGCTGATCACCGGACGCGCCACGGGCGGCCTTTCGCTTCGCATTCGTCATTCGCCCTTCCCCATGGAGGCCCACCGGCAACAAGGGTGGATTCCCCTTGTGCTCCCGAAGGGGTCGGCGCAGTCAACTTGGCGTGACGTTACCGGAACTGGTACTCGCCGCGGATGAACTTGACGATGATCGGGGCGAAGATGATAAGGACCACACTGATGAGGATGAGCATGGAGGGGACGAGCATTTTGACGGCGGCCTCGCCGGCCTTTCGTTCGGCCCGCATGCTGCGGCGCATGCGGAGGAGGTTGGCCTGAAGTTTGAGGACGGCGGCCAGCGGGGTGCCGAGGGCTTCGGCCTGAAGGACGGCCGAGATGATGCTGTCGAGGCCGTCAACGTTGATGCGTTGGCCGAGGTGGGTCATGGCGTCCTGTCGGCTGCGGCCGAAGTCGATCTCGCGGACGACCATGCTGAATTCCTCGTTGAGGGGGTCCTCGGGCTCATCGCGGATGACGGCGTTGGCGGCCTCGTAAAAGGTGGCGCCGGCATCCATCGCCATGGCTATGAGGTCGAGCGTGTACGGCAGGCGTTTGGCGATGAGGCGGAGGCGCTTCAGGGCGCGCTCCCTGAGCCAGATGTAGGCGCCGAGGAACCCGCCGCCGAAACCCACGACCAGGAACGCCACGATGCCCATCAGCGACAGTTCGCCGACCGTCAGCCGCGCGCCCAGCAGGAACACCACCGAACCGACCACGCCCCACACGAGGCAGATCACCAGGTATTCCTCGGCGCTGTACTGGCGGGGATTGCCCAGGGCCAGGAGGAGTTTGAGGATGTGGCGCTTAAAGCCCGGCAGATTCAGCGTGCGCACGAAGTGATAACAGGGAATCAGGACCGGCCTGAGCCACGGCACTTCGAAGACGGTGTCGCGGTTGACGTTATCGACCTCGATGCGAAACGCCGATTCATCGACCGTCTCAATCGGCGCCCGGAAGAGGGTGACGATCACCAGGAACACGGCGGCGAACACGAGCACATTTATGGCGACCAGAAGCACGCTCTCTTTTCCGTCCTTTCGTCCGAAAGGCTAGATTTCAAAAGTCGTAATCTTGCGGATCCAGAAGAACCCGGCGATATTGAGGCCCGCCGCAATCGCCAGAAGAATGAGGCCCCACTGGTCGTTCAAGAGCGACCGGACCCAAGTCGGCTCAATGAAGTAATAAATGACGGCGACAACGACGGGCATGACGCCCATCATGCGGGCCGACATGCGGTTCTCGGCCGTGAGGGCCTTTACCTTCTCTTCGAGTCGCAGGATTTCGCGGAGCGACTCGCCGAGGCGGTCGAGGGTGTCGGGCAGATTGCCGCCGCGCTGCCTGGCGGTCTCCATCGCCGCAAAGAGCAGCCGATAGTGGTGCAACTTGATGCGGGCCGATGCGCGTCGCATGGCCTCATCGACGCTGGTGCCGTGGTCGAACTCTCGGAGCATGAGTCCGAACTCCTGGCTGATGGGCGGCTGGGCGTTGGTCTCGATGAGTTTCATGGACTGAACGAGGTTCAGGCCCGCCCGCATGCCGTTGGCGAGGGTCACCAGGCCGTCGATCAACTGGTCGTTGAGTTTATCTCGGCGGCGGCGCTGCATGATGAAGATGACAAGTCGCGGGACCCAGTAGCCGAGGATCATGCCGCCGGCGAAAGAGAGGAACACGCCCGTTCCGCCGGCGTCGGCGTGGAGTGCGAAGAGCGCGAGGATGAAACCCGCCACCACCGCCCCGCCGAACATGATGTAGGTCAGTTGCCGGGGCTTGACGTCGAACATGAACAGTTCGGCAAGTGCGCCGCTGAAGTCCTCCTCCTGCCTGCGGATCATGACGCCGAACGGCAGTCGCAGGGAGATGACGCCCGCGAACGCCGCCACCGCCGCGAGAACGGTGGCCGCGATCCGATACATCGTCATCCAGAAAACAAGGTCGCCGGCGGCAGCAGGTTCGCTCATAGATCACATGAATGCATCAACCGTCAGGAGGCCCTTGTAGAGGAGGTCCTTGGCAAAGACCGGGATGTAGCCGGTATGGATCAGGTCGCCGCGCGCGCGGCCCTTTTCGCCGAGGGCGGGACGGATGAAGATATCCTCGACGACGATGACGCCCTCGTCGCGGTCGAGGCCGGCGACCTCGCTTACGGCGGTGACCTCGCGCTTCCCGTCGGCGAAGCGCGTCAGGTGGCACACCACGTCAAGGGCCGTGACGATCTGCTCGCGGATTGCGCGGACGGGCATATCGACGGCCTCGAGCACCAGGCCCTCCAGGCGCTTCATGGAGTCCTCGGGGCTGTTGGCGTGAATGGTCGTCAGCGACCCGTCGTGGCCGGTGTTCATGGCCTGGAGCATGTCGAGCGCCTCTGCGCCGCGGACTTCGCCGACGATGATCCTGTCCGGCCGCATGCGCAGCGAGTTCTGCACCAGGTCGCGGATGGTGTAGCGGCCTTTGCCCTCGACGTTCGCCTGGCGGGTCTCCATGCGGACGACGTGCTCCTGGAACATCTGGAGTTCGGCCGAGTCTTCAATCGTGATGATGCGTTCGTGCGGCGGGATGTAGGCCGAAAGGACGTTCAGGAGCGTCGTCTTGCCCGAAGCCGTGCCGCCCGACACGAGGACGTTCTTCCGGCCCAGGACGCAGGCCCGCAGGAAGTTGGCGGCAAACGGCGTAATGGTGCCGAAGCCGATGAGGTCGTCGATCGTAAACGGGACTTCCGAGAACTTGCGGATCGTCAGGACCGGCCCCACGAGGCTCAGCGGCTCGATTGTTGCGTTGACGCGGCTGCCGTCGGGAAGGCGGGCATCGACGATGGGGGTTGACCGGTCGATGCGCCGGCCGATCGGCGTCACGATCCGCTCGATGACCGTGTGGACGACCTCGTCGGAGAAGAACGAGCGGCCGGTGTTCCGGATGACGCCCGCCTCCTCGATGTAGATCTTGTTCGGCCCGACGACCATCACTTCGGTCACGTTCGGCATGTCCAGCAGGTCCTGGATCGGCCCGAGGCCGATGACGATGTCCAGGATGTCCTTCATCAGGTACCGCCGGACGGTGTAAACCCAGAGCGACTCGGTGACCATGGGCGCCTCGCGGTCGAAGGACGCGCGGAAGCCCTCCTCCACCTTCTCGATGTCTTCCTTGACGTGGTCGGGTCCGAACCGGAGGCTCAGGTCGCTGATGAGCATGTCCCGCATCCTGAGGAGTCCCGACTCATACTGCGGGTCGAGGACCGAATCGCCCTGCTTGAGGACGGGTGGCCGCATCTTCGAGCCTGCCCGGCGGGAGATCTCGGTGATCACATCCCGCTTCATCTGCTGCCCGACGAGGAACCAGCCGGTCTCATCATCGACCTCGCTGACGGCGGTGTCGAGGACGGCCGAGAGGTGGGCCTTGATGTGGGCGACGTAGCGCGGGTCGTCCTGGGCCTCGACGTCAACGGTCCTGAGGTTGAGCCGCCGGAGGAGTTCGGCGTGGATTTTCTTCTCGACCTCCATCGCCTTGGCGAGCGGGGTGCGTTCGCGGCGGATCTTGATGGCCTCGCCGCTCGGCTTGACGGCCTCTTCGCTCGACAGGTACAGCGCCCACTCGCCGATGTGGATTTCCTGGCCGACGTTGACCTTGACCTGCTCGCCGACGCCGACGAGGTCGCCGTCAACGAGCGTGCCGTTCAGGCCGACGTTCTCGATGAAGAATTCGCCGTCCTTGCGGATGAGGCGAGCGTGCTCGCGCGAGACGAACGGGCTGGGCAGTTCCAGGTCGTTGGCCGGGTCGCGGCCGATGCGCAGGATGTCCGCCTTCAGTTCGATTTCCTGCCGCACGTCGCTAAGTTGGCTGTACGCAATGATTCGCATCTCTCAAGCATTCCTTACGGCGGCGGGGGAGGCATCGCCGGGGCGGCGCCCCCGCGGGGTTTCTCAATCAGGTCCAGGATCTTCTTGGAGATATCCGGTTCGCCGGCGCCGGTGCCCTCGGGCGTGCCGGCCATGGCCAGCGTGAAACGCTTGGAGCGCAGCAGCGTCTTGATCTGCATCATCTGGCGGACCTGGCTCTCGCGGAGGATGATCTGCACGTTGTCGTACGACCGCCCCTTCGACCCGACCGGCTCCGTCGAGCCGCCGAGGGACCGGACCTGGACGTTCTTCATGACGATCTCTTGCTGGATATCGGGCTTCTTGACGTCAGGGCTGAGATCGAAGTCGCCGTAGATGGTCACGTACCCGCCGGGCTGCAACTGCTGCCCCAGCGACGCCGACGAGTCAATCGGGATCGTGATCATCTGTTGGCCCGGCTTCAGGACGTACGGCTTCGCGGCCTCGTTCTCGATGAGGTCCGCGTAGAAGAGAATCTGGTTCTTGCGGAGGTCCCGCAGGGCCTTCTTGCCGATGACCAGCGTGTCCTTGTCGGATGCCGCAATGGCGCCCTCGAACGCATCCAGGAGCACCCCCGGAATCTTGACGGGCTTCAGGTGCGTGGCCGGGACCGGAGTGCCCAGCGGCACATTGTCGGTCAACTGGAGAACGCTCTTGGCGCCCAGTTCGTACGCGCTCTTGGCATAACCGATGTATATATTGACCAGGATTGCGGCGATGACGGCGCAGACAAGCGCCACCACCAGGACGCCCCCGCTCGGCACCCACGATGTATCCTTCGACTTGGCCATAAAGGCTCCTTCACCTGGGCTGCTATGTGGCACAGCCGCCCTCGGCTGTGCATCTTCTCGCAACTTGCACGCCCGAGGGCGGGCGTGCCACAGTTCTGAGACAGTTTCTAGCGCGGCGACTCATAGATCGCCAGAAGGGTTTCATCGCCTACCTGCCGCGGGCGGGCATAGACCACGCGGTCCCGCCGGTCGCGCGAGAACCGCATGAGCCAGCCCCGGTCGGTCTGCGCCTGCGGGTCGAGCGGCCCGGCCGCCTTCCAGCCGGCATCGGCGTACTGCTTGTAGAGATCGGACATGGCGCGGCTGATGGTCGTCCGGACGCGCACCAGGACCATGCGGGAGCCGTCGCCGGACGGATTGGCAAAGACCACGAGCACTTCGCCTCCTTTGGGAGGCAGGTCCGGCGGGGCCTCGCCCCGCGGATAGTCGGAAGGAAGTTTGAACCGTTCGGCCAGGAACCGGCGCCGGGCCTCGCGGTCCTGGTTCAGCGGGTCCGTCTGCGGGTCCTCGTTATCTGCGGCGTGCATCAGGATGCCGGCCATGAGGCGCCGGAGGTCCCCCGCCGCCACGTTCCGGTGTTCTTCGATCTTTGCGGCCTGCTCCCCGGGCATCGCCTTGGCGAACAACTCGTCCGACGGCGACCCGGCCGAACCCTGGCCAGGGGCGCCCGGCCCCCCACCGGCCGGTCCCATCGGCGAACGCAGGAAGTGCGTCAGCGCGACCATCGCCACCACGATTGCCGCTATGGCAACGATGCGCCACACCAGCGCCGCCGGACGGCGGCGCGGCGCCGGATGCTGCCCCTCAAGTTGCGGTTCATCGGTCATGGTCGATATCTGTGCGGTCCAGAGCGTTTCACGATTGCCTGTATCGCCGTGTGCCCCGCCCTACGGACTGGCGGGCGAAGACGCCATGTGGCTCGTCCCACGGCCCGCCAAGACTAAGGGCGGGCGTGGCACACATGTTCTGCTACGCGCAAGCGTGAACTGCGCTAGCCGGCCGCCGGCGGCTGCGTCGGCGGCGCTGCGCCTCCATAGCCCTCATCGTCCAGGACATCGCTCCCGTGCCACCAGCGCTTGATGATCTGGTCGCGAACACCGTTGTAGAAGTCCAGATCATAGGGCTGGCCCTTGGGCGGCTCCTGCCCCGCGGGGTGCGCCTGGAGCGTGTTGATAAACGCCGCCGCAACCTCGTTCAAAGGTCCGCTACGGGCGATCTTCCAGGCGTCCAGATGGTAGAAATGCCACGGGCTGGAATCGCGGAAGTGCTCCGACGTGGCCGTCCGGTTGATCCAGTTATATATGGGGCCTGCCGTCGGGTCGAACGAGCGCGAGGCCTCGGTATGGTGCCGCCCGGGCAGGTTGCCCCAGATGCGGCTCCAGTAGTTCTGGGTGGGGCCGTTGGAAGACCAGGAGGAGGGGGGACCCGGCGGCTTCTGCAAATCGTCCAGCAGGCGGGCGAGGTCCTCGCCCTCGCCGCGCGGCATGTCGCCGGCGTCGGCCGGGGCGCTCGGGTTAGCGGGCGGCGTGTATCCTTCGAGTTTCATCGGCGGCCAGTACCACGCCGCCGCATGCCACAGGTTGTGCCGCGCGGCCACAAGGCTCTGCTGCTTGGTCAGCATCGCCAGGCCCATGTACATGACGAGGCCGATGAGGAAGAAGATGATCGGGAGGGTGAGCGCGAATTCAATGAGCGCATTGCCGCGCGCCCGGCTGTTATGTGGCACAGCCGCCCTCGGCTGTGCAGATTCTCGGCAATTTGCACGCCCGAGGGCGGGCGTGCCACAGTTCTGAGATAGTTTCTTATCGGTGGTTTTCAATGCGTCACCTCCTTCACCAGGTCCGGCGAGTAGGCGTTCACCATCTTGCGGACCGGATCGAGGCGCTCGGCCGTCAGTTGCCCGGCCAGGTCGCTGCCCGCGCCGGAGAGGCCCGCGCCAATCGCCGCGTCCAGTTGCTGCCACCGGTCGCCCGCATTCATGCTCGGGTCCACCATTCCCAGGCGTGTCAACTTGACCTTCCAGTGCTGCGTAAAGGTGTCCCAACTGTACCGGTTATAGACGCGGGCCTGGGCGTAGCAGACCAGGTCCTCGATCGGGTTCGGGTTGGTGAACCGCGCGGCCCAGTTCTGCACCTTGCCGCTGCGGTAGGCGAAGCCCACGAAGGTGAACCGGTTATCGACATTCGCCATGAGGTTCGTGCCGTCCGGGGTCCACAGGTAGGGGGCCACGGCGGGCTGCTGGTACGGCGGCAGGCTCGTGTCGTCCTCCAACTCGGCCGCGTTGAATCGCCACAAACTCACATGATGAAACGTTTTCATTTCGGCATCGGTGTACGGCCATGCGCTTCCGTCGGGATGGACGGGGGGGTGCGGCGCGATTATCCCGAGTTCCGGGTAGTTGGCCGTACGCCGGCGATCGACCTTGTAGAACACGGCGCCGCGAGGGTCGGCGCCTTCCCACACCTCCGTGGCCCGCGTGTACTGCGAGAGGTCGGGCCCGAGTTCCCTGCCGCTTCGCCCGAACGGCCCACTAAAGACGCGCGTGTTGACGTACGGAAACTCCTCGTGCTTGAGGGCGGACCACTGCCCCGACGGCGGAAGCGGGAAGGGCGGCGTCTCCTCGGCGCCGGGATACCGGGCGTCGAACGATGTCGATTCCCACCACGTCCGGCGGATGGGCTGCGGACGCTGCTGCGACAACTCCTTCGCCGCATCGTAGTCCATCTCCCAGCGCTCCAGGGACACCCTGTCGTCCGCGGAGCCGAACATCATCCACAATTTCCTGGATGAGACGACGTTAAAGAGCAGCGAGAACCGGCTGATGTCGAACAAGCCCATCGGACTGGGGTCGGTGATCGGCTCACGCCAGTACGTCCACGGTCCCATGCGGCCGCCGACACGGTTGAGGCGCCAGTCCTCCCTCAAGAAGGTGCTGGCATGGCCGTAATAGCCCATCACCGGGCAAAATCCCCCGATGGGGTCGCCGCCTCTGTCGCGATCCCGGTCGTCCCGCGGCATGGTGCCGTACACCATCGGCCAGAGGAAATCCTCGAACGTGCCGCGCGTCACCGGCAGCGCCGGCCACAGCGGCAGGACGAAGCCGAACTCGGCGTGGTTCTTCTGGGCGATGTCCATCGCCTCGCGCTGGGCGGCCAGGGGGGTGTCGGCGACCACCGCCTGCGAGAAACCGTCCATCAGGTAAATGCATTGCCATAGGATGCCGCTGTCGTAGTCCAGGTAGTCGGGCCAGTTCACGGCCTGCACGATCTCGTCGAACTGGTGGAGGATGGCCTGCTCCTGGTTGGCGTTGCCGACGACCAGCCAGACGCGGAGCCGCTCGTCGTTCTGGATGTCGTGGCCGGCGTGCGACTGGCCGATGTTCTGGACGAATTCGTCGATGCACTTGACGGCCGGCGGGGTAACGGTCTTCAGCGTGTCCAGCAGATTGATCATCGACAGAAGTTGCGTCTCCGCGACGTTGCACATCGAGACGGTGTTGAGGCCCCTGCCGTACCATGCGGCGCCGGTGGCGGTCACGGCGTCGGCCGTGCTCTGCATCTGGACCTTGTGATTGAGTTTCTCGCCGGAATTCAGGACCAGGAACACCAGGCCCGCCATGAGGAAGGCGAAGATCACGACGACGTAGATGGCCTGGCCGCGCTGGCATCTGTGCAGCCGCAACAGCCTCTGCGTCAGTCCGCCTCGCGTTTCCCAGCGCCGATCAATGCTTGAACGGTTCATGGTTCACCTGGTTTCTTCCCCGCGGCAATCGCCAGACGTTCGGCTTCCTTGTAGTACGCCTCAGCCTCGGGCGTGCGCTTCGCCGCCAGGGCGAGGTTGAATTGGGCCTTTGCTTCCAGGTACTGCCGGGTGTTCAGGTACTGTTTGCCCTGCGACATGGCCCGCAGGTAATCGCAGTCCGCCAAAAGTGTGCGCACCTCCTGGGCGTCCGAGACCTTCCTGGCCTCGAGGAATTCCTTGCGGGCGTCCATGTACCGGCCCTGCCCCATCAGCGTCTTGCCCAGGGTGAGGTGTTTCTTGTACGACTCGCGGCTGTTGACCTGCTCCAGGAGGGCCTTGGCCTCAGGCGTGTCCTTGTACCCCAGGGCCTCGGTGATATAGCGGCGGGCCCCGTCAAAGTCGTCTCGCGCAAAGGCATCGCGAGCCTTGCCCAGGGCCAGGCGGTAACGGGCCTCCGTGATCTGGTCTTCGAGCCGCTTCTTGGTGGCATCGTCCTTGGAGTCGAGGAGCGGCAGCGCCATGGAGAAACTGTTGATTAGGGCTTCCCACTGCTCCTTTGCCATGGCATCGTCGCCGCCCGCGATGAAGCCGGCCAGGGTCTTGGCCTGGTTCTGCTGCTGGATGAACTTCAGGGCATCCGCGTGGTTCGGGTTGAACTTGAGGACTTCCATGGCCAACGTCCGGGCTTCGTCGTTCTGCCCGGCATCCTTGAGGGACTTGGCCGTGGCCCAGAGTCCCTCGGCCTTGGCGATGTTCATCTTGGTGCGGACGGCCTCGGACGGGCTGATGTCCATCACCCTCTTGTAGCCTTCGTAGGCCCTGTCCCACTTGCCGTCGGCGGCGTCCTTTTCGGCCTGCGCGTAGGCCTCGCTGCTTTTCACGAGGTTATCGAGTGCCTGCATCATGTCTAGGACTTCCGGCGTCTCGCGATTCTTGCGGGCCTCCGCCAGGTAATCGTAGGCATCGTTGTACTTGCGTTTCGCGATGGCGTCATTGGCTTTCCTGATAAGGCTCTGGTACCCGCGCAGTGCCACCTGTTCCGTGAGTTCGGCGATGCGCTCATTGACCTTCAGGTCGGTGTAATGTGCCACAAGGTCCGTATAGATGGCGATGGCCCCCTCGAAGTTGCCTGCCTTCTGGGCGGCATCGGCCAGGGCCATCTTCTCATCGATGTCCTTCGACTGAGTAAAGCGCGTCCTGAACCGGCTGATCCAGTCCTGCTCGGCCCCGTACTTCTCCTGGGCCGTGTTGGCGTACTCATCGGCCTTGGCGTAGTCCTTCTTCTGGAGCGCATCCTCGGCCCGGGCCATGGTGGCGTGCTGCATGGCGTACATGGCGACGCTATTCAGGTCGCGCGAAAAATCCTGGACGATCCTCATGTACGCCTCGATGGCGGCGGGGTAGTCCTTGCTGTGGAACATCTCGTCGGCCAGTCGCTGGGCGTCGCGGGCCTGGCTGATGCGGCTCGACTCCTCGCGCATCTTCAGGATAACCAGCGTAGCGGCAATCAGGATGAGCGGCCCGGCGATGACCGAACCCCAGAAGAGGGCGCGTTTCCAGGTCCACTTGACCTGCGGCAGCGGGGCGGTCCTTTCGCCCGACTCGACCCCGGGCAGCCCGGCTCTCGGCGCTCCGACGGCCGCCACCGCCACGACCGGCCGCACGACCGGCGCTGCGGCCTCGGCCTCCATCTCCTTCTCCATCGCCTCGGAGTCGGTCTGGGGGATGCTCTTGCCCTGTACGTGCATGACGAATATCCGCCGCAGCCACCGCACGATCTGGTCGGCCGAGGCGAACCGCCTCGACGGGTCCTTCTCCAGGAGGCGCTCGACGATCTTGGCCACCAGGGGCGGGATGCCCGGCTGTAGGTCCCGCAGCGACGGGGCACGCATGCCGGGGTTGGAATGCCAGTGCATCCAGCGAACCTGCTGGGCCTTCTCGTCGCGGAGGACGTCCTTGAAGGCCTCGCCGAACTTCTCCGGCCCGGCAAACATCTCCAGCGCGATCATGCCCAGCGAATACAGGTCGGCCCGCGGGTCGATCAGCGCCCCGGTGAACGTCTCGGGGGCCATGTACTTGGTGGTGCCCATGGGGAGGCTCGTCCGGCCTCCGGAATGGCCGATGAGGCCGAAGTCGGTGATCTTCAGCGCCCCGTCCTTGGCCATCATGATGTAGTAGGGCGTAAGGTCGCGGTGGACGATGCCCTGGGCGTGCATCGCCCGAAGGCCCAGGGCGGTCGAGAGGAGAATGCCCAGGCCGGTCTGGAGCGGCACGGGGCCGCGGTCCAGCATGGCTCGCAGGGTCGTCCCCTCGACGTACTCCATCACCAGATACAGTTGCCCGTCCTGCTGGATGAGTTCATGGACATGGACGATGTTGGCCTGAGAGGCCGAGAGGCGCGCCAGGGTCTGCGCCTCCTGGCGGAACCGGACGGCGAACTTCTCGTCGGACGCCAGGTGCGGCGCGACCTGCTTGATCGCCACGTATCGGTCCAGGGAGGGATCGTAGGCCTTGTAGATAATGGCCATCCCGCCGGCCACCAGTTGCTCGCGGACCTCGTACTTGTCGAGCAGGCTGCCGGGCTTCAGTGAACCCGTAAACAACTGGTCTGCCATGGCTGAGCGTGTCTCCTCACCCCCGATTGCCATCGGGGGCTGGTTACAACCCCCGTTCACCAACGGGGGCTATATGGCGCGCGGCAAGGCGCATCACATATCCTTGGGTCTCAACTCCGGTCCGCCCTCGTTCGAAAGAATCACGACGGCCCGAATCTCGGTGGCATACTGGTTGCCCTCCAGACCCGGGACCTGGACCTGCTGCCCAAGGAACCGCGACGCATACGGCACCTCGAGCAGGAACTGGTACGTGAGGCGCAGTTTCAGGTCCTCCCAGTACCAGTAATCCATGCGGTCCGGATAGTAGGGGCAGACCGTGTAATAATTCCAGTCGCCGGCGTCAAGTTCCCACTCTCCGCGAAGCGTGTGCCGGTAAGGGCACGCGGTGTCGCGGTTTCCCTCGCGCCAGTGGTCGGGCTGGGCGATTTCAATCTGGGTAACCGGAATCTCGCCGGCCTGGACCGTGATCTTGCCGTTGGTGTAGTCATACTGCGGCTGGACGCGGCGGATCCACGGCCGGTCCTTTGCGCCGAGGCGCTGGAACGCGCCCTGAGTTTGCGTCTGGACGGTGGCGCCTCCCTGGTCCGTGCCGCCGGCCGCAGCCGACAGGCGCGCGCTGATCGGCATGAGGGCCAGAACGGCCGCGCGGCGGACCAACTCCATTTTTATCGACGCCGGATTGGACGCCACCTCCGGGTTATAGACGAGGTTGTGCAGTTCCTCGTCGATCTCCAGCGGGACCGTCACAATGGCGACGCGGGCCATCGCGAACGCCGCATAGTGGACCACCATGTTCGCGTTGAACAGGATGGCGGCCTGAAGCATAACGAGAAAGATCATGAGCGCAAGCGGGGCGACAAAGGCCATCTCGATGGCGGCGGTGCCGCCCTGGTCGGCATGAAGCCTGCGCGGGCCTGCCGCCGGGGATCGCGGACGCACGCGTACCAGCAGCGCCACGATCGCAAAGAGCGCCACGATGCCGACGATGATGGCCGCCAGGCACCTCATGGCGAGCGGGCTGCCCGCGGCCGCCAGCGCCCACTCGGGCAGATCGTTCCATGCCTGGACAGCCAGCCAGACGAGGCCCACGGTCGCAAGACCGCTGGCCACGGCGAGCCAGATCATCCGACGATTTCGTTTGCCGTTCATACCGGGACCCTCGCCTGGTGCCGCATCATGCCGACAGGCTTGAAACAAGGCGGCTCGCGCCGTCCCACAGCGACCCCCCGCAAGTCTCCTCCGCCAGGTACCAAAGCGTGCCGACGGCCACGGCAAAGCCGAACGGAACGCGAAACGTGCTCACCGGCACGGCATCGTCCATCGTGGCGGTGGGAAGCGGAAGAATCCGGACGGCCAGCCAGAGGCGCCGCAGGGCCAGCCACACCTGACCGCGCCACACCAGCACGATCAGCCCGACAGCCGCGCCCACCACGAACGAGTAGAAGACCGCGTGCAGCACTCCCGGCCATCCGAGGGTGGCCCCGACCGCCGCCATCAGTTTCACATCGCCGCCGCCCATCCCTCCCAACAGGTACGCCGCCAGCAGGACGCCGAAGCCAAAGCCCAGACCGAGAAAATGGTTAATGAGTCCTTCACCGGCGTTTCCGGCAGCAGCCCCCGCCGCGGCGCCCAGCGCAAGGCCGATCAGAATCGCGGGGTACGTCAGCCAATTGTAAACGGTTCCCCGGCGGAGGTCCGTGACCGCTGCCGCGACCAGGACCGCCGCCAGGAAAGCCCTTGAGACCCATTCCCAAGTCACGGATGCTCCTTGCCCATACGCCTGAACGCTCGGGGCAGGCGCACCACTGGCCGCGCATCCCGCGTGCCGGCGGAAAGGCCGACACGGGGCCCCGGTAACCGCAATCGCCTGCGAGCCCCAGCGAGGCTCGGAGCGATTCCAGCCGTGGCTACTAGCCGCTGCTGCCGCCCGGCACTCCGGGACCCACATATTCCGGGTGGGACCGAGCCTCCAAGTTGATGGTCTCTGTCCAGACCCGCCCGACCCAATCCTTGACGGCATCCCGGAAGATGATGAGCAGGCCCAACAGGGGCAGAACGATGGCCGCGATGATCAGGATTTTCTCGAGCCCCTCGGCGCCGCGCTCGTCCGCGTGCAGCCGCCTCACAAGAGTGGATACCCTCATGTGTGGCTCCCTTCTTTTCGGTGGTGGCGATTAACCGCCGGTCCCACCGCCCGTCGGCACCTGGCTACCGAAGTAGTCGCCGTGGGCCGCCGACTCTTTACCGCGGGCCTCTTCCCAGATCTGGCCGACCCAATCCTTGACGGCATCCC
>CAYGWP010000578.1:0-7630 GCA_964353455.1 uncultured Anaerolineales bacterium
CCTCGGGAGGCATGGGCTGGCTCTTGGCCGTCCATCCCGGCATGGCCCGCAAGACCTCAGCCTCCAGCAGGGCCAGGTGCTTGGCGATAGGCACAGGCTTGGGCGGCGGAGGTTCCCAGAGCGTGAAAAACACCGCCGCCACGCCCATCGTGGCACAACATACGCCGTATTGTATGCGCCGACCCATCGGCAGGGCCAGCCACAGATACCCCGCCGCACATGCCAGCGCCAGAATGAGCCGCGCCACCGGCCACGCCTCAAACGAGGCCGAACGCGGCGCCGTCGAGAGCACCAGGTACGTCACCGGGACGACGGCGGCGATCGTCGCCCAGTCGGCACGCATCCGCCCGGCATAGGCAAGGGCCAGAAGCACTATCCCGCCGGCCGCAGCCACGATGGCCACGGCCGCCAGGAGAAGTTCGTCCGGCGACCCGCCCATGACCACGCGGACGATGGCCAGCACGAGCGACGCCGCAATCGCCGCACCCAGGGCCGTCGCGGCCGTCCGGTTCAACTTCGCGAGAGTGGCTTCCATCGGCAGTCCGTTACCGTTTGGCCCGCCCAGGGCGGGCCGGGGTCTCTTCTTCTTCGACAAAAAGCATGTCGATCAATCGCAATTCCCCCCACATCAGCACGAATGCAAGGCCCAGCATCGCAAAGCCGAACCCCTGGTGCAGGTAACTCTCGGGGTTAAGCACGTTCTCCCGGAACTTGACCAACTTATCGACGAGGTCGGTACCGGGAAACATGTTCCAGATGAAGCCGGGTATCCAGTTCGACCACGTTGCCGCCCCACTAGCCACCTTCTCGCGCTCGAAGAACAGACCGTCGCTGGAGATGGCCATCAGGGTGACGCGGACGAAGTTGCAGAAGACCGCGATCGGGACGCTCGACCCGATGATCACCAGCCGCTCCCACAGCGCCCGCCGGTACGAAAACGCCATCATGATGCCCAGGGCCACGAACGCAAACAACAGGTGCAGCCCCGAACACGCCTCGGCGATCGTCAGCGGACCGCTCGCCAGTTGCAGCACGTTGACCTGCCGGTCCACCGTCAGGCCCACGAGGGGCAGGAACTTCTCCGCCGCCGCCGCGCTCATCGTCTGGAGCGGCAGCGCCACCGAGTCGTAGTACTTGGCGTCCCACGGGATCATCAGGCCCAGGTAGAACACCGGAATCCACAGGACCTTGAACATCGGCCACCCGAGGAGCAGGATGACCACGCCTGCGGCCACGATGAGGAAAGTGACCTCGCCGGGGTATCCGTACTTCAAGGTCTGCGACCAGATGCGGATCACAAGGCCCGCCATGATGATGGGGAGGCCCCATAGGCTGGGCTCGATCCGCCGGGGATTGAGTTCCTTGAGGCGGAAGTGCGCGATGAGAATCGCAATCAGGGGGATGAGATACCCGTGGTTCCAGGCCGCGCTGCCGCGCCAGATCGTCTCCCACCGCCACAAGGGATACCAGTAGGCCCAGAGCGTGAGGAGGACGACGGGGAGCATCAGGAAGACGATGCGGGGCGTGAGGATGCGGTTCCAGTCCCACTCCGTGCGAGGCGCGGCCGGACCGGCCGATGCCGCATCATTGCCCTTCACCGTCTGTACGTCACCCAATCCGGTTCCTTTCCGGCGAACACTGGTCGGGAGAACCGCGCACTTCCAACCCCCATCGGCGCGCCCCGCAGGCGGACTTCACACTCTGTTCAGCGAATGCGGAACACCGTCGGCCGTCCGCGATCGCTGCTCAGAAGATCGGAGTGCGCAGCGCGGTCCACGGATAGAAGTCGGCGAAGTTCATGTCGTACACGGCGCCGAGGCCGTAGGTGGCCCGGAACGCATTGCGGATTACCGCGTTGTAGATCGCCCCCTGGTCCGTGCCGACGCGCACGATGTCCTCCGGGTGCAGGTAAAAGTCCGGCACCTCGCCGCGCGCGATCTTCGATATATCAACATAAATAATTTCTTCTTCGGTCTCCGATATCCGCCGGACCACCTCGGTCCGCCACGGGACGGCCACGGCCGTCAGTCCGCCCGCCGCCGCCACGCCCTGGAGGAGCGTGATCTTGCGGCCCGTGAGGCTGTACACGCCCGGCCTCGCCACTTCACCCGTCATGAAGAAGTCGCCCACCGGCGGCGACGGGATCGTCACCACGTCGGCGTCTCTCAGGACGATGTTCTGGCTCGGGTCGCCCGCCAGAAGCGCCCGCACGTCGAACCGGATGATCCGCTTCTGTTGTCCGCTGCCCTCGACGACGCCCAGGCGCCGCATTTTATTCCCCAGTTGCAGGCGCAACGCCATCTCGGCCGGCGTGCGTTCCTTTCCGCCCTCGACAGTCTCGGCCGTCTTGGCGACCTCGGCCGGCTTCGGCGCTTCCTCCGGCTTCGGCGTTTCGGTCGGCTTGGCCACTTGCGTCGGCTTCGGGGTCTCGGCCGGCTCGGCAGGCTTCGGGGCCTCGGGGGCCTTACCCTTCGCCGGCAACGGGGCGGCCGGCGGCGCGGCAGGCGCAGGCGTCTCTTGTTTGATCTCGACCCACTTGCCGTCGGACCAGATCCAGCGGCCGAGTTCCTTCTCGTCCTTTGCAAGGGCGGCGGCATCCGCGCCCGCGGGTCTTGCCTCCGGGGCCGGCGGTTTCGCCTCGGCGGGCACCTTTTCGGGCGGCTTCGCTTCGGCGGTCTTCTTCTCGGCAGGTTTCTTCTCGGCCGCCACCTTGTCGGGCGGGGCCTTCTCGGCGGCGGGGGCCTTCTCGACGGCAGGCTTGCCCGCCGTAGCCTCGGCGGAGGCGGGTTTCTTCTGGGCGGCGGCCTCGGCAGCCTCGATCTTCTCTACCGGCGGCATCTCGCCTTCCGCCATTTTCTCGAGGAGTTTGCGGGCCTCGCGTGCGGCGTCTGCGGCAGCCTTCTCGGCGGCTTTGGTTTCAGCGGGGGTCTTTTCGGCAGGCTTCTTCTCCGCCGGCTGCTTCTCGGCCGGAGTCTTCTCGGCAGGCTTCACCTCAGCGGGCGCCTTTTCGGTCGGGGCCTTCTCGGCAGGTTTCGCCTCGGCAGGGGCCTTCTCAGCCGGAACTTTTTCCGCCGGCACTTTCTCCCCCGCCTTAGGCGCCTTCTCACCCGCCTTGGGCGGCTTCTCGCCAGCCTTCGGCGCCTTCTCGGCCGGGGCCTTTTCGCCCGGCTTCGCGGCCTCGCCTTCAGGCGCTTTCGCGGCCTCGCCTTCAGGCGGCGGCGTGGGCCCCGTCAGCATCAGCGTGTCCACTTCGTCCTGGGTGTACTTGCGGATCACGTAACCGTAGTCCTCAACCAGTTGCATCACGCCGCCGGCCATCGCGACCAGTTCCAGCAGACTCATGTCCTGCCGGTTCATCGGGTAAATCCCGGCGCGCATGACGCCGTTCAGGATCGAGACGTTCAGGTTCCGATACTCGGTGACGAAGACCGACACCTGCGGGTTCTGAATATAGTCCGGCTCGAGCATGCCGGACATTTTCTCTTCCAGGCCGCGGGTCGTCAGGGGGGTGGCTTTCACCGCACCGATGTAAGGGAACGTGATCATGCCCGTCTGGCTGATGCGCTGGCGGGTGGCGTACGGCTGGCCCGGCGCCATCAGTTCAAAGACCGTGACGTCGATGAGGTCGCCGGGGCCGAGGATGTAGTCCTTGTCGGCCGCCTTCAGGTCGTCGGGCGTCGGGCCGGGGAACTGCTCTTCCGGGATGACTTCCTTCTGGATCCAGTAATTCTCGGACCGCACGATCATGTTGCGGACGCGCTGCGGATTCGTGACGACGGGCTTGTAATAGCCGGTGTACCGGCCGAGTTCGTTCTGGGCACATCCCGCCGAGAAGAGGCCGACCACGGCGACCGCCAGACCGACGCATGCCCTCGCTGCCGCGCTGCGCCCGGGCTTGCCCCGCCCTCCGTATTGGCGGGGCGATCCGGGCGTTACGTGAAGTGCATCATGCTGGCATTCGCCCACGTGTCGGCTCCTGTACCCCCCGGTCGCCCACAACACTCATACGGCGACCGACTCTCGGGCGGCGTGTGTTGCATAGCGGCGCTACATGGCCGATTCCAGCAGCCTTCGAAGGCGCCGCACACAAACTGGAGCGCCATGCTGCCCCTCTGGCCCCCATGCCGCTCGCGCGAACACGGAACAGAAAAAGTTCCCGACATTGTAACGGAAGGCCGAGGGGTGTCAAGAGATACGAAATCGCCCTCGCAGCCCGCCGTACGTTCGAAGCGAGCGACCCAACATACTCTTTCTCCCAATCGGGAAATCGGCGTTTCTGCCCGCGGCTCTTGAGTTGGAATGTCGCTCCAGAAGGCATGCGCCCCCCGCGCGAAGGCGCCCGCGACCTTGCGGTCGCGGCCCGAAAGACCTCTCGGCGCTAATAGCGCAGAACCACGTCGCCGCCGAGGCCGAAGGCCACAACACTGAAGTCATTCGGCAGACATTGCTTCCCCGCCTGGCGGGCCGGTCGCCCCGGTGACCCGCACGCAAACGACCCCGGATGGACGAAGTACAGTTCGCCCTCGGGATGATGGTGCGGCCCGAGCATGTTGCGGAGGCTCGTCGTCAGGGTGACGGCAATGCGGTTGCGGCCCTTCTTGAGGAAACTGCCGACCGGCACCGCACGCGGGGCCTTCCAGACGGTCCCCGCTTCATCGCCGTTCACGATGACCGTGGCGGTGATGGCCGAAAACGGCGGCAACTCCAGCACGGAATCGGGAGACGGCTCGCCCCGCAGCATCACCTCGCGCTCCAGCGACAGGCGCCCGACGAAAAACGGGTACCCTGCCCGGACGAGGTCTCCGGCGGCAAGACGCGGCGACTCGCCGACCATGCGCGGCCGCCCCTGCATCCAGCGGGAAGAGCGGGGTCCCTGCCGGCTGCCTCGCGGGAACGCCACGCCGAAGTCCCCGATGACATAGACCGATTCAAGTTCGACGTCGGCGGCAGCGGTCCGGGCCTCCCAGCCCGATGCGCGGCCCGCGAGGAGCGCCCCGCGCCGCTCGTCCTGATGCCAGGGGCGTTTCAGTTCTATCACGTTCGCCCCCTGCTTGACGAACAGCGAGATGCCCACGCGCCGAAACGCGGAATCCCAGAACGGCCCCAGGTCCGCCAGCGGCGTACGCATCCCGTTGTACCACATCTCGTAATTCTGGGGCTGCTCGATGACGAGTTCCAGGCGGCGGCCCTTGAGGTCGGCGATCGCGCAGTCGAATTCCAGCCTCAGGAGGATGGCCTCCTGCGTGCCGCGACGCATCAACTCCTGCTGGATGTCGATGATCGGCATCGGCTCGGAGTACGTGCCTTCGTCGGTCCGCCACGAGGCCGTGTCGAGCACCAGAACGTTCGGGTCCAGGCGCTTGACGTTCCAGCGTCCGCCGAGCCGCATCTTGCGCGACGGCGGCGCGGCCGGCGGCTCGAACATCTCATCATCCGCCTTGTCGGTCTGGACCAGGAGGAGGCTCTCGCGCGGCCTGAAGGTGTGCGCGAAGGCCGCCCGCCCCGACCGACCGGCGGGCGTTTGCGTATCGACCTGCCAACTCTGCCCGGTGGCCGGGTCGAGGCGGATGACCGTGCCCGCCATAGCCTTGGCGACGGCGGGCAGGCGGACGGTGGCCTTGACGGTGCGCCGCTCGTCGGCGTTGAGGAAGAAAAAGATGTTGTCCTTGCCGGCCCGCCGCCAGTGCGCGAGGACCGTCTGGGCGTCCTTCGATTTGCCTTCGAGGATTTCCAGTTGCCCGTCGAGCGCCCGGCGGAGGGCCGTGCGTCCGCGCGCGGTCGCCGGGTCGGCACGCAGGCACTTCCTGGCAAGGGCGGCGACGGCGCCGGAAGGTTCGCCGTCCACGAGGTCCGGGATGCGGCCGGCGAAGACTATCTTCCCGCCCGCCTGTTTGAACCGCTCCAGCAGGCGGACGGTGCTCTTGCGGAGGTTCGTGGCATCGGGGACGACGACCGTGCGGTATCGGCCGGCGCCGACGGCCAGTTCGCCCTCGGCCACGCGGCCCTGACGTTCCAGGATGAGTTCATCGCCGAAGTGGAAGTCGGCGTGCGTGCCGAGGACGAACTCGACGGTCCGGCGGAGCCGCTTGTCGAGTTCCTCGACGGCGCTCTTATCATTGGGGCTGTATTCGGCCCAGGCGCTCGACATCGGGTGGATGACGAGCACGTCGGCAACGCCCGCGCCTTCAGTCAGGACCGCCAGCAGCCGGGCCATGTAATCGTTCCAGAGGTAGAACTGGGGCCACCAGGGCTGATGGTAGTGGATGCTGGGCGGGTAATCGCGCTTCCGCACGCCGCGCAGCGTGTAAGACGAGAGGTGCGTGCAGATGAGGTTCAGGCCCAGGACGAACTGCCACTCGGCGATCCACCGCAGGTCGTCGAAACTGGCGTTCCAGCCGCTGCATCCGAACATCTCGCTGATGGTCCGGGGGCGGCCGAGTTGAGCGGCGGCGCTCGTCACCTGCTTCACGAGCACGGGGCTCCCCAGCCCGCGCCCCAGGAGGTCGATGCCCGGTATGTGCATATATTCATAGTGCGGCATGGCGGCGCCGATCCACTGGACCTGCGACAGCATGGTGTCCTCGGCCATCATGTGGCCCGTCAGCGCAAGGCCGTTCCGCTCGCACCACTGGTACACCGGCATCGTCCACGCCAGGAGGAACAGGCGCGTGGCGGTCTGGAAGAAGTCGAAGCGGGTCTTCCGGTACGGGCCCACCGGGAAGAAGAGTTCCGGCAGGTGGTCCACGAGTTCGTAGCGGCAGGCGCGGCGGAAGAACTTCGGCAGTTCAAGCGACCAGGGGAGGCGGTGGCCGTGCCCGGCGTACTGCGGCTCGTCGGTGAAGATGCCCGCGATGGCGCGGCCGAACTCGCGGCCGACCGAGTTGGCGTACACCTCGTGCGTGGTCTTGAGGAACTCCTCGGTGGCATCGCGATTAAAGACATCGACATATTCACCTGTCCGGTAGGCGAAATGGACGGCCGCCTCGGTGGGCCTCAGGGGCCGGCTATAGACGGACCTCGGCGCGGCCAGCCGGCGGAACGAGCGGTACTTGCCCGCCGCATCCTTCTCGGCCACGAAGACCGCCACGGTGCTCTCGGAAGGTTCCCAATCCTTCGGTTGAATCTCCTCGAAGATGAGGTGCTTCTGCCGGAACGCCTCGCGCCCGGAATAGACGCGACCCGACGTGGCGCCGCTCGGCCAGCAGTCCTCATCGTAGAGCCAGGGACGGATGCCCGTGTGCGACCCCTCGTCTATGGCCGCGCGCACCGCCTCCAGCCACTCCGGACCCATGTACGGCGTCTCCAGGCCCCGCCGCGCGTGCATGAACACCCCGCCCAGGCCGCCGCGGGCAAACTCCCGGATCTGCCGGCGGACCTCCTCCGGGTCCAGCCGGTCGTTCCACGACCAGAAGGTGGTGGCCCGGAGGTGGTGGCCGTTGTGGCCCGCTTCCTCGAATCGCTGCAACAAGTCCATCGGACGTTTCCTAAGCCTGGAACGGTGCTAAGCCGCAAGCGGCATCTGGCGATGACTAAGCCGCAAGCGGCATTAGGGCGTTGGCTGCATGCCGAGCGCCTCGGCCGCCCGGCGAAACGCCTCGCCGCGCTGCTCGTAATTGTCGAACATGTCCCA
>CAYGWP010000579.1:0-4178 GCA_964353455.1 uncultured Anaerolineales bacterium
TGCGAACGCATCTGGACAGCCACCGCCACCTGCGCCCAGCAGGGCCGCAGCGTCTTCGACTACCTTCATCAGACCCTCTTGGCCCACTTCGCCCATCAACCCACACCCTCCCTTTTACCCGCCGGGCCGTGAACGGTTACAGATATTGGGATCAGACGCCTCGGAGGCTACCCTGAGTGACGGCAAAGAAACAGGTTATGCCGTTAGGCGAAGGGCACGAAAAACGGCGGACCATCACACCACGGGGGCTATACGAGGTCGCACGCCTCCGGCGGCATCCAGTGGGCGTCTTTGCCGATCCACTTGACGTTGCAGCCGATGGGGTTCGTCAACTCCACCGGCGGCTTCTTTCCTGCCAGTAAGGCATCCAGCGCATTGCGCAAGTCGTGCTGGGTGACTTTGGCGGCATTGTAGGGGTTGTCGTCCATTCGGCCGGTGTATCGCAGGCGGCGCTGGGCATCGAAGACGTAGAAGTGCGGTGTGCGGAGGGCGCCGTAGGCTGTGGCCACGTCCTGCGATTCGTCCCGGACGTAGGCGAAGGGAAAGCGCTTCTCGCGCGCACGCTGCTTCATCTTCTCGAAGGAGTCGTCAGGGTGGTTCTGGTCCTCGTTGGAGTTGATGGCGATCATCTCCACGCCCTTGGGTTGGTAGTCCCTGTAAAGACGGATCATCCGGTCTTCCGAACCTATGGCGGCCGGGCAATGATTGCAGGTGAAAACCACAATCAGGACCTTGGCCTCCCTGAAGGTATCCAGGCGGTACTCCTTGCCGTCCACGGCAGGCAGTTGAACGTCCGGCGCCTTGGCGCCCAATGGAAGGGTGAATGCCATCGGAAGTCCTTTCTGTTGAAGTTTCCACTGTTGTCGAAGACACGCGGTCCAATCGGCGTCACGCCGCCTCTCTGCCTGCGTCATTTTCAATGCCACTTTCAAGGCATGTTGTGCGTGGCTGGCCGCGGGGTGACATGGACCCAAAGGCGTGCGAGTTGTAAGGCGGCGCACGGCGGATCTCCGAACCTGCTGCGCGAAGCCGCCCCGTAGCGCTACAGGCTCCACCCCTTGCGGTACTCGGTGCGCACGAGCCGGGTCGCCTCGGGTGAATTGGTGACGCACAGGTTGGCGGCGTCCCACTCGATGCGGCCGTCGACCCGCTTGGCCACGTTGCCCAGGAGACACGTCTCGGTCAGCGGGCCGGAGTACGCGAAGTCCGCCCCCGCCGGCTGGCCGCTCTTGCAGGTCCGCACCCAGTCCTGCTCGTGCGACCCGTTCACACGCGGCAGGGTCTTCTCAGGCAGTTTGAGTTCCTTCATCTTGCTTTCAGGGATGATGCGCGGGCTGTTGCCGTACACGCCGAACATGATCGTGCCCTTTGAGCCCTTGATGCAGGCGCCGCCCTCATCGGGCATCTTGCGGCCTTCCTCGAGGTCCTCGGGTCGCGGCGGCCGCGTGCCCTCGTACCACGTGAGCTTCACGGGCGGCAGGTCGCCGCGCGCGGGGAACCGGAACGTCACGATCGCCGACAGCGGATGAACCTCAGGCGTGTTGCCGCAGGAGGTGGCCTCGACGCTCGTCGGGGCGCCGAGCTTCAGGGCCCAGACGACGGGGTCGAACGTGTGGGCGCCGCGGTCGCCCATCATGCCGCAGCCGAAGTCCCACCAGCACCGCCAGACGGCTGGGTGGTACGCCGGGTGGTACAGCCGCATCGGCGCCGGGCCAATCCAGAGGTCCCAGTCGAGCGTCGGCGGCATGGGCGGCGTGTCCGCCGGCCGCGCGGAGTACTTCGAACTCCAGCCAGCATGGCCCCACGGGTAGTATGAGAGGCTGCACCAGGCATCGACCTCGCGGACCTCTCCGATCAGGCCCGCCGCAACCCACTCGCAGACAAGCCGCGCACCCTCGCCCGAGTGCCCCTGGATGCCCATCTGCGTGGCCACCTTGTTCTCCTTGGCGGCTTGGGCAAGCACGCGTGACTCGTAGACGTCGTGCGTCAGCGGCTTTTGGCAGTAGACGTGCTTGCCAGCCTTCATGGCGGCCATCGAGATCACGGCGTGCGTATGGTCGGGCGTGGCCACGAGGACGCCGTCGATGTCTTTCTGCTTGTCGAGCATCCCGCGGTAGTCCTTGTAGATCTTCGCGTCAGGGTACCGCTTGAAGGTCTTGGCGGCGTAGTCGTGGTCGACGTCGCAGAGGGCCACGATGTTCTCGGACTCGAGGTTCCTGAGGTTGGACGCACCCATGCCGCCGACGCCGATGCCGGCGACGTTCATCTTCTCGCTGGGCGGGATGTTCCGCGGCCCGCCCAGCACCGCGCGCGGAACGACGGTGAAGGCCGCCGCTGCCGCTGTAGCCCCGAGAAACACCCGTCGCGTGAGGTTGCCGTGCGTCATGGGTCGAGTCTCCTTTCAGACGGGCATCCGTAGCGAGTCCGGAGACCCGCCGGGCAAAGTGCTGATACGACATTAACCCGGGATTTCCCAGATGACCCCGCCCAGGACCGCCGTGGGCCTCTGAGCTTTGATTGTCTCTCGCTGCCATGACCTTGCAAGCCTTCTCTTGCCACCAAGCCATCGGTTCAGCCTGTCCCAGGGCCGCGTTTCGGCCATTTTCGGCCTCCAGCACG
Source organism: uncultured Anaerolineales bacterium (assembly GCA_964353455.1). GTDB lineage: Bacteria > Planctomycetota > Phycisphaerae > FEN-1346 > FEN-1346 > CAYGWP01. The sequence continues at coordinate 2,620 of CAYGWP010000579.1, forward strand.
CCCCTCTGGCCCGATTCGAACAGAGCTTCTCCATCGCCCCAAGACTTTTCTTGTGATATCGTTCGCTGCCAGCGTCAGAGCAGCAGATCAGGCAAGGTAAACCGGCGAACGAGCGCGCCCTCTTTGCCGAGCGCATCGCGGGTTCCGAGACCGTGCCCGTCGGCATCCCGATCACGCTTGCCGCGCCGGTTGTTCCCACGCGGATGACGTCTTCAGTAAGAACAATGAGCCCCAAAACGGGTTAAACAAATTATCCCAAGCCGGCGATCTGATAACGACAATGAGACGGCGTGGTCCTTGCGAAACGACTGGGAACAGGTGGAACTGGTTTGGTTTCCAGTAAGACGACGTGTCTCCCGGGCAAACTGGAAGGCTTATGTCGAATTCAGCTCTGGTCTGAGGTGACTCGTGATGAAGACAAGAACGATTGCACTTGTTGTGTTCATGCTGGCATCGTCAGGCTCGTTTTCGGTCGCAGCGGAGGCGGATGCCGAAGCCAAGGCGAAGGCCGAATACGATGCGGCCGAGAAGGCAGCCCAGGCGGCGGAAGCTGCGGTCCCCCCCTTAAAGGTCGCCATGCAGAAGGCCGACACGGCATACGCCAACGCGAGGAAAGCGGCCGACACGAAGCGACAGCAGGCCACTGACGCGAAGAATCTGGCGGGCGAACCGGGCGCAAAAGAGTTGAAGCAGGCCGAGGACAACGTGCCCGCTACCATCAAGGCCCTGACCGACGCGACCAACGCCAAGCCAGCCATGGACAAGGCGTTGGCCGACGCCAAGGCCGCCGCGCTCCCACTGCAGCAAGCCTACGATGCGGCCGAGAAGGCGGCGAAGGAGGCTGAGGCCGTGGCGAAGGTCGCCTCCGACGCGGCCAACAGGCTCGACGACGAAGCCAAGAGGGCCACGGCCCAAGCATCCGCCCAGCGCAGAGCGGCTGACGTTGCCAAGGCCGCCCTGGCCCGAGCACAGCAAAGCGAGCAGGATTTGCAGAACCAGGCCAACGCCGCGCCGAAGAAACTGACCGAAGCCGAGATGCAGAAGAAGGCAGCCGACGAGGCTTTGGCGAACGCCAAGAACCAGGCCGCCGCTGCCACGACTGCTTACCAGGCGGCCGAGCAGGCTGCGTTGGCTGCGGAGGCCAACGCCAAGGTAATTTCCGAGGCGGAGAAGCAGCAGGCCGCAGCCGAGGCTGCCGCCAAGCGCAAGGCGGCCGATGCGGCAAAAGCGGCCTTGACCCAGGCACAGCAAAACGAACAGCAAGCACAGGCCCAGGTGAACACCGCCGCCAAGAACATAGCCGACGCCCCGTCGTTGAAAAAGGCGGCCGACGATGCCTCGGCCGGCGCCAAGAGCCTGATCGCCGCGGCCACGACTGCTTACCAGTCAGCCGAGCAGACGGCCCAGGCGGCGGAGGCCACGGTCAAGACGATCTGCGGCGATGCAGCCAAATCCCCGGAAGAGAAGCAGCAGGCCGCAGCCGAGGCTGCCGCCAAGCGCAAGGCGGCTGACGCGGCAAAAGCGGCCGTGACCCAGGCACAGCAAAATGAACAGCAAGC
>CAYGWP010000580.1:0-4006 GCA_964353455.1 uncultured Anaerolineales bacterium
AAGAGGAGCGCGCGCCCCGGCCTGCATGTTGATGGATGAATTACTTCGGGTCGGGGTCGGCCGGCGCGACGGGTTTGGCCTCGCCCGAGAGCACACGCAGGCGTGCGGCGGAGAACTCGACCGTTCCGTTCATGAGGCCGAGGCCGAAGCACTCGGGCTGCGGGAAGTGCCAGTCGGTGTTCTCCGAGAGCGCCGACCGAGGGCCCTGCCAGGCCAGGAGCGGCTGGCCGTCGAGCGTCACGTCCATGCTGACCTTGTCGTCCTGGAGCATCACTTTGAGTGCCACGCGGTAGGGGCGCTTATTCTCGAATTTCATTGATTTGACGGTCGTCTCGTTTTCGAATGCCTTCTTGCGATTGATGCAGCCTACCCCGCAGGCCGAGAGGCGGAGTTCCGTCACCTGGTCGTCCTCGACCTTGTGCCTGGCCGACGCCGGATCAAAGCCCGGATTAAGTTCCTTCAGTTTCGCCACGACGCGCGCCACCTGCTGCTCCGGCGGCAGCGCGGCGACTTCCTTGATGAAGGCGTCGTCAACACCCCCGACCTTCGGTGGGGATTCAGCGGCGGCTGGGGCGGATGCCTCCTCCAGCGGCCGGATCTTGATGCTGCGGTACCAGACCTTCGACCCCATGTTTTGAAGGGCGACGTGTCCCGGCAGCGCCTGGCCGAAGTTCGGCGAGTTCTTGATGGCGCCGACGGCTTTCTGAACCGCCTCGCGCCAACCATCGCTCTGCGTATCATACTCCAGGACCTTCTGGCCGTTGAGCCAGTGCTCAACCTTCGTCCCGCGGCATACGATGTGCCCTTCGTTGTACTCGCCGACGGGCTTGGTTACGTCGTTCTGCGGAGCCAAGACCGAAAATACCGATGCCGCACGCTTGTTGCTTGTCTGCCCGTCGAGGTGGCCGTCGTTATCCAGTACCTGGTACTCGGGCGCCTGGATGCCTTTCTGGGCGCGGTAGAAGACGCCGCCGTTACCCTTATTCGAGACCTTCCACTCAAAGGTCAACTCGAAGTCGCCGAACGAGTCCGCCGTGGCCAGCATCGACTGGGTTCTTTCGGCAACCGTGGCGATCGCCCCGTCCTCGACGGCCCAGGCATCGGGCGCGGCGGGGCCGCTCGGCCACTGTTGCCAGCCGGCCAGCGTCTTGCCGTCGAAGAGGAGTTTCCAGCCTGCGGCCCGTTCGGCCTCGGTCAGCGTGTTGGGCGGACTCGCGGCGGCCGGCGCCGCGCCGGGCCCGATCTGGCGGACCTTGATGTTGCGGAACCAGGCCCGACGGAACTCGGCGAGCCGGTAATTCTGGAGCACGATGTGCCCGCGGCGTTCGGCGGCGTAATCTTCCTTGTTGCGGGACGATGTTGCTTGCGACCTTGCCTTCTTCCACGCATCGCTGTCGATGTCGTAATCCACGACCTTGACGCCGTTGAGCCAGTGTTCCACGCGGCCGCCCTGGCAGACGATGCGGCTCTCGTTGAATTGGCCGATGGGCCTCGTAACGTCCTGCGACGGCCCTAAGACTCCCACCACGGAGGCCGCAACCGTTTTGGGTCCCAGCCACGTGGCCTTGTGCCCGACGTTGTCCAGGATCTGGTATTCGGGCGCCGTGGTGGTCAGGTCTGTGCTCTCGTTGGCTCGGTAGAAGACGCCGCTGTTGCCCGCCTCCGGGAGTTTCCACTCGAAGACCAGTTCGAAGTCGTCGAACTCGTCGTCGGTGGCAAGGTCGTTGCCCCTGGCCGTGAAAGCGATGCAGCCGTCCTCTACCGCGCACCCGACGGGAGGCCCCTTCTTCTGCCACTCGTGCCAGCCCGCAAGGGTCTTGCCGTCGAAGAGGAGTTTCCAGCCTGCGGCCCGTTCGGCCTCGGTCAGCGTGTTGGGCGGATTTGCGGCCGCCGGTGCGGCAGTCTCGACCGCGGGCGACTGCGGTCCGACTTCAAGCGCCGGCGCTGTTGCGGATTGCCTCGGCATGAAGTGCCACGTGATGAGCGCCCCCAGGCCGCAGGCCACCAGGACCGCGCCAGCCACGGCCGCAAGCCGCACGAGGCGAGTCTTCTTCTGCCGCTTCAGTGCCGCCGCGCCCGCTGCGATGGTCGGCAGGCCCGAGAGGAAGTTGGCGATGTCGCGGGCCAGGTCGCCCGCCGACTGGTACCGGTCCTCCGCCTTCTTGGCGAGGGCCTTCATGACGATGGCTTCGAGGATTTCGTCGAGGCCCTTCCGGCGGCGGAAGTAGCGGCGGCGGACCTGGCGGGCCGCATCCTTCGCCAGCAGAATCTTGCTCGGCGGCGTCGGCTCCACCGTGATGATGTTGTTCAGCACATCCCGCATCGTCCCGCCCACATCGTACGGAAAGTGACCCCCGGTCAGCATCTGGTAGAGGATGACGCCGAGCGAGTACACATCCGAGCGGATGTCGATCTTGCCGGGGCGGCCCTCGGCCTGCTCTGGGCTTGCCCACGGAAGCGATCCGAGGAACTGGCCGGTCATGGTGACGGGTTGCGGCGTGCCGCCATCGGTCAGGGCCTGGACGGCCGTTCGCGCCAGGCCGAAGTCGAGGATGTGGGGCTCGTCGCGGCCGTCGATGCGGATGTTTGAGGGCTTCAGGTCCCTGTGGACGATGCCCCTTAAGTGGGCGGCGTTGACCGCATCGGTGACCTTCATGAAGAGGTGCAGCATCTCCCGCGGGTCGGGATGCTGCCCGTGATGCTTCTGATAGTAGGCCTTCAGGTACTCATCGAGCGGCACGCCCTCGATGTAATCCATGACGATGAAGGGCGAGCCGTCGTCGGTCTGGCCGCGGTCGATTATCGTGACGATGTTGGGATGCTGGAGCGCCGCAAGGATCTGGACCTCGCGCTCGAATCGCGCCCGCTGGTCGGCGGCCATCAGCCGGCCCTCGCGCATCATGCGGACGGCGACCTTGCGCCCCGTGGATTCCTGGACGGCCTGGAAGATGACGGCCTGCCCCCCGCGGCTGATTTCGCGGACCAGCGTGTAGCCGCGGACGATGATGGACGGCGGCGGAGGGGCGGACGCCGAAGACTCCGACCGCGTGGCATCATCGCCGACGGGTCCCGGCGCGGCAGGCGTGCCGCGGCCGGCCGGCGGACCGGCCGCCCCCTGAGGCGTTCCTGGCTCGGGAATCTCGCTGCTCATGCCTCCACCTGGGCCGCCAGTTTACCGCAGTGCCAGCGCCAGGTGCAAGGATGCATTCGCGTCACATCTTCTGGAGCAGCAGGCAGGCGTTGTGGCTGCCGAAGCCGAAGGAGTTGGAGGCGGCGCGGCGGATGGACATCGGGCGGGCAACCAGCGGCACGTAGTCCAGGTGGCACTGGGGTTCGGGATTTTCAAGGTTGATGGTCGGCGGTTGGGGGCGCCGTCTCCGTGACCGGAGAGAGATACGGGACGCCCGCCGGCGGCGGGCGCAGCAACCTCGCTTCGCCCGAGAGCATCCGCAACTTGGCGCTCGTGTACAGCAGCAGTTCGTTGTGGGTGCCTAGGCCCGGAGCAGAGGGCCGGGACGGTTTCCACATAGCGCCTGCGTCAAGATCCGATTGGCGACCCTTCCAATGCAAGCCTGGCTTGCCGTCCACAAGCGCCGTTATCTCGCCCTGGTCGCCGTCAACAAGAACCTTGACATCAACCCTGCACTCCGCGTCTGAGACCGTCCCTTCCTGCCACAGAATCTCGGGGGGCGTCTTCGAGTCATACAGCCTGGGCCTGTGATTCAGCGTGCTGCACTCTAGCCGGACGCATGAGGCGCCCACCGGCAGCAGCACCATGACGTATGCGGCCTTCCCCCCGGGGTCGCGAGCGCTGACCGACAACTCGTAACTTCCGTCCACCACCACGGGCAGCAGCAGACGTGAATACCATTCCTGCCGGGCAAGAAGAAATCCGCCGCTGCGTTCCCATTTTCCCCTCCCGGCATCCGCCGACGGGTCAACCAAGGCCAGAAGGTCAACCCATTGACCGGGCCTGATCGTGGGTCCCATTTGCGGGACCGTGGCG
>CAYGWP010000581.1:0-3054 GCA_964353455.1 uncultured Anaerolineales bacterium
GGGTTGGCGTACTGGAGCATGACCGCGCCGGGCTTTGCGAGCGTCTCCATGTCGCGGGCTATGTCCACCAGGACCGGAACGGTGCGGAGTCCGCGGAAGATGCCGCCGGGGCCGAGGGTGTCGCCGATGCACTGGTCAACGCCGTGCTTAAGGGGCACCTCGTAATCGACGGCGTAGGCGTCGAAGCCGCCGATCTGGATTGTGACGATGACGAAGTCGGCATTCTTGATGGCCTCCCGCCGGTCGAGCGTGGCCCGGGCCTTGCCGGGGAGGTTGTTCTCCTTCAGCATTCGCCTGGCGAAGGACTCCATGCGCTTCAGTTTGAGTTCCGTGCGGCTCATCAGGATCCATTCCGAGTCCCTCAGGCACGGCGTGGCCATCATGTCGGAGAGCAGGGTCTTGGTGAACACAACGCTGCCTGCGCCGATCATCGCGATTTTCCGAGGCATGTGGTTTTCTCCCGAACTGGGTGCTTGGGGACTGTTGCGGATCAATCTTCGTGCTGGTCAAATAGTTCTCCAGCGGACTCGTGCGAGGAACGTTTCGCCCTGCGCTCGGGCGCCTGGCCGCCAATGCGCTCCGCCCCGCCCAATCGGACCACGCCCAGCCGGTCTTCGGCAATCTGCGTGTATTCTTCTGACACGTCCGACAGAATGGCCAGGCGTCCCAGTTTTCGGGTCGCCTCGCCGGTTGTTCCGGAGCCGCACATGGGGTCGAAAACCAAGTCGCCCTCTTCAGTGGCCATCAGGATGATTCTTTGGAACACCGCACACGGTTTCTGGGAAGGATGCCCCGTCTTCTCCCGCCGTCCGACGAAGCCCACGATGAGCGGTTCCTCGATGACGCTTGTCGGCCCGGGCATGTATCGGAGTTTGCCCTGCTCGCGAAGCCTCTCTTGCGCAGGCGTCAGGAAATGTTCGGGGTACAGTTTGGCCCCGGGCCGCGAGAGGTGCAGGCACGCGTTCTGGCTGGACCGCCATCCGCGAATGACCGACGGGTTGTTCTTATAGTACCAGGTCAGCCATGCGACCAGTGAAAGCGGCGGCGGAATCTTATCGACAAACCGAGCGATAATCTCCGGGAACCCCCACAGGAACACGTGGTCGGAGATTCCACCGGCGCTGCAAAGCAGGCTGATAATGAACTCGTCGTAGTCCTCTCGGACCCCGCCGAACCCTTTATTGTACCACGGGTCCAGAATCGTTGCCTTCACGCTCATTTCAAGCGAGCGAACGGCCTCCAGCGCGGCTGAGACGTCGCAGGGAGGCAGTATCGCCACGCCGTCAGCGCCAAGGCGATCTTCGATCTGACGGCGATGCAGGCGGCAACCTTCCTGCACGTGAGGCTTGGCCCCGGCGCTCATTACTCCTGCTCCTTCCTGGCGATCCTGCCTGTTTCATCAATACTATACCCGAAGTAGTCCAATAGGAAACGAAACACGGCTTCCTTGTCGGCTTCAGGGGCTGCCTGGACCACGGCGTAAGTGTTCAGTTTGCCGGTCAGGCTGTCCCAGTAGTTCTTTTTCATGACCTGATGGCGTCCGCACAGCGCACGCCACTGCCTCGGGTCGTGCGGATCGGTCTTCGGGTCAATCGAGTGCGGGCGCTGATGGTCGGGTGTCAACTTCACGCGTCCCCCGCCGACGAGGTCCATGTCGCCCTCTTTGAGCCCGCAACTCTCTCCCCCTTCGGACCACTGGCATCTGTGGTCTGCGCTCCGCAGCACCTTCAGCCACGTTGCGGAGTCGGGCTTGACGCGCTTGCCGGCGGTTGGCCTCTTTTTTGCGTGGGGCATCAAGTACTCTTCGACCTTGAGATCGCCCCGATTGCGCCAAGACAGGATCGTGTATCCGTCGTCCGTTCTGAGTTCGGAAAGGCGCTGATGCCAATTCTCGGGCTCTCTTCTTGTTTCGGGGTCGGCTGCCGCCGACATGATCTGTTCCCGCGTCAGGACCCTCCCGATGTTGTCCAGGAACAGGGCCTCGATGCGTTTCTTGACTGATTTCTGCACGTAAGGCCCTTTGAGTGAGCCGTGAGAAGAACGCTTGTGTGCCTGATTCCGACCCATGCCGGCCTCCTCGTGCCTATTCGTGTATTGTCGTCACGCCCGTTTCGGCGCGGGCGAACTGGGCGGCGGCGCGAATCTTATCGACCGTGTGTATGCCGCCGGGCAGGGCCATCAGGACCGCGTCGCTCGCCAGGCGGTCGCTCGAGACGATCCGCACGTGCGCGTAGCCGAAGATGCGGCCCATGAGCGGCTCGACGGCCGCGAAGTCCTTCACCCGGTAAAGTTCCATCTGGTGAAACGCCCGCGAGAACACCCCCTGCCGCAGCCTCAGCCGCTGCGTCGTGAAGACATAATAGGTATTTAGATATCGCAAGAACTTCTTGATGAGGCCCCACGCGCACGCCGCGGCGCAGAGGACGAAAATGGCCGTCAGGTACGCGGGCTTGATGTCGGGGTTGGCTATCGCCTGGCGTGCCTCGGCGGGTGCGGCCGCCACGGCCTTATCCTGGAGCCACGCGAAGATGCCCTCGCTCGAGATGGCCAAGGCGGCCCAGACGGCGATCCAGATGCACGACCAGAGCATCCCCGGCAGGTAGTAGGCGAAGGACGAGCGGCCTTCCCAGATGGTCCGTTCGGGCTCCGGCACCGGGGACCGGAGGTGCATGTTGACGCTGGCCGAGAGGTGCGCCGCCGGGACCTGTCGGGCCGCCTGCGCTTGGAGTCCGGCCGGGTCCTGGACGACATAGACGACCGACTGCTGCGGCGGGGACGGGGCGATCGGCATCGGCGGGGCCGGCGCGGCCGGCTGCTGGGCCGCCGGCGGCCGGGCGACCGCCGACGGGTCGGCGCCGCCGGCCCCCGCCCCGGAGCGGGTGCCCGTCGCGGACGGGATCACCAGGGTCTTGCCGCAGGCGTAGCAGGTCACCTGGCGGCCGACGAACTGCCTGGCCACCGGGATCCGGTTGCCGCAGGGGCATCGGTACATCCGCACGTTCGGGTCGGTGTCGGCCATGATGCGCCTTTCGTTATGTAGGCCGGGGCAACGCC
>CAYGWP010000582.1:0-42022 GCA_964353455.1 uncultured Anaerolineales bacterium
GCACGTAGTCCATCTCGAGGTACGACTCGGGGGGGACGGCCGACCGGGTCTTGTACCATTCGGGCGGGTCCTGGCGCGGCCAGGCGACGGCCTGTCCGGTGTTATCGCGTTGGACCTTGGCATCGATGGCCCACTCGGCCAGCGCCCGCGCGAACGTGTCGTCGCTCCTGAGGAGTTCGGCCGCGAGTGCAGCAAGGGCCGGCGTGAGGCCGCCTTTCCTGGCGGCAAGCGAGAGCCGCTCGCCGGCAATCACCGGGCCATCGCCGGCCGCGTCGGACAGGAGCGCCTTCAGTGCCGCGGGGTCCTCGGCCGCAGGCGCGGACTCGGCAGCCGCGGCAGGGGCGGACTTGGCTGCGGCAAGGGCGGCCGTCGGCAGAAGGAGTGCGGCAAGCGCGCACGGCAGGATTGTCGCTCGAGCCCGGTCGTGACAGCGGGCCGGCATAATGCACCTCGTCAGACTACTTCTCCCCCACCGTGAAACCTGCCATGTCAAAACCGTCGGCCGTGGCGACGGCGGCGGCGGAGCAGACGGGTTTTTCGAGGTCAGCGAACGCGCCGCCATCGACGGCCCAGCGAGCGGCCTCTTCGGCGGTGGCGGCCTGGAAATCGCTCACCAGTTCGATCCGCGGCTCGTTCGCCTCATAGGTGGCGAAGTAGAACGCCTTGCCGGCCGCAAGGGGCATCGCGCGGACCAGAAGAGCGTCCTTTCGGACGATGCCGGCCCAGCCGACGTCGGCGCCAACGGCCACGGCGACGGCGATGCGCGGGGTGCTATAGTCGTCCTTTTCGTAGTCCAGAATAAGGAGCGACTCGGCCATCGCATCGCGGATGCTCATGCCGGAGGCGATCTTCTCGGCGATGGGGTCGGTCTGCGACCCGTTGGTGGCTACGGCCACGGGGCGGCCCTCGGCGGGGCTGGCCGCCACGCGGACGGCGTTATATGCGATGTATGGATTCTTGAAGATATCTTTCTCGTGTCCCTCGATGGGGACGACCGCGAGGCCGCGCGAGGTCTTCACGGTACGCCGGTTCGGAAACGAGCGCGACGAGACGCGGTAAAGGACGGCGTTGCGGTTCTGGGGGCTACGGCCGACGGCAACGATGCGTCCGACGTACATGGTGGCAGTCTCCTTGGTTGCGTGTGTGCGCGGCCCGTACGGGCCGCGCAGATATCTTGCCCCAGCGCCGCGCGAGCGCGCTCGTTACGGTTGCGGCTCGGGATTCTTGCCGCCCCCAGCCGACTCGGCGATGGCGCTGGCCTCCTCGTGCGTCACCTGGAGCGCGGCGGTCAGCGATTCGACCCGCTCGGCGGGTGGCAGTATCACGCCCGCCGAGATGACATACTGGAACGCCTCATCGACCGAGATGTCGAGTTCCACCGCATCATCGCGGGCCACCATCACGACGTACCCCGTGATGGGGGCCGGCGTGAACGGGACGAAGACCGACAGGAGTTCGGTGCCGGTGCGACTGCATAGCCCCTGGAGTCCGCGGCCGGTGACGAAGCCGACCATCCATAGCCCCTTGCGCGGAAACTCGACGGCAACGACGCGGCGGAACTCGACCTTGCCCTCGGAGAAGAAGAACTCGGAGACCTGCTTGGCCCCAGGGTAAATCTTTCGCAGGATCGGCAGGCGGACGACGTACGATTCCATCAACCGCACCAGGCGCCCACCCAAGAACGTGCCGACGATGTACGCCACCAGGCACAGGAGGATTACCGCCCCGACGATGCCTAGCCAGTAGAGCCAGTAGGCGGCGTACCAAGCCTCGACCTCTTCGAGCGGGATGCGGGAGGTCCAGTGGACCGCGTGAATGATGAGCCAGTTGACGTGGCGGCCGGCGTACTGGTTCAGAAGATCTAGGCCGAGGCTGAGGACGACAAGCGTGAGGAGCGCCGGCAGCAGGGTGGCCAGCCCTCGCCAGAACGAACGCCGGATACCTCGGACAAGACCCATCGAAAACCCCTTTCGCGCGCCACTGTACCACGGCCGGTGCGGAATTGCAACGGCCGCAGCGCGCCGGCGATATCCACCGCATCACCCGGAGGCCACGATAGAAGAACATTCAGGCACAAGAAGGCACAAGAAGGTTGACAACTCTGGGGTACAGAACATAATACTGAAATGCGGCCTGCGACGGTCGCGGGCTAAGGCCACGTGGGGAATCCCGGCTGGCACATCCGCCTCAACGATGACGCGTAAGGAAGTCCGCCATGAACGCGAAAGTGATTCCCGCAATCGCCTTGCTGGTGGTGATTGCGCTTTGCATCGGAACCGTTTCGGCAGGTGAGCCTGGCAGCGCCAAGTGGACTCTCGCTGTCGGCGAGGAAGTTTGGGGCCTAGCCCTTGCGCCTGACGGTACAGTGTACCTCAGCGCGACGCACAAACTGCACGCGGTTTCGCCAGATGGGAAGAAGAAATGGGCCACAGACCTCGGAGGCCCGGACCACCACAACCCTCCGTCCATTGGCACGGACGGTACGGTCTATGTTTCCGAGAGCGGTGGATCACTTCATGCCATGTCGCCTGACGGAAAGGAGAAATGGCGGTACGATCACCCTGGCAAGGGGTCGAACGTCCTTAGCGAGCGCCTGACGGCCATACTTGGCCCTTGCGCAATCGGGTCGGATGGCACGCTCTACCTGAAATCCATGGATTGCACCGTGCATGCCGTGGGCACGGATGGGAAGAAGAGGTGGAGTTTGCGGTGCGGCATGTTGGGAACGGAAGTTCCCTGCCTAGCCAGCGATGGCACGCTCTACGTCGTTGGAAACGAAACCGAACATTGGAACCAGGGGGTCCATGCCCTCGATGCCGGCGGCAAGATGAGATGGTTTGCCAAGGTGGATAGGTATGTTGACGGCGCCCCGGCGGTTGGTTCGGACGGTACCGTGTATGTTGTCTCAAGCACCGATGAATCAACCGGCAAGCTTTTCGCGATCAGCCGCGACGGCAAGAACCGATGGGAGTTTAAGACGGGCGGCGGCAAGGGCGATCCCCTTCGCCATAGGTGCTCGCCCAGCATCGGCCCCGATGGCACCATATACACAGGCACTGCCCAGAAGGCTGGGGGACAGCCGGGAATCCTCTACGCGGTGAAACCCGATGGGACAGAGAAATGGCATTTCGCAACGAAAGGCCAGAACGCTGGACCCGCGACCATCGGAAAAGATGGTAACGTGTATTTCTGCTCGGACAACATACTCTACGCCCTCACGACCGATGGGGCGAAGAAGTGGGAGTTCAAGACCGATGGAAAGTTCGCCTCATCGCCCACGATCGCACCAGACGGGACAATCTACGTGGTTTCCGATAAGGGGACGCTCTACGCGGTCGAATCCAGCTCGAAGGGCCTGGCCGATTCTCCCTGGCCGATGGAAGGGCACGACTCCCGGCGGACCGGCCGGGCAACTGGCGCGAAGACGGATTAAAAGAGTCTCCAACCTCACCGACGCCGAGGACGGCTTCCTCAAGGGCAAGCGAATCCTGATCCACGACCGCGACCCGCTGTTCACCGAGAAGTTCCAGGAGACGCTCCGGGTGGCCGGCGTGCGGTGCCTCAAGATGCCCAGTGTAGTCCGAACTTGAATTCCTTCAGCGAGTCGTGGATACGGGCAGCGAAGAGAGAGTGCCTGGACAAGATCGTCTTCTTCAGCGAGCGTCAAATCCGCTACGTCCTCGAGCAGTATGTCTAGCACCATAACCTTGAGCGTCCGCACAAGGGCCTGGAGTACCGCCGGCCTATGGAGCCGGACACGGCCCCGCCGCGCGACGGCCCGGTCGAGTGCCGCGAACGCCTCGGCGGCCTGCTGAAGATCTACTACCGCGAGGCGGCGTAGCCTCGGCTGAAACATGAAACCTCTGCTGTTTCTCAATGAATGCAGGGAGAAATGCCTCTGCCGAACAGGCGCGTCTCCGCGGCCGGCGCAGGCGGTTGCATCGGGCCGTCGGGATTCTTGGCCCGAAGGGCATAAGTTCTTGCGGTAGTGGTGCAACGTAGGTCCCCGATGCGGCTTACGCCGCTGCGTCCCATCTCTCCCAGAAGGCGTCTCTGATGTGAAGCGGTAGCGAGCGCGCGTAATGGGTCAGTTACGTGCGCCTGCGAGCGCGCCCCCAATTTGCTTTGCACACCGGGGCAGGATGGGTATAATCCGCTCTATTCGGCCGGCTCCAGCCGGCGTAGTGTCAGAACAGGTCGGAACAGGCAATGAAACGCACCATAGCGGTTGCGGTGGTGGTTTTCTCGACACTGGCGGCAGGCTGCGGGCCGAGCCGCGAGGAGACCCTGAAGCAACTCAGGACCGACGACCCGCGCGTCCAGACCGACACGATCGCGCGTGTGGCCCTGGCGGGCGACAAGTCGATGGCGGGCGAACTCATCAACCTCCTGGATAGCGAGGATGACGGCGTCCGCTTTATGGCCGCGGTGGGCCTGCACCGGCTTACCGGCAGGAGTTCGGGCATCATCTTCATCACGGAGCCCGAGAAACGGGCCGCGTGCGTCAGGGAATGGCGCGAGTGGCGGGAGGCCGAGCAGCAGCCCTCGGCCGCAGGCAAGGCGGCGGGGGCGAACGCGAAGCCGTAGCCGGCATTCAGCCGGTCGCCGCGGCGACCGCATGTGGAGCCTTGATGATGGGTACACGTATTGAGGCCTCGGAAGACCTGACGCTCGAGATCCGCCAGGAGGGCGGCGCGACGATCGTCTCGGCGCGCGGCGAGGTGACGGTCTTCTCGTCCCCCGCCCTGCGCGAGACGCTCCGGAAGATCACCGACGGCCGCCCGGCGAGGCTCGTGCTTGACCTGGCAGAGACACGGTACATCGATTCCAGCGGCGTGGCCACGCTCGTCGAGGCACTCCAGACCATCCAGCGGTACAAAGGGCGGCTGGTCCTGACGGGGATGAACCAGCGTGTGCGCGGCGTGTTTGAGATTGCGCGCCTCGACAGCATCTTCCCGATAGCCGGCAGCGTCCAGGAGGCATTGAAGGCGTGAGCGCCACATCCCCTCTGCGGTGCCTTGAGCGGATCGGCTCTCAAGGGGAAGGGCTGTTGGCCTATCTCGGCGGGCTGGGGTACCTCGCGTTAGACACGCTGAAGTTGACCGCCCTCGGGATCTTCGTGCGGCCGCGCATCAAGGCCGACGAGACGTTCTTCCAGATGATCCGCCTGGGCGTGCGCGCGATCCCGATCATCGTCCTCGTGCAGACGTTCGTGGGCATGATCCTGGCGTTTCAACTCTCGCCCGTGCTGGACGACTACGGCCAGTTGGACAAGGTGGCCACGGTCGTCTCGGTCGCCGTCTTCCGCGAACTGGGGCCGCTCATCACGGCGGTGGTGCTGACGGGGTTCGCGGGCGCGGCCATTGCGGCGGAACTCGGAACGATGGTCGTGGGCGAAGAGATCGCGGCCCTGCGCACGAGCGCAATCCATCCCATCCGGTTCCTCGTCGTGCCGCGCGTCATCGCTTGCATCCTGATGACCGTGTCGCTGACGATCGTGGCCGACATCGTCGGAACGTTCGGCGGCGGCCTGGTGGACCGCTACGTCCTGATGCGCGACCCGACGGCGTATTACCACACGGTCCTCGACAGCCTGCTCGTCAAGGACGTGCTGACGGGCCTGATAAAGAGCGGCATCTTCGGATTCATCATCGTGCTGGTCTCGTGCTACGAGGGTCTGGGCGCGACGCGCAGCGCCGGGGGCGTTGGCCGCGCGACCACGCGCAGCGTCGTGTTATCAATATTCCTGATTATTGCGGCCGACTGCGCGTTCACGGCGATGTTTTACTTCTTGTGGTAGGAAACTCGCCCCGCAACTCGAAGATTCGACTCGGCGAACGGGGCGGCTGACCAAGAGCAACCATGCCGACAACAAGCGAACCTGTTCTCGAACTTCGCAACGTGCAGAAGTTCTTCGGCGAGCGCCAGGTCCTGAAGGACATCGAACTTCGGGTGGCGCCGGGCGAAACGCTCGTCATCATCGGCGTGTCGGGCTGCGGCAAGTCAACGCTCCTGAGGACGATCATCGGCGAAGAGAAACCAGACAGCGGCCACGTGTTCCTCGACGGCGAGGACGCCTGCTGCGCGGGGCCGAAGGACCTCGACCGCATCCGCCGCAGGTTTGGCATCCTCTTTCAGTCGGGGGCGCTTTACTCATCTATGACGGTGGGCGAGAACGTGGCCCTGCCCTTGCGGGAACACTCGGACCTGGACGAGAAGATCATCAAGATGGTCGTCAAGATGAAGTTGGAGATGGTGGGCCTGAGGGACTTCGAGGACCTGATGCCGGCCCAGATTTCGGACGGCATGAGGAAGCGCGTGGGCCTGGCGCGGGCCATCGCCCTTGACCCCGAGATCCTGTTTTACGACGAGCCCACGGCCGGCCTGGACCCGATCGCCACGGGGGCAATCGACCAACTGGTGATCGACCTCAGGACGAAACTTGGCGTCACGAGCCTTGTGGTGACGCACGACATGGAGAGCGCGTTCCGAACGGCCGACCGGATCGCGATGCTCTATAACGGCGAGTTCATCGCCGTCGGGCCGCCGGGCGATTTCCAGAACCCAACGGACCCGCGGGTGCGGCAGTTCGTGAAGGGGCTGGCCGACGGGCCGATACCGCTGCGCCTGTCGAAGACGGATTACCTGTCGGACCTCATGGGCACGATGCCGGACGCCCCGTAGCGGCGGCCGAGAGAACTTAGGAGACGGCTATGCCTTATCGTCCGGCTCGCAATCGCGTGATTGCCGGAGCGTTCCTGGTGGCGGCGATGGCCGCCTGTCTCGTGGTGCTCATCCTGGTCGGCAAGTGGGACGTCTTCACAGAGGAGCCCCAGGGCCTCCACATCCGGTTCCGCTCCGCGCCGAACATCAGGGTAGGCGGCCCCGTGCTGCTGGCGGGCCATCTGGTCGGCCAGATCGAAGCGATCGCGCTGGTGAAGACCCCCTGCCCGCCCGGCGACAAGCGCGGCGACTGTTACATGGTGGACGTGCTCGCCCGCATCCCGGCCAAGTACGGCATCCGCAAGGACGCCCGCATCTTCATCTCGCAGGCGCTGGTGGGCCAGTCGGCTTCGCTGAATATCGAGGACGTCGGGATGGGCGCTGCGGTCACGGACTTCATTGAGGGCCGCGAGACCTCGGCCTTCGCCGGAGCGGGCGACGAACTGGCCGGCGCCATCGGCATCGGCCCCGAACAGCGCAAAGACATACAGAAATTCCTCGCCAACATGAGCAAGTTCTCCGACACGGTAAATACCGACGGCAAGGCAATCCTAGAACAACTCAAGGGCGTCGGCGCTGCCCTGAAGAAAGTCAACGACATACTCGATGAGAACCGCGACAACGTCAAGTCCGCCATCGCCAACGCCAAGAGCGCGAGCAAGAACGTCAAGAGCGCGAGCAAGAAGATTGATAAGGGCGCCGGCGAGGTCGTCGATGAAGTGAAAACGACCGTCAGGAGCGCCCGCACCATCGTCGAGGAGAACCGCGACGACATCCGCAAGGCGGTCGCCAACGTCCGCGGCGTCACCGAGAGCGCCAAGAAGGACATCGATAAGATCATCGCCAACGTCCGCACGGGCTCAAAGGGCATGAAGAAGGCCGTCGACGACTTCGAGTTCGTCACCTCGCGCGCCAAGGCCCTCATCGTCACGAACGGCGCAACCCTCTCCGGCACGCTCCAGAACTTCCACGAGACGAGCGAATACCTGAAGGCCCTCGCCAAGGAGGTCCGCCGCGCGCCCTGGCGAATGTTCTCCACGCCCGACAAGAAGGAGGTCGAGTCCATCAACCTCTACGATGCGGCACGCGCGTTCGCCTCGGCCGCCACCGACCTCGATGGCACGGCCGACACGCTCGAAGTCATGATCGAAGCGAAGAAGCAGGGGATCGACGTTGACCCGGAGGCCCTCAAGGGGATGCTGGACCGCCTCAAGGAAACGTTCAAGAACTACCAGCAGGCCGAGGATGGGCTGCTCAAGGAGTTCCAGCGCATCCAGAAGTAGCATCGCGCGGCGGGTCTCCCCTGGCACGGCCCGCCTAAGGCGGGACGGCCGACCGGCCGCGCAAAACCGCGCAGGGCGGCGCGGGGGGCAGAATGGATTACGACGTCGTGGTCGTCGGCGCCGGGCCGGCGGGCTCGTGTGCCGCCAAGTTCCTCGCCGATGAGGGCGCCCGCGTCGCCCTCATCGACGGCGCGCGATTCCCCCGCCCCAAGCCGTGCGCCGGATGGGTGAACGCCAAGGCGATCGGCGAGTTCCCGTTCCTTGACGCCGTGCGGCGGAAAGTGAAGGCGATGCCGTTTCGGCGCCTCGTGTTCCACTCGCCGGACCAGGCGTACACGGCCGAGTTCTCCTGCCGCGGGCACGCCGGCTATGTCGTCCGTCGCGAGAAGTTCGATGCCGCACTCGTGCGCCTCGCCGAGAAGGCCGGAGCCCAGACGTTGCTTGGCCGCAAGGTTGTCACCATAGAAAGCGGCGAGAACGGCGTCGCGGCCGTCCTGGTCGGCGGCAAGCACATCGCGGGGCGCATACTTGTCGGGGCCGACGGCGTCCACAGCATCGTCGCCAGGGCCACGGGCCTCAGGCCGCGCTGGGCGCCCGAGCAACTCGTCTATTGCCTCTCGAAGACGCTGCCCCTGACGGCCCGCCGGCGGACCGCCTGTTTCGGGAACGCCGCCGTACACGTCTCGCTCGCGTTCGGATCGGCCCCCGGATACGCATGGGCCTTTCCGGGATCCGACTGCCTGAGCATCGGCATAGGTGTGCGCGGCTGGGACGCCCAGCGCCTGCGGCCGCTGTATGACGCGTGGGTGGCGGGGCTGAGGTCGCACGGCATGCTGCCGCCCGGCGCGAGGGCCGATAACCCCGATGGTGCTACCGTGCCGGCGGGGGCGGCGCTTGAGTTCGAGAGCCACGTCGGCAAGCGCACCATCCTCATCGGCGATGCCGGCGGATTCGCCTGCGCCGCCACCGGCGAGGGGATTTACCCGGCCGTCATGAGCGCCTCGATCGCGACGAAGAGCATCCTTAAGGCACTCGAGGCCGACCGCACCAAGAAGAAGGGGGTGCACTGCCAGGACGAACTCCAGGCCTTCAAGCACCAGTGGCGGCAGCAAATGGCGGCATATCTACAGATGCCGAACGTCAACGTGACGTTCCTCCTGCCGCTGATCTACACGAACCAGGAAATCGCGAACCGATTCGGGCGGGCGTTCCTGTTCGGGGAAAACCTTTGAAGTGCGGAGTGCGGATTGCGGAATGCGGAGTGAACAGAGTGCGCTGTGCGGCAACTCCTCCTCACTCCGCACTCCGAACTCCGCACTAGTAACTGGAGCCACCCTGGGGATTCGGACCCCAAACCCCCGCTTTACGAAAGCGGTGCTCTACCGTTGAGCTAGGGTGGCTCGCAGAATGCCGGATTATATCGGCAAGATGCGGCCGGAATCAACGGCTTTTGTGCGGCTGAGGAGGTTGGCATGCGCATCTCCCTGTTGCGTGCCGCTGCCTTTCTCGTTTGCGCCACCGTGGCGCTGGGCGCAAGCAAGGCCTCCGTGGATCAACCCCCCGACGGCGACTACCGCCAGGCCATGCGCCAGTTCGTCCAGGACATCAGCGCCTACGCCAAGGGCCTGCGGCCCAGATTCGCCATCATCCCGCAGAACGGCCAGGAACTCCTGACGACCAACGGCGAGGCCAACGGCCCCCTGGCCAAGGCGTACACCTCGGCCATCGACGGCGTCGGCCGCGAGGACCTCTTCTACGGCTACAACCGCGACAACGTCGCCACGCCCGCCGCAGACCGCGATTACATGCTCGCCTTCACAGACCTGGCCAGGCGCATGAACCTCACCGTCATGGTGACCGACTACTGCTCGAAGCAGGCGCGGATGGACGATTCCTACGCCCAGAACGCCAAGCGCGGGTACATCTCGTTCGCCGCCAACCGGCGAGACCTCGACGACATCCCCGCGTATCCGAAGACGCCGTACAACGCCAGCACCAGCGACGTCCGCCTCCTGAAGGACGCCAGGAACTTCCTCTACCTCATCGATCCCGGCCGTTTCAAGACCAAGAAGAAGTTCCTCGACGCCGTCCGCGCCACCAACCACGACCTGGTGGTGGTGGACCTCTTCTGGGACGTCGCGGCCCTGACGGCCGCCGATGTGACGGCCATGAAGCGCAAGGCCAACGGCCGCGCGCGCCTCGCCGTCGCCTACATGAGCATCGGCGAGGCCGAGGACTACCGCTACTACTGGAAGCCGGAATGGAAGCGGAACCCGCCGGCGTGGCTCGGCAAGATCAACCCCGACTGGGCCGGCTGCTACAAGGTCCACTACTGGGACAAGAACTGGCAGGACATCATCTTCGGCAACAACTCGTCGTACCTGAAGAAGGTCCTGGATGCGGGCTTCGACGGCGCGTACCTGGACATCATCGATGCATTTGAATATTTCGAGGAAGGCGGCAGGTAGCCTTCCCGGGAATCGTGCTACGGCGGCGGGGGTGCGGGCTTCGCATCAGGCGCCTTCTTCGACGGCGCCTCTTCCTTCTGCGGCTTCAGGAGAAACCGCGAGAACCGGCTCTCGATGACCTTGCCCGACTTATCGACGCTCAGCGTCGCCATCGGTATAGCGTTGCCCCCCGAATAGACCCGCTTCAGGACGAACTCCGTCCTCCCGTCCGGGTCCGGGGCGCTCCGCGTAAGGACGCAGTCCTGCGTAAAGGCAAGCATCTCCGGGTAGTCCAGGTTGGCCGGCGCCGCCATGAACGAGACCTTCTGAATCTCGCCGGGCTTCGGCAGCAGCCGCGGGGCATAGTACAGGAAACCAGGATACGAGAGCACCACCCCTTGGGGCACCGTCACGTCCTTGGTGCTCTGGAGGGGCGTGTTGAGCGGCTTCTGGTCCTTGTCGGCGTAGCCCGTGATGCCGACCTTCACGGAAGAAGCGGAGAACTCGAACGTCCCCTCCATGAGTTTGAAGGACGCCATGCGCGTGACGGCTTTGCCCCGCTGGGGCCGCGGCTGGTCGGCGCCCTTATAGACCATCTGGGCGTCGAAGCCGGCATCCTTGCTGCCCATGGGCGCCTGGAACTCCTGCTCCAGGATGGCCACGTCCCTGACGGTGGTGGCCTTGAGGCGCATCCGCCCGACCTTCTGAAGCGGGTCGCCGGAATAGACGTCGTAGAGGAACTGCTCGGTCGTGATGGTCGCCGCGGCGACCGGCGGCGCCTGCGCGTCCGACCGTCCCGCCCCGGCGCCGAGCGCCACGCAGCAGATCGCCGCCGTCATCACCCATGGAGGTGATCGCATACATTCCCTCACAATCGCCCCGACCTCAGGATTGCGAACGCCAGCCAGGCGCCGAGAAACCCCGCAACGAGAAAACCGAGAATCCCCAGGACAGAGATGTCGGTGTCAAACACCTTCGGCCCGACGCGGGCCTGGAGGAGCACCGCGGACCCGAGGATCGAGGCCGCCACGATCATCGCGAACGCGATCCGGTTCGACGACCGGTCCAGTTCCGTGATGAACCGTTCGAGGTTCTCGTGGCGGAAGAGGATCTGTAGCCGCCCGCGCATCACCTTCCGGGCCAGTTGCCTGAGTTGCCGCGGCCCCTGCTCGGCCAGCGTCACCAGGTGGTAGGCCGCGGCCGCGCCCTCGTGCAGGAGGTGCTTCGGCGAGAACTTCTCGGTCACGAGGCCGTGGATCTTCGGCTTGACGACCTCAACGAGGCTCATGTCCGGGTCAAGGTCCATCGCCACGCCGCCCACGGTGACGAGGCTCTTGCCGAGAAGTATCAGATCGCGCGGCAGGATGACGCGGTGGCGGCGGGCTGCGGCCGTGATCTCCTCAAACAGGCTCTTCAGGTCCAGCCGCTTGATGGGAATTCCAGCATACTTATCTACAAGTCCAGCCAAGTCGGCCTTCAGGCGCTCGGCGTCCACATCGTCCGGCAAGGCCGCCAGGTCGTCCAGGACGTCCATGACGATGTCGAAGTCGCGGTGCATTGCGGCGATGAGGCCGGTGGCCAGTTTCGACCGCATCTGCTCGCTCATCCGGCCGACCTGCCCGAAGTCCAGCACGCCGATCGTCTCCGGCGGCTGCACCACGAGGTTCCCGGGATGCGGATCGGCATGGAAGAGGCCCAACTCGAAGTACTGGCGCATGAAGCAGTCGGCCAGGTGGGAGGCCAGGCGCTTGCGGTCGGCGCCGGCGGCGGCCATCGCCCCGGTATCGTAGATCGGGATGCCTTCCAGGCGTTCCATCGTCAGCACGCCGGCAGTCGTGAGGTTCCAGAGGACGCGCGGCACGCGGATGCCTGCGGTGCCGGCGAACGCCTCGCCGAAGCGCTGCATGTTCGAGGCCTCGGCGATGAAGTCCGTCTCGCGGCGGACCGTCTGTGCGAACTCCTCCACCAGGAGGATCGGCCGGAAGATGCGGTACTCCGGCACATAGCGGTCGGCCAGTTCCGCCAGGCGGCCGAGGATGGCAATGTCGGATTCCAGCGTGTCGCGGATGCCCGGCCTCCGGACCTTCACGACGACGCGTATGCCTTCAAGAGTCCGGGCGTCGTAGGCCTGCGCGATGCTGCCGGCCGCAAACGGCTCGGCCGGGAACTGGCTGAAGAACCGCTCGACCGGGCCGCCGAGTTCGCGCTCGATCATCTCGCTCGCCTCGGCGGTCGGAAACGGCCGCACGCGGTCCTGGAGTTTCCGGAATTCCTCGATGTAAGCCGGCGGCAGAAGGTCCGCGCGGCTCGCGAGCACCTGCCCGAGTTTGACGTACGTGGCCCCCAGTTCCTCAAGCACGTGGGCCACGCGCGCCGCCATCGTCGGCTCCGCCACTTCCTCCGTCGAAGGCGCCCGCAGCATGCGTTTGCGGAACGGGACAAAGCGGTCCAGGTGCAGGCTGACCACGAGCCAGCCGAAGCCGTGCTTCGAGAGGACGCCGCCGACCTGGCTCAGGCGGCCGAGGTTCTTCAACTGACGCCCGAACGGAATCAGGGTCATGCGACACTGCCTCCGCCTGAAGTTGGGACCGTGGCATTATAAGGCCGACTCGGCCACCCCTCACGTGGAAAATGGCGCAATCACCACGGCCCCGGCTCGTCGTAGTCGGCCGTGGCGACGACGGCCACATAGACCGCGGCGGCGCCGCCGGACTTCAGGACCTCCGTGCACTCGGCAACGGTCGTGCCGCTTGTCATCACATCATCCACGAGGAGGACGGCCTTGCCCTGAAGGTCAGAAGCGCGGCGGCCGACCTGGAATGCCCCGCGGACGTTCCTCCGCCGTTCGCCCGCCGGCAAGCCGCTCTGGTGCGGCGTCGGCCGCACGCGCAGGAGCCGTCGCCGGACCCGCGCCTTGCCGCCCGACTCGGCCACCGCGCCGGCCAGCAACTCCGCCTGGTTGTAGCCGCGCATGGCCTGCCGCGTCCAGTGCAGCGGCACGGGAACGATGAGGTCAACCGTATCGGCCCAGGGCGCCATGGCCAGACGCTCCCCCAGCAGCCGCCCGAGGACCGCGGCGATCTGGGCCCGCCCCTGATACTTGTAGCGCAGGATCAGCCCACGCAGGGGGTCCGCGTACTGGCCGATGCGGACGGTCGCATCATGCTGGATGGGATACAGGCGGCAGAACATGCACCCCTGTTCATCCGCCGTGTGAGGGCCGGCGTGGCGGCCGCAGCGCGGGCAGTACGGCGCGGCCACAAGAGCGGCGAGCGCCCGGCCGCAGGGATCGCAGAACGGAAATCGCCGGTCGGCCGGCGCCGGCCCGTCGCACGCCGCGCAGTGCGTCGGGAGCATCAGTTGGCGGAACGCCGCCAGGAGCGGGCCAAACATGGCGGCATTATAACGTGTGCCGTGGCAGCGCGCGGGCAAAATCAGTGTGATCCCCGGCGTATTCACGGGTGGCTAACGATGAACGAAGCCAGCGCGGCCTTGTCTGGCGGAGGGTTTTGCGATATGCTTGCCTGACGCGTTAAGGGGCCGGGGGGCCCTCGAGGTCGATACGGAATGCGGATCCTTTACCGCTACATCCTGATGGAGATGCTGAAGGCGCTGGCGCTGGCGGTGGCGGCAGTGTCGGGGGTGGTCTGCTTTGCGCTGGTTCTGTCGGCGCTCCAGCAGCACGGCATGGGTCCGGCTTCATCGCTTCTGTACATGGTGCTCTCGTGGCCGGGAGCGGTGCACCTGGCCCTGCCGCTGGCATCGGTGCTGGCGGCAACGCTGGTCTATGGCCGGCTGGCGGCCGACAACGAACTCATGGCCTGCCGCGCAAGCGGCATCCCCCTCTCGAGCCTCTTCTGGCCGACGATCCTGCTGGCCCTTGTGGCCGCGGCCGCGCACCTGGGCCTGGCGTCCTGGCCCATGCCCGAAAGCAGTTATGCCGCCAAGTGCCTCGCCCGTGCCGACATCGAGCGGTTCTTCTTCACGCGACTCCAGACGACCGGCACGATCCGCCTGAAGGAAACCAACTTCCAGATCACCGTGGACCGCGTCGTCGGCGACATGCTCTACGGGCCGACCCTGAAGTACCGCGACTCGAAGAACGGCCAGACCTACTGCTATGCCCCATACGGGCGCGTGGAGTTCGACTCGAAGAACAACCGCGCCAAACTCGCCCTCTGGGAAGCCCTCATCGTGGATGAGACCCACGCCTCGCCGATCCGGGCCACGCACGTCGTGTCGGTGGAAGTGCCGTCCTACACGCCGCGCAGCGAAGACGACCTGACGCTCTGGTACCTCCTGGCGGTCCAGCACAACCCTGCGCTGTCGGACCGTGTGCGCACGCTGGGCGAGGGGGCCTCGCCGCAGACCGTCCAGCGGATGAAGGAGTCGGCGCGGGCGCGGGCGCTGTCGGAGTTGCACGGACGACTGGCGGCGGCCCTCGGATGCTTCGGACTCGTGCTGCTGGGGGCCGGCCTGGGCGTCTATTTCCACAGCGGGCACCTCCTGACGGCGTTCGGCGTCGCCCTTGCGCCCTGGCTGGGGTCCACGGTCCTCACGATGGCGGGCATGAAGTGGGTCGCCCGGACGCCCGCCTCGCCCGACAGCATCGTCTGGGCCATCTGGGCGCCGAACGTCCTTGTGACGGCCGCCAGTCTCCTGTTCCTGGGTTACCTCATCTGGATCTGGTCGAGCCCGCTACGGTGGCGGGTCCTGACGGCCATACGGCCCGTAGGGGGAGGACGGCGCGGATGATCAAGATCCTCGACCGCTACATCCTCCAGACGTTCCTGGTGTCGCTGGCCATCGTGCTGGTGGCGATGATGGGCCTGTCGCTCCTGCTGGACCTGGTCTTTAACATCGGCAAGTTCCTCGACCTCTCGACCGAGGTCGGCAGGATCGGTTACTGGGGCGTGCTGGCCGGCATCTGCGACTACTACTTCTACAAGATGTTCGACTACTTCCAGATGCTGGCTGCGCCGAGCCTGCTGGTGGCGGCGGCGGCGTCGCTCGTGCGCCTCTCGCGCGGGCGGGAACTGGTGGGCGTCAAGGCGGCGGGCGTCAGCCTGTACCGCGTCCTCTGGCCGATGATCGTCGTCGCACTCGTCGTGGACGGCTTCTACCTCTTGAACCAGGAACTCGTCATTCCGCGGATCGTCGTTGAACTGTCGCGCGACCCGGACGAGACGGAGGTCCAGGACAAGTTCCCGGTCGATTTCATCCGCGACGAGAACAACAACATCATTTACGCGCCCATCTTTGACCCTGCCACAAAGGAGATGCTTGCCGAGCCAAAGAAGTTCGCGAGCGGCACCGTCGCCTTCATGGCCAGGGTGCGGATATTCCTGAGGGACTCAAAGTACCTGACTCGCGGCACGATCGAGGCCGAGCGGGCCGTCTGGGACGCCACCGAACACGCCTGGCGGTTGACGAAGGGCCTGAGGTTGCCCCCCCCCAGGGAGACCGACTTGCTGGACCGCGCCCCGGCGGAGTCGGAAGGGACGCCCCTTTCCATCTACTACACCAACGTCGGGCCGGACGAAATCCAGCGACACCGACGCAGCGACTTCCACCGCTACATGTCGTACTCGGAGCTGAAGGCCCTGGCCGAAGACCCGATGCGCGGCAACCGCCGCCAACTCCAGGTTGCGATGCACCAGCACGTGACCGGGCCGATCATGAACATCCTGTTGTTGCTCCTGGGCCTGCCGTTCGTCGCCGGTCGCGACGACCGCAACTACTTCGCCGGCATCGGGGTGGCGGTGGGCCTCGTGATAGGCGTGTTCGCCCTGTCATTCGCCTCGACGGCCTTCGGGAACGCCGGCCACATCGGCCCCCTGCTGGCCGCCTGGCTGCCGGTGTTTGTGGTCCTGCCGGCCAGCATCCTCTCGATGGAATCCCTGCGGACGTAACGGCAGTTCAGCCTGTCACACGACCTCTCTCGTTGCGGCGGCAATGCTTGCCCGCGATGGTCACGGGGCCTGGGGTTCCCCAAATTCGTGTTCCCCAAATTCGTTGACAGGCGGTGGCGGCCGCTCTACAATTGCAGTGTTGAGGGGTGTTGGCACGGCGCACAACGTGGACGAGAGGGGTTGGCGGGGTTTGCGCGCTTCTTCCGAGAAACGCGCAGGGTGAGAGTGTCGGCGATGCGTATCCTCATGTTAGGGTGGGAGTTTCCGCCTTTCATCAGCGGCGGCCTGGGAACCGCCTGCTACGGCTTGGCCAAGGCCCTCGGCGAATTGGGCACCGAAATCCTCTTCATCCTGCCGCGCTGCAAGGCGGACCAGCAATTCGACCGCGTGCGGATCCTCTCAACGCCCGAGAATCGCCCCGGCCGCGCGGCCCACACGTACTGGACCGTCGAAGGCCTGGAGCACGTGCGGCTGATCCCGGTGTCCGCCGCCCTCAGTCCATACAAGTCCGAGGAAGAGTACCTGAAGGAGGAGCGCGAGCGGCGCGAGCGTGGCAAGGCCGTCACGGAGGATGCCGATGGCGTGGCGAAGTCCCCCCCGCCCTTAACGGACTGGCGGGCGCCGGCCTCGGCGTCCGTGCCCACCAGCCTCGGCCTCATATCGAGCCCCGACATCTACGGCGGAGACCTTTTCACCGAGGTCCACCGCTACGCGCGGATCGTGGCGGAGATCGCGCGGCATCACGAGTTCGACGTCATCCACGCGCACGACTGGATGACGTACCCGGCAGGCCTGTCGGTGGCGGCCTTGAGCGGCAAGCCCCTCGTGGTCCACATCCACTCGACGGAGTTCGACCGCAGCGGCACGAACGTCAACCAAAGGGTCTATGACATCGAGCGGGCGGGGCTGCACGGCGCCGGGCGGGTCATCTGCGTCAGCCGCTTCACGCGAGACATCGTCACGAGCCGCTACGGAGTGCCGGAGTCGAAGTGCCGCGTGGTCTATAACGCCATCACCGTCAACGGCGAGCCGATCCCATCGACCGTCAAGTCGATCGAGAAGGACGACAAGATCGTCCTCTTCCTGGGGCGAATCACGATGCAGAAGGGGCCGGAGTACTTCCTTGCAGCGGCCAAGAAGGTCATCCAGGTAATGGACAACGTGAAGTTCGTCATGGCCGGGTCGGGCGACATGATCCGACGAATGATCGAACTTGCGGCGGCCATGGGCATCGGGCACCGCGTGACCTTCACGGGCTTCCTGCGGGGCGACGACGTGGACCGGATCTACGAGATGGCGGACCTGTACGTGATGCCCTCTGTGAGCGAGCCGTTCGGCCTTGCGCCGCTTGAGGCGCTGTCGCACGACGTGCCGGTGCTCATCTCGAAGCAGAGCGGCGTGTCGGAAGTGCTGACGCACGCGCTGAAGGTTGACTTCTGGGACATCAACGAAATGGCCAATAAGATCATCGCGGTGCTGCGGCATCCGCCGCTCCAGAAGACCCTGAGGGAGCACGGGGCGTTCGAGGTCCGGAAGTTCGCCTGGTCCGATGCCGCCAGATCGTGCGTGGATGTCTATCACGAAGCCGTCGAAGGCAAGAGATAATGGCGAGCGTGTGTTTCTATTTTCAAGTCCATCAGCCGTTCCGCCTGCGCCGGTATAGCGTGTTTGATTCCGACCCGAATTACTTCGACGAGTACAAGAACGCCGAAATCTGCCGCAAGGTCTCCCAGAAATCCTACCTGCCTGCAAACCGGCTGATGCTCGAACTCATCCGGCGCTACGGCAGCGCATTCTCGGTCTCGTACTCCATCACGGGGGTGGCGCTGGAGCAGTTCCAGCGGTGGGCGCCCGATGCGGTCGATTCGTTCCGGGCGCTCGTGGATACCGGGCAGGTGGAAATCCTGGCCGAGACGTACTACCACAGCCTGGCCTTCCTGTACAGCCGCGAGGAATTCCGCGAGCAGGTTGTGGCACACTCGGCCAAGATCGCCGAGACGTTCGGCGTCCGGCCGAAGGTGTTCCGGAACACGGAACTTATCTACAATAATGACCTGGCCCACTTCGTCCAGGAGATGGGCTTCCTGGGCATCTGCGCCGAGGGGGCCGACCACATCCTCGGCTACCGCAGCCCGAACTTCGTGTACCGGCCGGTCGGAACGGACCGCATCGCGCTCTTGCTGAAGAACTACCGCCTCTCCGACGACATCGCCTTCCGCTTCTCGGACCGCAACTGGAAAGAGTGGCCCCTGAAGGCCGAAAAGTTCGCCTCGTGGGTCAACGAGGTCAACGGCAACGGGTACATCATCAACCTCTTCATGGACTACGAGACGTTCGGCGAGCACCAGTGGGCCGACTCAGGCATCTTCGACTTCATGTACCATCTGCCCGAGTTCGTCCTGAAGCACCCCGACAACAACTTTATGACCCTCTCGCGGGCGGTGCAGACGTACGCGCCCGTGGCCGAACTCGACATCCCGCACATGGTCTCGTGGGCCGACATGGAGAGGGACCTATCGGCCTGGCTCGGCAACGCCATGCAGTCCAACGCCCTCCACGAACTCTACCGCCTTGAGGAGGCCGTCAAGGCCTCCGGCGACCCGCAACTGCTGCACGACTGGCGGCGGCTCCAGACTTCCGACCACTTCTACTACATGTGCACCAAGTGGTTCGCCGACGGCGACGTGCACAAATCTTTCATTCCATGCGAATCCCCGTACGATTCCTACATCAACTTCATGAACGCCCTCGACAACGTCCGCTCGCGGCTAAGGCGGTGAGTGGCGCCGACGGCGGATGGTCCTTGCCCTTTTCATCTGCAAGGGTAAGATAATAGGCGGAGGTGTTGCCATGAATCGCACGTTTCATCTGACGGCCGTGATCTGGCGAGAGGGAAAAATGTACGTCTCCCGTTGTCCCGAGATTGGCGTGGCTTCTTACGGCAGAACTCCCGCCATCGCCCGCAAATCTCTCCAAGAGGCAGTAGAACTATGGATCGCCAACGCCCGCAAACTGGGAATTCTTAGCGACATTCAACCGTCCCTTGAGAAGGAAGAACGTTACACCGCCCGGCTGGAAGTGGCCATTTGAGCCATGACCAAGTTGCCATCCCTCTCATCCAGACAGATTATGCAAGCCCTGAGCCGGGCGGGATTTGTCGAGGCCCCTCGCAGAGGTAAGGCACGCCAAGGAAGCGTGGCTCCAGGCTGCCCGCGAGGCAGGCAAGCCAATCCCCCCGCCGCGCTATCGCCCCGCCATTTACCAGGCATCGCGCTGAGGCGCACTTCGCACTTCGCACTCCGTACTCCGCGTTCGGCGCTCCGCATTCCGCACTCCGTGTTCCTTGCCTGCCCGGCCGCAGGGACCGGATTCGTGTTGCGTTTCGGTTGCATGCGGCAAATCGTCTTAAAGTCAGACCAAATCGAAAGGGGGTTTATATGACCACGGAAGAACTGGCCCGCGCGAAGCGCCGCAACTGCCACCTGCTCATCTGTGCCGCCGTCTGCCTGGGGATGATTTTCGCATTGGCTTTCCTCCCTCAACCCGGCCTGCTCGGCACAGCGCAAGCCGCTGACCCAGTCAACCCCTATGAGGCTGAGATCACCCGGTTGCAAGCCGAGGTCAACCTGCTTAAGCGGGAGAACGAGCCGCCTGCCGTCCATGATTGGACCGTTCCTCAGATCATCATAATGATTGTTCAGGTTGTAATCGCAGGGGGAATGCTGTGGACCGCCATCCTGTCCTACAAAACAGCCAATAAGGCTCGAATGGTGGCGAAGCGGTCGCTGGCCGTGACCATGTGGGCTGGCATAGTCGCCGAAGCGCAATGGGGACCCAACGAATTGCCGGGTACCGGCACCACGATACACAATGAACTTCTCAGGATGACGTTGAAGAATCCTGGTCCGGGGCCAGCCCGATTGCACGGTCTTTACCGTGAGGAAAAACTCGTAGACGGTCTTCAGAATATCAGGCTCTTCCCCGGCACGGCGTTCGACGGGCCCTTTGCCGAACTTGCGAAATTGCTCAAAAAGGATCCTACGAAGGATTTTGTCTGCTATTTCCTATATACCGACGATCTGAAGCGACATTGGCAGCAATATTATCGGATCAACGCAAGCCGATATGCGTGCGTTCCCATGGACACGGTACGCATGCCTTCCCTTCCCTGATCTGCTTGATAGGGCGAATGGCAACGACGGCGTATAATGTTGGAGTCATATCAGAGGAGAAAAAACCATGCAGAAAGTCAAAGTAATTCCGCTTATGGTCGGGTTGATCGGGTTGACGGTCTTGATGCTGTTCCCAATCTGGAACGTGACGTATAGGAATGACGCAGGCCTTGATCAATACGTGCTGAAGGACGACGTCGTAAAGCAAACTCGCCAAGACGAGGGGGTAGTCACGCTGAACACGGCCGCTAAGAGGGGATTCTTATTCGGAGGAATCCCGAAGGTCGGATTGGACTTGGACCGATCCGCGCCAACACCTCAAGACTTCGAGCGTTTGCAAATCAAGGCTGACGCTGATGGTATCAAGAAATGGGATTGCCCTTGGCAAGTCGTAAGCTACGTTTCGGGAACTGCCGACTACAAGCGTATGCTTATCGAAGCAGCGGTGGTCATATTCCTAAGCTTCGCATGGTACTTGACATTTTACCTTTACAAGAGAAAAAAAGCATGGGGAGGGGGTGCGGGGACGTGATACTTATCTGGGGAGTTCCGGGGACCGCACTCTGCCTACGACGCTCGCGGCCTGACAGCCTGCCCGCTCCCTGACGGTCGCGCCTCGGTTTTTCACTCCGCATTCCCTTCGGCTGCGCTCAGGGCAGGCCCCACTCCGCGCTCAAACAATTGAATTGGCCCTGTCGCCGCCTTATAATCTCATGCGCACGAGGGGCAGGGCGGGAGGGTTACGGTGCCGCGCGATATCCCTGTCGGAAACGGCAACCTGCTGGTCTGCTTCGATTCCGACTATCAAATCCGCGACATCTACTACCCCTACGTGGGGCAGGAAAACCACGCAGGCTGGGGACCCTGCCGATTCGGCGTATTCGCCGACGGCCGCATCGCCTGGACTTCCGACCCGGGGTGGCAGAAGTCCCTCGAGTACATGCGGGAAACCCTGGCCACACAGATCACGCTCACCAACGACGGCCTGAAGGTCCACATGGTGTGCAACGACTGCGTGGACTTTAACCGCAACGTCTTCATCAAGAGAGTCGAGGTCACGAACCGCGGCGACAAGCGGCGCGAAATCCGCCTCTTCCTTCAGCAGGACCTCTCGATGTACGGGTCGAAGGTGGGCGACACGGCCTACTACGACCCGCGCCTGTCGGCCGTGGTCCATTACCGCGGCGCGCGGTACATCCTGGCCTCGTTCTGCCGCAGGATGCCCGACGGCAAAGACCGGCACGGCTGCGACAGTTTCGCCACGGGCACGTGCGGGTTCCGCGGCGCTGAAGGCACCTGGCGCGACGCCGAGGACGGCGTCCTCTCCGGCAACCCCATCAGCCAGGGGGCCGTCGATTCCACCATCGGCCTCTCGGTCACCCTCGAACCCGGGGCGAGCGAAATCGTCTTCTACTACCTGGTGGCGGCCCAGTCCTGGCACGAACTCCACGACCTCCACGCCATCGTCCAGGCCCGGTCGCCGGCGGCCATGCTCGAACGGACCGTCGGCTACTGGCGGGCCTGGGTCAACGGACCGGCCTTCAACTTCGGCAACCTGCCGCCCAGGGTCCGCGACCTCTTCAAGCGCAGCCTCCTGGTGGTCCGCACGCAGATCGACAACCGCGGCGCCATCATCGCCGCCACCGATTCCGACGTCCTCCAGTTCTCTCGCGACACCTACTCCTACATGTGGCCCCGCGACGGCGCCCTCGTGTGCCACGCCCTCGACCTCGCAGGGTTCCCCGATGTCACGCGCCGCTTCTACACCTGGTGCCGCGACGTCCTCACCGCGGAAGGGTACCTTTTGCACAAGTACAACCCCGACGGCACGCCGGCCTCGTCGTGGCACCCGTGGGTGGTCGATGGCAAGGAGCGGCTGCCCATCCAGGAGGACCAGACGGCCGTGGTCCTGTGGTCGCTCTGGCGGCACTTCTGGCTGTACCGCGACGTGGAGTACGTCCGGCCCCTCTACCATTCGCTCATCTGCAAGGCCGCCGACTTCATGGTCAACTTCCGCGACCCCGAGACGCACCTGCCCCTGCCCTCTTACGACCTGTGGGAAGAGAGGTACGGCGTCCACACGTACACGACGGCGACGGTGTACGGGGGGCTGATTGCGGCCCGGAACTTCGCCCAGACATTCAGCGACGCCGAGCGGGCCGAGCGCTACGACCGCGCGGCAATCGAGGTCCGCGAAGCGATGGCCAAGCACCTCTGGAGCGACAGCCTTCAGCGGTTCATACGGCGACTGGTCCCGACCGACAAGGGCGGATGGGAGGTCGATTCCACCATCGACGCCAGCCTCTTCGCGGTCTTCAAGTTCCACGCCTTCGAGGCCAACGACCCGCGCGTCAAGAGCACCATGGACGCCGTCTCAAAGGCCCTCTGGGTCAACACCCCCGTCGGCGGCATCGCGCGGTACCAGAACGACACCTACTATCGCGTCACGAGTGATAAGCGCGCCGTGCCGGGCAACCCGTGGTTCGTCTGCACGATCTGGATGGCCGACTATTACATTTCGCGCGGCTCGACGATCGAGGAACTCAAGGAAGCCCTCCCCATCTTCGAGTGGGCCGCCAGCCACGCGCTCCCCTCCGGCGTCCTGGCCGAGCAGGTTGACCCGTACACCAACCGCCCCCTCTCCGTCAGCCCGCTCACGTGGAGTCATGGCACGTTCGTCCTGACTTTGATGAAATACCTCCAGAAACTGGAGGACCTGCACCGATGCCCGACGTGCGGCCGCAGCATCTTCCGGATGGACCGCGGCGGCCGGCACCAGATCCGCAGCCACTCCTGGCTCGAGGCCCACGAGGTCTCCGAGGTGGACGAGCAGACGCCCGACCTCGTCAGCGTCGGCACCTTCAGCGAGGACGGACGCCGCGTCACACTCTCCGTCAACACCCGCGACTGCGTCGGCTGCGGCGTGTGCCTGGCAAGATGCCAGCCGAGAATCTTTGAAATGTGCAATGATAAATCCTTCATCAGCGTACGGCGGCTGGCCGCGTGCGTCCTCTGCCGAGAGTGCGAAACGTATTGCCCGATCCGCGTGGTCCGCCTGAACGTTGAGCCGACCGACCAGGCCGCCGCCAAACCGTCGAATGGTTAGCGCCTCGATTCGGGGGGTGGCACGGCCACGCTGTTGGGTGGCCGTGGTAACATCCGAACGGCTGACCACGGTCACGCAACAGCGTGACCGTGCCACCCGGCAAGGCCGGGCCGCTACGGGGGTTATCCATGCACCTTGACGCCGCCGCACTCCGAGACCGTGACCGCTCGCTCGCCGCCGAGTGGCTCATCGCCGACGGCGCAGGCGGATACGCATCCTCCACGCCGCTCCTCTGCGGCACGCGGCGATACCACGGACTCTGGGTCCCCGCCATGCGTCCGCCCGTTGACCGGCGGGTCGTCTTGTCGCACATCGACGAGAGAATCCAGACCGACGGCGTCGAGACCTTCCTCTCAACCACCGAGTACGGCAGCGGCTTCTTCCCCGACGGCTCGCCCGCCGCCGAATCGTTCGACTCCGAGCCCCTGCCGCGCCTCGTCTCCAGCG
Organism: uncultured Anaerolineales bacterium; assembly: GCA_964353455.1. Lineage (GTDB taxonomy): Bacteria > Planctomycetota > Phycisphaerae > FEN-1346 > FEN-1346 > CAYGWP01. Next base: position 24,091 of record CAYGWP010000582.1, read on the forward strand.
CCGGCGGCACGACGGTCCAGCGCGAGGTCGTCCTACTCAGGGACGGCGCCGGCGTGTGCATCGTGTACCGAGTCCGCTCCGAGAAGCACTGGACGCTGGCCCTCTCGCCGATGCTGGCCTTGCGGTCGATGCACCACCTCGTCCACCGCCACGATGCGTTCCGCGTCGAGGAACTCGCCGCGGCCGGCGGCTTCCGCGTCATCACGGAGGGGTTGCCCGGCGTGTTTCTCTGGCTCGACATGCCCGGCGGCAAGGGCGCGAAGTCCGTGGAGGTCTCCGCGGAGACCGGCCCGCTCTGGTACTTCGGCGTCCTGAGGCGCGTGGAGCGCGAGCGCGGCTTCGACCACTTCGAGGACCTCCTCACGCCGGGCCGCTGGACGATCTCCGGCACAGGTCCGGCCGAGTGGCGCCTGGCCTGCTCGTTCGAACCGCCGCGCAAGATCGACGTCGGGGCGGAACTAAGGTCGCTCATCACACGCCGCGCCGACCTGGCGGTCCGCGCTGGGGCCGAGATGGACCAGCGCCTTTCGCGCCTGGCCGTGGCAGCCGATGCCTTCATCGTCCGCCGCCGCGTCGGCACAGAGGACTTGGCCACCGTCATCGCCGGCTACCACTGGTTCGGCGACTGGGGCCGCGACACCCTCATCGCCCTACCGGGCCTGGCCATGGAAACGGGCCGCCTCGACGTGGCCGAGAAAATCCTGCGGGCCTTCGCCGGGCGTACGCCCGACGGCCTCGTCCCGAACTGTTACGACGAGAACACCGGCCAAGCCCAGTACAACACAGTCGATGCGAGCCTGTGGTTCCTCCAGGCGACCGCCGCCTTCGCTCGGGCCGGCGGCAGCGAACGGTTCGTCCGCGAGGAACTCTGGCCCGCCGCATGCCAGATCTCGGAGCGGTATCGACGCGGCACGGCCTTCGGCATCCACGCCGACTCCGACGGCCTCATCACCGCCGGGTCGCCGGAGACGCAACTCACGTGGATGGATGCCACCAGCCGCGGCCGGCCTGTCACGCCGCGCTACGGCAAGGCCGTCGAGATCAACGCCCTCTGGATCTCCGGCCTGGGCGAGATGCAGGAGTTGGCATCGCGTCTGCGCCTCGCGCCGCCGCCCGCCGCAGCCGACCTGGAGCGCACGAGCCGCGCGTTCGCCAACCTCTTCTGGAACCCCGAGCGCCGCTGCCTGTACGACTGCGTATTCCCGGACGGCCGGCGCGACCCGTCGGTGCGACCGAACCAGATATTCGCCGTCGGCCTGCCGCACGCGCCACTCTCCGGGGAGCAGGCGAAGGCCGTCGTCCGGACGGTCCGCAAAAAATTGCTGACGCCCAGGGGCCTGCGGACACTCGCGCCCGACGACCCGGCCTATCGCGGTCGCTACGCCGGCGGACCCGACGAGCGCGATGCCGCCTACCACCAGGGGACCGTCTGGCCGTGGCTCCTCGGTCCGTACGTCGATGCCTCGTTTGCGGTGGAGGACCAGCGGTGCGCCCGCGGCGAGGCACGGCAGATCCTGGGCGGACTCCTCGACTCGATGGATGAGGCGGGGCTCGGATACATCAGCGAGATTTTCGACGGCGACCCCCCGCCAGACGGATGGGCGGGCCGCGGCTGCATCGCCCAAGCCTGGAGCGTCGCGGCAGCCATCCACATCTGGAAATGCCTCGCCCTGACCGGAGGCCTGACGTAATGAATTGTGGATTGTGGATTGTGGATTGTGGATTGCGGCGTTCAGCCGCGACTCGAAGTCGAGCACGTTTAGCCGCGACTCGAAGAGGAGCGCGTTGGATCGGGTTGGCGGTGGCTCTAGTCGCCGCCATTCATGCAACCTCCTCGGCGCAGGCGCAAGTTGATACAACCGTCGCCATCGATACCCCCGACAACGTTGCGCGGCCGGGCGCCTATGCACCAGTGCGGATTCGTGCGACGAATCGGACGGCCCGGTCGATCTGGGAAGTTCGCCTCACGAGCGGCGGGCCGGTCGATGTGGTCGTCTCCTGGCGCATCGCCCCCGGCGAGACGGCCGAGAAGATCCTCCCCGTGTTCTACGCCGGCGGAGACCTGCGGCTTTCCGTCGAGTTCGCCGACGCCGCTGGCAACGTCATTGCCAATGCCGCCCCCGTGCCGCCGCCCGTCCACGAGGTCTCCGCGAAGACGGCCCTCATGGGCCTCCCCGTCAACCTGGCCGAACCGGACGAGATGGCGCAGGAAGCCGTGCGCGGGGTCCTCGGCGCCGAATCGCTCCGCCTTGTTCGCCTCGCGCCGGAAGCGATGGCGATGGCCCTCCGGTGCGGGATGCTCGATGCGATCTTCTCGGACGCCCCGCCCGCCGCCACCGGCCGCGCGGCCGTCGCAAGGCCGGGACCGCCCCGCACGGTCGTCATGGCTACGGCGCTGCCTTTCGGGGCTCAAGATGTCGTGCAGCCGGAGGCCTCGCGGCTCTTCGCATCGAGCATCTGGCCCGCCGAGGACCGGCGGCGCCTTTGGCTCTGGCTCGGAGTCTTCGCGCTGGCCGTCCTCGCCGCGGGGGTCCTCGTGCCGGGACGGAAAGCCGGCCACGGCACGAGCCGTACCCGTGCCAGGGCGGTGGTCGCCACGGCGATTCTCGTGATCGTCGCGGCTGTCGCCGCGGCGACCATCCTCTTCTTCGGCGATGTACGCCTGGCGCGGGTCCGCGACGCCCGCGTGTTCTACATCGACCCCTTCCGGACGGACGCAGGTCTCGAACATTTCGTGCTCCTTGAGTCGCGCGGGGGGGCGCCGGCGAATTTCGTCCTCGCGCAGCCCGGCACATCGCCTTTTCCCGTGCCGGTGCTCGCGGGCTCGGAGGACTTCTTCCGCAAGGGCGGCACGCTGCACGTGGGGAGCGAGGAGTACTTTGAGAGCCGCGAGCCGTGGCTGCTCGTTCACGTTCTCTCGACGGCCGAGTGGCGCGGTGGGCAGTCTTGCCCACCGCGCGAATTGCGGCCGACGCGGGCGGACTTGGCGGCGGTCGCCAGGCGAGCCGACGTTGTCGCCGCCCTGCTGGTCGATGGCAGCGTCGCCACCGATGCCGCCGGCCGGTCGCAGCCCCTGGAGGCCTGGGCCGTCGAGTGGAAGGCCGACGCCGACCCGCGTCTCGCCTACGCCGGCCGCAGCCTCTCCTGGTGGGACCGCGACCGCCGCGAGGGCGACGGAAAGGTCCTCCTCGTCTGGTGGCACGACGCCGCCTGTCCCCCCGCCGAGGCCCCGCCGAGTTTGGGGGACCGGTCATTCCCGACGCTGGCGGTCTATTCGGCCGAGTGATCGCAAGTCAAGTGATCGCAAGTCAATTATATGGAGAAGGTCCGATGCATCCATGGCGAACCGCCTTTCTCGGAGTATGCTGCCTCTTGACCGCCGCTACCTGTCACGCGGCGCCTGTGCCTGAAGCCGCCGACCCGCTCGATGCTGCAACGATAGTCTGGGATTCGCCGAGCAAGGATTCCTCCGGCTCCATGCCGCTCGGTAACGGCGACATCGGCCTCAACGTGTGGGTTGAGACCGGCGGCGACCTCGTGTTCTACGTAAGCAAGACCGATGCGTGGGATGCCCTGGGGCGGCTCCTGAAACTCGGGCGGGTGCGCGTGAAGTTCTCGCCGAACCCGTTTGCGGCCGGCGCGCCCTTCCGCCAAACGCTGCGACTCCGGCAAGGGGAGATCGAGATCGTCGCCGGGCCGCCGGCCGAAGCCGTTACGGTCCGACTCTGGGTCGATGCCAACTTGCCGGTCGTCCGCCTCACGGCCGACGGCGCAAAGCCGCTGGCTATGCAGGTCAACCTGGAGGTCTGGCGAACTCAAGAAGGGCCGCTGGAGGGAAAGAACCGCGATTCCGCCCGCGGCATCCTCGGCGCCCCGACACCGCTGGTCGCCACGCCCGACACCGTCCTTGATGCCGCCGGCGATCGCCTCGTCTGGTATCACCGCAACACAAGTTCCTGCTGGCCGATCACGATGAAGGTCCAGGGCCTCGAGAGCCTCGTGAAGCCGACGGACGACCCCCTCATCAGCCGCACCTTCGGCGGCTGCATCAAGGGCGACGGCCTCGCGAAGGACGGTCCCACAACGCTCCGCTCGAAGCAGCCCGCCCGCAACCACTCCGTCGCCATCTACATCCTCAAGCCCGAAGCACCCGTGACGAACGATGAGTGGCTTGCGGCGCTGGACCGCCTCATCGCCCGCGTCGATGAAGTCCGGCCCGAGAGGGCCCGCGAGGCCCATCTTCGCTGGTGGGATGATTTCTGGAACCGCAGTTGGATCCGCGTGTCGGGGGCGGCGGCGCCAGGAGGCCCGCAGATCACCGCGAACGACCTGCCGCTTCGGATCGGCGCCTCCAGCAGCGGCGGCAACCGATTCGTCGGCGACATCGCAAGGCCGATGGTCTTCAGCCGCGCGCTTACGCCCCAGGAGGTCGCGGCCCTCGCCGACGGCAAGGATCAAGCCCTCCAGCGGGACCCGGCCCTCGTCGGATTCTGGACCTTCGACAACCTGAAGGACGGCGCCTTCGGGAGCGCCGCCCCCGGCGAGAACCTCCCCGCCAAGATGGTCGGCGAGGTCGCGGTGGTCGATTCCCCCGCCCGCCAGTCCGTAGGGCGGGCCGTGCGGCTCGGCGGCAAGGGATACCTGGAGGTGGCCGACAATCCGCGTCTGCACCTTACGACCGGCTGCACGCTTGCCGCATGGGTGGCCGTGGCGGCATCCAACAGCGCCGACGGCCGCATCATCGACAAGTCCAGGGCCGGCACCAGCAATGGCTACCTCCTCGATACATATCCAAGGAATTCGCTGCGGATGATCACCGAGCCCGGGACGCTCATCCACAAGGACGCGCTGAAACCCGGCGAGTGGACCCACGTGGCCGCCACGTTCGACTCGGCGGGCGACCTGCGGCTGTACGTGAACGGCAGGCAGGTGGCCGCCGAGACGATCGGCGCAACCGGCGGCGCGAACGTCGTCACTCAAGGGTACACCCTCCAGCGGTTCATAAACGCCTGCGCCGGACGCGGAGCCATGCCGATAAAGTTCAACGGCTCGATCTTCACGGTTGATATTCCAGGGACGGACGGGGACTACCGGAGATGGGGCGGATGCTACTGGTTCCAGAACACCCGCCTCCCCTACTGGTCAATGGCGGCCTGCGGCGACTTCGACCTCATGCAGCCACTGTTTAAGATGTACATGAATGCCCTGCCTTTCAGAAAGGCCGTTACCCGGCTTTACCACAACCACGACGGCGCGGTCTACGACGAGACCATCTACTTCTGGGGCACCCCCTGCAACGACGACTACGGCTGGAAGCACGAAGGGCACCCCGTGTCGCTCATGGTCAACCAGTACATCCGCCGCCACTGGGAAGGCGGGCTGGAACTCGCGATGATGATGCTTGACCATTTCGATTACACCGAGGACAAGGCGTTCGGCAGGTCAACGCTGGTCCCCTTCGCCGATGCAATCGCCACCTTCTACGACAAGCACTATCCGCGAGAGACCGACGGGCGACTGCGGATCGAGCCCGCCCAGTCGCTCGAGACGTGGTGGACGGCCGTCAACCCGATGCCCGAGGTGGCGGGCCTTCGGGCCGTCCTGCCGCGGCTCATCGCCCTGCCGGAGGACCTCGCCACGCCGACGCAGCGCGAGAACTGGAGGCGCCTGCTCGGGCAGGTCCCGCCCATTCCGCTGCGACAGGCCGACGGCAAGACCATCCTTGCGCCGGCGCAGGAATTCTCGAACCGTCATAACTGCGAGAACCCGGAACTCTACGCCGTCTTCCCGTACCGCCTCTACGGCGTGGGCAAGCCGGACCTGGAGATGGCGCGGGCGAGTTTCGCCGCACGCGAGGTCAAGGGCAGCCGCGGATGGCAGCAGGACCCGGTGCAGGCCGCCATTCTCGGCCTCGCGGACCAGGCCGCCCAGTTCATCGCTCGACGATTCGCCACCAAAGACTCCGGCAGCCGATTCCCCGCATTCTGGGGACCGAACTTCGACTGGGTCCCCGACCAGGACCACGGGGCAAACGGCATGATGGGCCTCGAGGCGATGCTCCTCCAGGCAGACGGCCGCAAGATCTACGTCCTCCCCGCGTGGCCGAAGGCCTGGGACGTCGAGTTTGCGCTCCGCGCGCCCTATAGCACGACCGTCGAGTGCCTCTATCGGGGCGGCAAGGTCGAGCGATTGAAGGTGACCCCGGCCTCGCGCGAAAAAGACGTGACAGTGCTCCCGCCGCAGTAACCCGCCGCCACGTTATTCTTGCCGCGCGGCAGGGCCGACGCTACCATACGCGGCATGGCTCGGGTCATCTCTCGGTGGCTGCTCTGTGGAGTTCTGGCGGCGACGGTCGCCGCGGCGACAGAGCCTGCGGCGCCGGCTCGCCAGGGCGAAGTGCAGCAAAGCCCGGCCGACACAACGGTCGCGCCGCCGGAGGCCGAATCGCCCGGTTGGGGACCTCCCAGCGGCGGTCTCTCCATCTCCCTTTCGCTCGATGGCGACGTCTCGAGCGGCGGGAACCTCAAGGTGAGCGTCAGCCTGAAGAGCGCTGCCGGAAACCCCGTCGCGCTTCCGCCCGCGAAGGACGTTTTCGGCTGGCTTCTCGTGGCCCAGAGCACGCCGGGGTCGAAGAAGGCGTACTACAGCGAGAAGATTTCCTTCGCCGGCGCCGGCAAGGACTGGCCGGCGGAAATCGGCGGCGATAAGATGGTTACTTATAAGTCGATTGATCTATCCAAGTCGGCCGCGTACGCCTCCGAGGACGCCAAGCGCCTCCTCACGGCCTACGTCTCCCAGGCGGGCGAGGGCCTCCCCAAGCCCGCCGGCAAGATGAGCGCCGTCCTCATGCCCGGCCGCGCGATGGCCAAGTTCACCCTCTGCATCCCGGCAACGGGCGCCGCACCGACGCTCGTGACGAGCGCCGCCGCGGAAATCCTCGTCGGGCCGCCGGACTTTAAGTCGCTCTCGCCCGAGGCCCGCCAGGCTTTCATCGTGGACCTCCTGAAGCAATACGACCGCGATGCGTGGTCGGGCCAGCAGGCCCACGACACGGCCGTGCGGCTCGGCAAAGATGTTCTGGACGCGATCATTCCGCCGGCGCTCCAGACGCGACGACCGTCGCACGCGCGGCTGTGGCTCGCCACCACGCTGGCCGACATCGCCGACGAGCGGGCCGTCAATGCCCTCATCAAACTCCTCGATGACCCCATGGGCGGCGTGCGGTACGTCGCGGCATATCACGGGGTGAAGCAGAGAGATGCGCGGCTTGACAAGGCCATCATCGACAAGGTCCAGTCATCGAAAGATGCGGGCCTGGCAACGTGGGCGCTCCAGGGTTTCATGGTCTTCCGCGGCAGCGCTCCGGATGAACTTGTGAAGGCCACTTTGGAGAGCGACGACCCGAAGGCCCGCGTGATTGCCGCCGAGATGCTGGCCAAGCACGCGGGCGATACGAACGTGGGGCGCCTCGCCGCGCTCCTCGCGGATAAGGACGAGCGGGTCCGGTCCACGGCGGCGACGATGCTCGCCAAGTATAAGAGCCGCACCCCCGCGGTTATCGCGGGACTCGTGAAGGCCCTGGACAAGCCGGGCGAGAACGCGCGCTTGAGGGTATGCGCGGCCCTTTCGGAACTCACCGGCCGAAGCGGCCCGTACGACCCGGCAGCCGACCAGGCGGCGCGCGACAAAACCCTCGCCGACTGGCGCGCCTGGTTCGAGAAGCAAAGTGCAAAGTGAAAAGTGAAAAGTTGACGCCGTTCACAGTTAGCCGCCGCGCTTGCGCGGCGCGTTCTGAACTCACACGCACATGCACGCACAGGAGGTACCAACGATGAGGTCACTCGCAGCAGCGTTCGCAGTGTTGGCACTTGTAGCGGGGTGCGCCAAGCAGGACCAGCGTCCTGCCCCGGGGTCGTTCGGCGACGACGTCGAGTTCCTCCAGCCGCGCGGCGGCGCACTGGTGCTGTCGGACGCGACCGGCATGGCCCGGGTGGCCGTCTCGCCGCTTCTCCAGGGCCGCGTGATGACCAGCACGTCCGACGGCCCCGCCGGCATGAGTTACGGCTGGATCAACCGCGACCTGATCGCCTCGGGCGTCAAGCGCGCCCACTTCAACCCATACGGCGGCGAGGACCGGTTCTGGATGGGCCCCGAGGGCGGACAGTTCTCCATCTTCTTCTCGAAGGACGAGCCGTTTGACCTCGACCACTGGTACACGCCGCCGGCCCTCGACATCCGGCCCTGGAACCTCGTGTCGAAGAGCCGCGGCGAGGCCCAGTTCCGTAGCGCGCTCGAGCTAAAGAACTACTCCGGCACGAAGTTCGACGTGACGGTTGACCGCACGGTGCGGGTCCTGGAACCCGCCGACGTATGGAAGCATCTGGCCGTTGCCCCGGCCACCCCCGCCGTGCGGATGGTGGCGTTCGAATCGGTCAACCGCATCACGAACGCCGGCAAGGACCCGTGGAAGAAGGAGTCGGGCCTCCTCTCGATCTGGATTCTCGGGATGTTCAATCCCTCGCCGACGCTGACGGTGGTGGCGCCCTTCAGGCCCGGGGCCGAATCGGAACTGGGTCCGGTCGTCAATGCCGACTACTTCGGCCGCGTGCCGCCCGAGCGCCTGGTCGTCCGCGGCAGCATCGCCTTCTTCAGCGGCGACGGCAAGTTCCGCAGCAAGATCGGCCTCAGCCCGAAACGCGCCCGGCCGGTCCTCGGCAGTTACGATGCCACCAACGGCGTCCTCACGATCGTCCAGTTTACGATGCCTGCGGCGCCGGCCGACTACGTCAACTCGATGTGGGAAATCCAGAAGAACCCCTACGCCGGCGACGTGGCCAACAGTTACAACGACGGTCCGCCCAAGGAGGGCGTGAAGCCCATGGGGCCGTTCTACGAACTGGAATCCTCATCGCCTGCGGCGGCGCTGGAGCCGGGCAAGAGCATGGAGCACGTGCACCGGACGATCCACCTGCGCGGGCCGGAGGCGGAACTGGACCGCATCGCCCGCGAGGTGCTCGGCGTGGGCCTCAAGGACATCGTCACAGCGCTGCCGAGGTAACACGGCCAGCCGCGCCAATACCGGAGTTTCGCTGTCGGATCAGGAACAGCAAGCGGAAAGGAGAATCACATGGCATGCGTTACGCGCCGTGGGTTTTTGGGAGCCCTCGGCCTCGGCGCCGCCGCCTGCGCGGTCCGCCCCGCCTGGCTGGCGGCCGCCGCACCGGCGAAGAAGCCGAACTTCGTCATCGTCTTCACCGACGACCAGGGCCACGGAGACCTGAGTTGCTACGGCTCGAAGACCATCCACACGCCGCGGCTGGACCAGATGGCCCGCGAAGGGCTGAAACTGACCAGTTTCTACGTGCAGCCGGTGTGCGGGCCGTCGCGCGCGGCCCTGATGACCGGATGCTACCCCACCCGTGTCATCCGCAGATGGACGTTGGCGCCGGGGGAGATCACGATTGCCGAGGTCCTGAAGTCGGCCGGCTACGCCACCTGCTGCATCGGCAAGTGGGACCTCTCTGGCCGCCAGTTCGTGGAAGGCCGCCTGCCGACCGACCAGGGCTTCGACTACTACTTCGGCACGCTGGGCGCCACCGACTCGGGCCACGTGGTTTTCTATCGCAACAAGGAGAAGGTCGGCGAGACCGACGACATGGGCAGCCTGACCAAGCGCTATACGGACGAGGCCATCGACTTCATCCGCCAGCACAAGGACGGGCCGTTCTTCCTGTACCTGCCGCACAGCATGCCGCACGTGAAGATCGGCGCCTCCGAGCAATTCCGCGGCAAGTCCAAGGGCGGCCTCTACGGCGACGTCATCGAGGAGTTGGACTGGAACACCGGCCGCCTCATTGATGCCCTGAAGGAACTGGGGCTGGCCGAAAACACGATCGTCCTCTTTACCAGCGACAATGGCCCGTGGCTTGTCAAGGGCGACATGGCCGGTTCGGCCGGCCCGCTGCACGGCGGGAAGGCGACTGCGTGGGAGGGCGGCTTCCGGGTGCCCGGCATCTTCTGGGGCGGGCGGATACCCGGCGGCCGCGAGAGCGGCGAACTGGTCGCCTCCATCGACCTGATGCCGACCTTCGCCAAGATGGCCGGCGCGGCGGCGCCGACCGACCGCGTCATCGACGGCTGCGACCAGGGGCAATTCCTGACCGGGGCCTCCGACAAGTCGGCGCGCGACACGTTCCTGTACTACACCGGGGATCAACTCCGGGCGGTGCGAAAGGGACGGTGGAAACTCTTTGTCGCCAAAGGGGCCGCCAAGGACACGCCGGCGCCGGACAAGGTCGAACTCTACGACCTGGAGGCCGACATCGGCGAGACCAACAATGTGGCCGCTGCACATCCCGACGTGGTCAAGCAACTCTCGGAACTGGCCGCCAAGGCCCTCGAAGACATCGGCGAGGGAAACCAGCCCGGCAAGGGCGCACGTGTGGAAGCAAGCGCCCTTAAGACCGCCGAGGAAAAGGCTGCGCCCAAGAAGAAGAAAAAGACCTGAAGAGGGACCGGCTGGACCCATACCCAGACTCATTGCCCAAACCGCAGGAGCATGCCATGAGCGATTGCGAGTGCCACAAACCCGGTTGTTGCGACGGGCCGAACCGGCGGGAGTTCCTCTCGATGCTCGGGGCGGGCGCAGCGGCGGCGATGGCCGGCGGAATCCCGCGCGAGGCGGGGGCGGCCGAGACGCCGGACCTTGAGAAACTCGTCCCGGCCGACAAGAAACTCCCGCCCGAGTGGATAAGATCGCTCTACGACCAGGCGCTGTCCGCCGAGCAGATCGCGGCGTTGAAGCCCAATGAGCCATCGGACCTCAAGCCCTGGGCGTGGTGGTCGTTCGACGACAAGGAGGCCAAGGATCGCACCGGGCGGTTCCCGATCACGCAGATTGCCGGCGGCACCACGGTGGAAGGCGGCAAGCTCGTGCTCGATGGCAAGAACGGGATGATGCTCTGCAAGACCGGGAAAGAAGCCCCCTTCGCTTACGAGACACCGGCCCGGCCGGCGAACCCGCCGGCGAACTGGCTGACCTACCACCTGGCCCACCCCGGTCCCGGCAATGCCAGGCCCGGCGATCCGAACTGCGCCTTCTTTTGGAAAGGCCGATATCACCTTCACTACATCTACACCCACAAGGATGGGTACTCCTTCGCCCACGTCTCCAGCGGGGACATGCTGCACTGGAAGTGGCACCCGACGACGCTCACGCCGCCCAAGACCGGGCACGGCATGTTCAGCGGCACCGGCTTCTTCACCAAGGAGGGCAAGCCGGCCATCATTTATCATGGGCAGGGATCGGGCAGAAACCAGATCGCCGTCGCCGAAGACGACCAGTTGGAGAAGTGGAGCGTGCCCATGGCGCTGGAGCCGAAGATTCGACCCGGCCAGGATGGCAGCAAGATCGCCAACTGGGATCCGGATGCCTGGGTGGACGGCGATACCTACTATGCGCTCTCTGGCGGCTCCCCCGGCAGTGGCAAGCCGCCCACATTGTTCAAGTCGCCTGATCTGAAGACCTGGGAGTATCTCGGGCTGTTCCTGAGCCATGATATGCCGGACGTCCAGAAGGACGAAGATGTCTCCTGTCCGAACTTCTTCAAGATCGGCGGCAAACACATGCTGCTCTGCATCAGCCACAACAAAGGCTGCCGCTATTACCTTGGCGAGTGGAAGAACGAGCGTTTCACGCCCGACTTTCATGCGCGCATGAACTGGCATGGCCGGGACGTTTTTGCCCCGGAAAGCGTGCTGACGCCCGATGGCCGACGCGTCATGTGGGCTTGGTGTATTCTCGATGGCCCCCAGAGCGGTATCCAGTCGCTCCCTCGCGAACTCAGCCTGCCCGAGGACGGCGTTCTACGCATCAAGCCGCTCCGGGAACTGGAGACGCTCCGTTATGACGAGAAGAGCGAAGCCAACATCACCGTGAAGGGCGACGGCATTCACACGCTCAAGGAGATTGCCGGCGACACCCTTGAACTCAAAATTACGATCAAGCCTGGCCAAGCCAAGCAGGTTGGCATCCGGGTGTACTGCGACAAGGAGGGCAACGGCGGTTTCCCGATCACGGTCGAACCCGAGAGCAAGACCTTGAATCTTGGCGCCATAAAGGTGCCGTTCGAGTTGAAACCCGGGGAAGATCTGGAACTGCGCGTCTTCCTGGATAAGAGCGTGATCGAGGTGTTCGCCAACGACCGCCAAGCCGCCGTCGCCTCCCACACGTACGCTCCAGGAAACCTTAGCGTCAGCCTATTCAGCAAGGGCGGAGATGTTGTGGTGAAGGACGTCAAGGGCTGGAGGATGAGGTCAATCTACGCGGGACAGTAACGGCGCCCGGGGGGCTTTCCGGGGACACCCATACTCGATCTCTCGCCGCCCGGTCTCGTCGGCTCGCTGTGCTCGCCTCCTCGACCAGCCCGGGACCCATGGTAACATTCGCCACAACCTTCATCAACATACAAGGGGTTACACTTGACCCGGCCGCGCCGGCCGCTAGACTCGTCTTCTGTCGGACGCACGTCATTCCGGGAGATCGGCCATGAAACACGTCTGTTGGACAGTTGCGGCAGCGATCCTCTTCTGCGTCACCATCTACGCGGCCCAGGAGCGCGTGCTCTTTGAGGACCGTTTCGCGGGCAAGCTGGGCAACGGGTGGACCTGGCTTCGCGAGAACCCGAAGACATGGCGGACCGCCGACGGGGCGCTCGAGATACGCGTCGAGCCGGGCAATGCCGGTTCGGTCAAGAACGCGCTGCTCCGGAAGCCCCCCGACCGCACGAAGGGCAAGATCGCCATCGAGGTCACCGTCACCTTCACGACGCCGCCCACGGTCCAGTACGAGCAGGCCGGCATCACGTGGTATCGCGATGGCAAGCCCGTCTTCAAGTTCGTCCACGAGCAGATCGACGGCAAGACCTACATCATCCCCGGCAAGAAGCCTGCCCCCGAGAAGACGGTGCAGCTTCGCCTCGTCGTCACGAAGGACCGCTTTACGGCCCAGTTCCGGCCCGACGCCAAGGGCGACTTCCAGACGGCCGCCGAGGGCGCCCTCGCGCCCGGCGGCGACGAGCAGGTCAGCATCCAGTGTTACAACGGCCCGGAGGCGGACGAGCACTGGATTCGCTTCGACGATTTCCGGATCATCGAATTAACGGATTGAACCGCCGAGAACGCGGAGAGAAACTGCGTAGGCTTCTTGTAAGAGAATCAGGGAGGGCGTTCTCTGCGTTTCTCGGCGGCCTCCGCGGTTAAGGTTTTTTGAGCAAAGGAAACGGCCATGCGTTCAATGCGCCGGCGTGAGTTTATTGAGCGGACCGTGGCAGCAAGCGTTGCCGTGGCCGCGATGGGCCAGGCGAGACTTCCGGGCCGTAGCGCGGGGCAATGCGTCCTGGCGGTCAGGGACAGGATTTCATCCGGGGAATTTCGAGTGAGCGGAAGGGCTCCGCTGGGCGGCCAGAGAAGGGCGAGGCGTACGTGGGTTCTGGTCATGGCGGTTGCGATCGGCGTCGCGCTCGGGCTGGCGGCCCCCCGTGCCCACGCCACCGGATGGGCTCCTAACGTCGGGCAGGGGGCCGACATCGTCATGATGGACCTGCGCTGGCCCCGCTGGGACGAGGGAACCTATTACTGTTTCTGGTACGTCAAGTTCTTTCCCAACCGGTACTGCACTTTCTACGGCGGCCTGGCGACCCACGGCGACAAGGTCACCCCAGGGATGTTCATGTCCTACTGGGGCGGCATAACGAACATTCACGAGGGGGAGTATTTCTACCGGCACGGCTACGGGGCCGAAGGCGCGAAGGGCGGCGCCAACGGCAAGCCGCCCTTCCTGCGCCCTGGATCGTGGTATCGCATGGTCCTGCGCGTCTTTCCGCCCTTGCGGGGCGGCGAGAAGGAGACATATGTTGGCTGGTGGGTCAAAGACGTGGAGAAAAACCAGTGGCACACCCACAGCATCGTGAGCATCCCGTCCCGTGAAACGGGGGTCATGGGAAACAGCGGCTTTGTCGAGGCCCTGGCGCCCGAGAGCGTCCACCGCGCGTTCGAGTACCGCCTCGGCTACTACCGCCTGGAGGGGAAGTGGTTCCCGTCGAACGAAGTCGGCTCGCAGAGCCCGTCGCAGTTCCGGCTCATCGAGGATGGGACGGTCGTGCGCTTCGACCGTCCGGTCGAGGGCGATACGGGCTCCCGCAAGGAGAAGACGTCCTTCGCCGCCCGGCAGCCGGGCGCGCCCGTTCTCGATGCGCCGGCGGTCGAGGGGGTCGAGGCCCGCGCGTGGGGAAGCCAGGTGACCGTCGAGTGGCGCATCCCCCCCAACGCGGCGCCGCAACTGGGGTATGCCCTGGAGGTGTTCGCCGAGGACGCGGCAGCGGGCCCCCGGCTGGCGGCCTTCGAGGACACCGCGCCGCACGTCCACGCCAAGCGCCTGGATACCGACCGGCCACCCGGAAGCGTGCGGCTGACCGTGACGGACATCTTCGATCAGAGGAAGTCCATAACGGTTCCCGTCAGGCAGGCGGCGCTCGCGCCCGCCGCCGAGGCCGCCGGGCTCCGCCCCGGGCTGGGGTATCTGTACTACGAGGCGCCGCAGGATGCCCGATGGGAGCGCCTGCCGGATTTTTCGGCCCTGGAGCCGATCAGGCGGGGCTGCGTACTTGCCCTGGACGACACCGTTCGGCAGGATCGTGACAAACTCTACGCGCTGCGCTACCAGGGGTATCTTCGGGCTCCCGCCGACGGGTTGTACGTGCTGTCGATAGGAACCTGCGACGGCAGCCGCCTGAGCGTGGATGGCAAGGTTGTGGCGGAGCGAGATGGAATCCACAGCACATCCGTAAGGCAGTACCCGATCGCCTTGAGCAGGGGTCTGCACACCTTCGAGATGGCCTATTTCAAGGGCCCGGACGCTTATCTCGCAGACAAGATTCTGGTGGCGTGGGAAGGTCCGGGTTTTGGGCTCCGTAACCTCTCCCGGGACGATCTCATGGCCCGTGACAGCGGCGATCTGCCTGCCCTTGCCATCGAGGTGGTCGGCGCGGTTTCCTCGGGCGTGCTGGAGGACAACCTCGTTGAGGTTCGCGGGCGCATCGAGCGGCACGGGCGCCGGATCGACAGGGTGCAACTCTTCCGCGGCCGCCAGTTGCTTGAGACGGTTTCGGGGACCGATTCCGGCGGCACGGACCGGATCGCCTTCAAGGTCCTGCTGCCGGAGGGCGACAACCCGCTCCGGGCGCGCCTGTGGTATGACGGCGGCTCGTCGGTCGAGTCCAACGTGCTGACCCTGAAGGCGCAAAACCGGACGGACGGCCCGTGGAAGTTCGATGTTCTGGGGGAAGACGTCTTTCCCATGGGGGCCCGGCATCGAGAGGGCCGGATGTCATTCGCGGGGGAGGGATTCTGTTTCGGACACCAGCCGGTCACGGGGGACTTCAGCCTGACCGCCCGGATCGCGGACATCCACCTGACCACCCCGGAAACGGGCGTCCATGCGGCAAACTGGCTGGGCCTGTTGGTCAAGAACAGGAAAACGAACCAGCCGTTCTCGGGAGACTACTTCGGCATCTATCGCACGGCCGGCCAGGGCATGCGGGGTCCGGCGGATTTCCCGGACCTTGCCGCCAGCAGGCTGAGCATCGTCTCGTTTCCGGCGGATCATCCGTGGCTCAGGCTTGTCCGCCGTGGAAAGCGATTCCAGACCTTCACCTCCCCGGACGGGAACGTGTGGCACAAGGCGATGGAGCGCATCATGCCGGGGTTCCCGGAGGAGGCCAGCGCGGGCGTGGTGTTCCAGGCGGTGCCGGGCAAGGGCCGCAGCCTCTTCGCCGGCGCGATGGACTGCCTGACCCTGGAACCCGGCCCTGTCGCGGAGGAGCCCCGGGCCAAGCCGCGGCCGGAGGACCTGCCCCAGGCGAATCGTGTCACCGCGCTGGTCCAGGCCGCGCAGGACCCCCGGATCCTGTATGCGCGGAGCAACGGCGCGGGACTGCTGAAATCAACGGACCGCGGGCAGACGTGGCGCCCCGTGGACGAGGGGCTTGCCTCGCCGGACGCCCGGGCGGTCCGGTCCGTGGCCGTGCATCCGAAGGACGCCTCAACCGTTCTGCGCGCGGGCGGCGCCGTGGTGGACGGCGCCCTCAGGAGCGGGCTGTGGAAGAGCACGGATGGCGGCAAGGTGTGGCGGCTGATCACGCGGGAGATCGACTTCGACGGCCGGGGACCCGCCACGATTTTCGGCGAGGTCGTCTCGTTCTGCCCGGAAGACCCCCGGTTGGTCGCCGCCGGCGGGGAGACGAGCGGCCTGTTCCTGAGCACCGATGCGGGAGAGACCTGGAAGCCCGCCGGCCTCCAGGGCGAGCGAATCGCCTGCCTGGGCTTTGTCCCCGTGACGCGGCAGAAAGACGGGCAACTGATCGTTGGGACCATCGCGGACAGCGAGTTCGCAACGCTGGGCCTGGGCCAGGTGGCCTCGCCGGGCAAGGCGCCCGGGCGGATCTACGCCGTCTCGCTGCGGGACGGGAAAGTGAGAAAGCAGGTGCAGTGCGAGTTGCCGGACTTCGGCGTAACGAACATCGCCTTTGACGTGCACGAAAACTTCATGAACTTCGCGACCAACCGTGGCGTGTACTACACGTGGGTACACGGCACCGTGTTCGAACTGCGTCTGCACAAGATGCCTGCGGACGTGCTGTTCACGGCCATCGGCTCGCAGCCGCATTCCGACTGGAGCGCGGCAACGTATGCGGCGCCCTTTTCGGGAACGGGGCCAAGCCCGCTTTATGTCACGACGGACCGGAGCCGCAACTGGTCCGTCGTGTCCGCCGACGCGCGTGCGACGGGCAGTCGCGAGGAGATCCGCCTGAATGCGGGAGTATCCTGCGTCGTGCGCGATGCCGGGGGAAAAGACACCCTCTATCTGTGCAACCGATACGGGATTCTCAAGAGCACGGACGGGGGAAAGAGTTACGCGCTCGTCTATGGCAACGCTCGCGAACGCTGACAGGAACGCGGTCCTCAACAGGATGGGCTGTCGGCCTGCTCGCTTGACGTGACCGGTGGGGCCAGCTACCATCGGGCGTGTCATGAATGCCCGCCCGCGCCGCTGGGCCGGGGTCTTAAGTGTTGTTGGGGCGGGCCCGGAGAAACCGGGGGATCACGACGGATACGCGTCTTGCCCACGCCGTCTTTCCAATGATAACCGCTGACAAAGCACCCGCCGGGCCAGCGCACGACCGAAAGCTTCAGATCCTTCATCGCCTCGATCACGTCCTTGCGGAAGCCGTTTCCATCTGACAGGGGCGAGCCCGGTCCAAACAGACCCCCGTAGATCTGCCGGTGAAAATGCTCGATAAAGCCTCCGAAGATCATCGGGCTGTAAGGCTTTGACGGCGCGGCGGTGTCTATCGTGACGACCGCTACTGTACATCTTCAGCGCAAATGGCACAATCAAGCCCTCGGCGCAAGTGAGGGGGTTTCGGTCCGGTCGGGATCCTTCGGTCCGGGCATTCCCTTGTCCTTGCGCCGGCAACGCGCCAGCGTCTTTGCTTTGAGTTCCTGCCCGACGCCCTGCCGATGACAAACTCTGCCTTCCGCGCATTCCGCTACGCGGCAGACCATCCGGCGCTCAAGGGCCGGGACCTGACGCACAAGGGCACGATCACCGACCGCGCCGCGCAAGGCCTTGACGTCCATCACCAGTGCCGGCCGCCCGGAGATTGTCCGCAAGGGAAAGGCGACGGCGGAGAACGCCGCGGTGACAATCGCGATGACCGTCCACTACGCGACGACCAGCGCGAGAAATGAACGCACACAATCGGAGACGCAAATGAAAAGACAGTCAGGCGATAATGGTTGCAGAAACCGGGATAACGCGTTATAGGATAAGCGGTTGTGTTCAAGGTGCCGGAGTGGCGGAATTGGCAGACGC
>CAYGWP010000583.1:0-2982 GCA_964353455.1 uncultured Anaerolineales bacterium
CGCCTCAAGTTCCACCGCGCCGAGGATCTTGGCAGCGTAGTAGCGGCCCAGGTGGGCCATCGCCTCAATGTCCGAGAGGGTCTGGCCGAGTTCCTTTCCGGGTTTGCCGCGGCTGCGGATAGTCTCAATGCCGGCCAGGGCCGCATCGGCCCAACCCGTGAGGTTCTTCGCCACCTCCGGCGGCGTGGCGCCCTCGACCGCCTGCCCGGCCAGGCTCGCCTTGACGTAGTCCGGCACCGAGACGATGCCGGAGCGCAGCATCGGGCGGACGCGGATGAAGTCCTCAACCGTGTGGAAGCCCTTCCGCTGGTCGAAGCACCCCTCCACGGCCCACTGGAAATCCCAGTCGCACCAGTGGAAACGGTTCACCTGCGGGATGATCTTCGACGCGGCCGCCCACGCATCGTAGAGCGCTGCGGGGGGCGCGTCCGGGAAACGGTCGGCCAGGAGTTTCTCGAAGAACCCCCGGTCGAGGGCCAGGTCATACCCCAGCCTGCCCCAGAGCATGAAGGAGTACCAGTGCTTGCGGATTTCAAGTTGGCGGGGGGTGTCGGGGTCGAGGCTCGTAAACTCGCGGCCCCAGACGTATCCATCGGAACCCATGTGATAACCCGCGGTGCAACCCGGCGGCAGGTTCCTCAGAAACTCGCGGACGTAGTCCGGGTCGCCCCAGCGGAAGCAGAAGATGTCATCGTTCCGCAGGTTCCACCAGCACGCCAGGCGGTGCGGGGCCATCTCGCGCACCAGGTCCTCGGCGAACGGCGGCGCGGGCGATGAGTACAGCCGCGCGTGGGCGTACTTAAAGCCCAGTTCGAACCGGCCCGGATACTCCCGGAACGCATCCACGATATCCTTGACGGCGGTCTGCCAGACGCGATGGATGAAGGCTACCTGGCGGCCGGGCTGCTCGCGCTTGGCATCCACGACGCCGAGGCCGTAGGTGTTCCAGAGCCACCGCTCGCGCGAGAACTCGTCGCTGCGGTTCTTCATGTTCTCGCCGGCCGTTACGCCGATGCCCGTAAGGTCGCCGTACGTGAGGACGAACTCGCGGACGCACTCTCGCACGTAGGCGATGGTGGCGGGGTTGTCCTGCCGGGCGTCGATGCCGTGCTTCCCCTCAACGCTGTTGACGATGACGTTCCACGTGATGAAATAGACGCTGATGCCGCGGTCTTTGGCGTACTTCATGACGCGGCGCCAGAAGGCGATCTTATCATCCATCGACATGCGTTTAAGGACCTTGAGGTTCTCAAGCACCTTCGGCGAGACGAACTGCGGGTCGCGCCACGCGCCGCCGTTATAGACGGGCGAGAGCGTCGTGCCGCAGACGTCCTCCAGGGCCACGCCGGGGTACTTCGGGAGCGCGAGCATCGATGGAAACGGGTGCGGGTTCCAGAGCGAGAGGGTGTTGTAGCGGTGGCGGGCCATGTCGTCGAGGAAGTCTCGCCAGAAATCGAAGTTCCACATTTCGGCGACGTTGCTCTGGGCCGAATCGCCCGTGTCGTCGTAACTGGGGGTGCGGGCATCCAGCGGGATGTTGAACTTAAGGCCCCTGCGGAGGATTGCCGGGCTGCCGCCGGCATCGCCGACGCCCGCCAGTCCGCGGCCCAAGCGTACGGCCTCCGCCAGGTGGAGTCCGCCGTACATCGCCCCGGCCTCATCGCCGCCGGTCACGCGCCAGGTGGAGGGTTTCTCGGCGCGGACGGTGTACGCCTGGGCCTTCAGGCCGGAGTCGGGCCGCACTTCCAGGTAGATAGCGGCCGCGCCGGGCTGGTCGGCCGCGCCGGCAATGGGCCGCTGCTCGACGGCAACGCCGCTCTTTTCCAGCGCCGCGGCAATCTCCTGGGCGGCGAAACCGATCATCGCCGATGACCCGTCGCGGTAGATCACGGCCCTCGTCACGTCCGCCGGCGCCGGCCGCGCGAGGATGGCGGCAACCAGGCCGAAGGCAAGCATCCACTCGCCCAGGAAACCTTTCATTCATTTGCCCTTTCCGGCGATGCCGATGTCGCGGCGGACCTGGTCGCGGTAGTCTTCTTCATCTTGTCGGCCCCTACCCGTCGCTCAGCAGGGCCGTGGGATCGGTGGCCCACGCTGCTGCGCGGGAATCCGCCTGCGGTTCGGGGTTCTTGAAATTCCACTCCTTCAGGACCGCATCGTCCGGGCCCCGGAGGCGGACCCACTCAAATTCGATCCGCCCCTGCCCGGCCGCAGGGTCGATGCGCAGGGCGGTCAGCGTGCCGATGATGGGCAACTTCTCGGAGTACTCGTGCCACTGGCCGTCGTGCATGACCTGCACGAGGATCGAGCGGTCCTTGATAAAGAGCGGCGTCATCCCCTCGGCGCCCCAGAAGACTTGGGCCTGGCCTGCCGCGCGCGACCGCATGCGGAATTTCACAATCATCGCCCCGCGATTCTTGGGCACGTTGCGGGTGAACATGTAGGGGTCCGGGCCGCTCGATTCCATCACCAGCAGGCCGTCCTTGACCGAGAGGGCGGCATCCTTGTTGCCCATCCACCCCTGGACGCCGGGGCTGTAGGCGGGGTTGGGCTTCGGGAGGACCGCGCCGGAGTCCTTCAGGAATCCTTCGATGAGGGCATCGAGTTCCTTCACCCGCTCGGGCATCTCGTCGGCGAGGTTGGTGGTCTCGCTGAGGTCGGTCTTAAGGTTGTACAACTCGTAACGGTGGGCGAAGTTGGGGCCGTCGTGGAAGATGCGGATGAGTTTCCAGTCGCCCTTGCGCACATAGACCGACGGCAGTTGCCCCGTGGCGGGCGTTGAGTGCGGGAAGAAGCAGAAGATCACCTCGCGCGGCAGCGTCGCGGCCCCGCGCAGGGCGGGCACGATGCTTGTGCCGTCGAATTTCAGCCCCTGCTTCGGCGCCAGGCCCGCCATCTCCAGGATCGTCGGGTAGAAGCCGACGCTCTGGATGACGGCGTCGCTCTTTGAGCCGGGCTTCACCTGCCCCGGCCAGACGACGA
>CAYGWP010000584.1:0-2635 GCA_964353455.1 uncultured Anaerolineales bacterium
CGGTACAACTCGGCTAAGCCGCGCTGCAGGCCGCGGCCCAACACCTTGGAGACCGTCGCCGGGTTGATCGCATTGCGCGTCAACTGGACGAGCACCTCGTCGAGACGGTCGGGTTGTATCACTGCGATGACATATTTCATTTCGTGTCGCTCCCGCGCTAGTCAACCAGCGTGTAGCCGGCCTCGCGGTGCTGCGTTAGGTCCAGGCCGATCCGCTCGTCGTGATCCGAGACCCGAAGGCCTGCGGTGGCATCGACCAGTTTCAGAAGCAGGCTTGTGCCGACGAACGCAAAGACAACGGCGATGCCGACGGCCGCCAGTTGCACGAGCACCAGCCGCCCGCCGCCGCTGAAGAGCCCGTCTGCCCCGGCCGCGTTGACGGCGGTGTTGGCCCAGAGTCCCGTGGCAACCACGCCCCAGATTCCGCCGATGCCGTGAACCCCGAAGGCGTCGAGCGAATCGTCGTAGCCCAGTTTCGCCTTGACCAGCGTGACGAATAGCCAGCAGATGACGCTGGCGCCGATGCCGATCCCCAGGGCGCCGAACGGCGTCACGAATCCGGCCGCAGGCGTCACGGCCGCCAGCCCCGCCACCGCCCCCGTGATCATGCCGAGCATCGTCGGGCGGCTGTTGAACTTCCAGTCAAGCAGGGCCCACGCGAGGCCCGCCACTGCGCCGGCCGTGTGCGTGTTCACAAGGGCGGCGGCGGCAAGCCCGTTTGCACCCAAAGCGCTCCCGGCGTTGAAGCCGAACCAGCCGAACCAGAGCAGGCCCGCCCCCAGCACCGCCAGCGGCAGGCTGTGCGGCGGCGAAATCGCGTGCGGATACCCCTGCCGCCTTCCCAGGAAGATGGCGGCCGCAAGGGCCGAGATGCCCGCCGAGATGTGCACCACGATGCCGCCGGCGAAGTCAAGAACGCCCATCGCCTTCAGGAACCCGCCCGTGCCCCAGACCCAGTGACATATCGGGTCATATATGAGTGTTGCCCAGAGGAGCGAGAAGATGCAGAACGCGCCGAACCGCATCCGCTCGGCGAACGCCCCGAGTATAAGGCCCGGCGTGATGACGGCGAACATCGCCTGGAAAATCATGAACGCGCTGTGCGGGATCGTCGGGGCATAAGCCGCGTTAGGGGCGGCGCCCACGCCCCGCAGGCCCGCCCAGTCAAGATTGCCGACGAGTCCATTCCAGTCCGGCCCGAACGCCAGGCTGTACCCGAAGAGAATCCACTGGAGGCTCACGAGGCACAGCACCATCATGCACTGCATGAGGATCGAAAGGACGTTTTTCCTCCGCACGAGGCCGCCGTAGAAGAACGCCAGGCCCGGCGTCATGAGCATCACCAGGCCCGCCGAGATGAGGACCCAGGCGGTGTCGCCCGTGTCGATCCTGGGGGCCTCGACGGCGATCGCGGAGGCATGGGCGGTCTCCTCGGCCCATGCGAGTCCCGTAGAGGCCCCAATGATGGCAAACACCGCAAGGGGAACGTGCAAGGCTTTCATGACTGTTTCACCTCTCCTTCGCACTTCAGGACTGGAGTCCGCATCGCTGCGAGGCGTGCCTTCCGTCTCACAACTGAGCGTGCGGTATTCAGCCGCCCAGTCCAGCATGTAACAAGCGGCGTGCCAAAGGGGGGAAAAGGGGAGGGCGATTCCTATAAGTCCTTGATCTGTAGATGCTTACGCTGCGACGCGCGGGGTGGAGGGTGCTCGGGTGATGGCCGAGAAACCTACATGGCGGTTGGAAGCGGCCTGGATGCCTACCGTCCGGTGCGAAACCGCCGGAAGTCGATGCCGTGTTTGCCGACCCGCAGGCCCATGAGGCGCTCGGAGATTCCGAGCGACCGCGCGGCCTTGGCCATGTTGCCCCGCGAGGACTTCAGCGCATCGAGGAGCATCTCGCGTTCCAGGTTGTCGAGGGCCGCCTGGAGGCTCGTGGGGGGCAGGGTGCCGGTGGCCTCGGCCGTCTGGAGCGTCGGCGGCAGGTGATGGCCGTGGATGACATCGTCGTTGGAGACGAGGACCGCCCGCTCGATGCAGTTCTCGAGTTCCCGGACGTTGCCCGGCCAATGGTAACTCATCAACATATCAATCGCAGGCGTCGAAATCCGCTTGATGTTCTTGTGGTGGACGTGGCTGTACTTCTCCACGAAGTAGTCGGCAAGGAGCGGAATGTCGGTCTTGCGGTCCTTCAGGGCCGGTATGTGGATTGGGAAGACGTTCAGCCGGTAGTAAAGGTCCTGGCGAAACTGCCCCTGTTCCACCATCTGCTCCAGGTTGCGGTTGGTGGCGGCTATGATCCGGGCGTCGGTCTTGATGGTCTCGGTGCCGCCCACGCGCTCGAACTCCCTCTCCTGGAGGACCCGCAGGAGGCGTATCTGCGTGTGGGCCGAGAGGTCGCCGATCTCATCGAGGAAGATCGTCCCGCCCTGCGCAAGTTCAAACCGGCCCTTCCTCTGCGCGATCGCCCCCGTGAACGCCCCTTTCTCGTGCCCAAACAGTTCGCTCTCTATCAGCGTCTCGGGCAGGGCGCCGCAGTTGACCTTGACGAAGGCGCGGCCGGCCCGGTCGCTGTTATAGTGGATGGCGTGGGCCACGAGTTCCTTGCCCACGCCGCTCTCGCCGCGAAGAAGGACG
>CAYGWP010000585.1:0-6591 GCA_964353455.1 uncultured Anaerolineales bacterium
GCGCGGTGGGTCGGGAGACCCACCGCGCAAAGGCCTAAGTAGGGCTTTAGTGGTAATTGCGGATTGAAAGACAACGGCAACGGCAGTAGCCCGTATAAGAGTGTGACCGCGAGCGGGGGAAGCAAGCATCTAAGGAGTCAAGCATGCGTCTTGTATTTGCAGTCGCCGCCATTGGCCTCACCATCATCGCGACCTCGCCCCTCCCGGCCGCGCTCCGTCCGGCCGGCGGCGCGGCGAAGGCCCCCGCGGCCGCAGCCGAGGGCGAATGGCCCTGTTGGCTCGGCCCCAACCATGATGGCAAGTCCACCGAGACGGGTCTCCTCAAGGAATGGCCCGCCGAGGGACCCAAACTTCTCTGGAAGGTCACCGACATCGGCCACGGGTACTCCGGCGCCACGGTCTCCGGCGGGCTGGTGTATATCACCGGCGACACCGACGACCAGAAACTCGTCATCTTCGCCTTCGACCTTAGCGGCGCACCCAAGTGGAAACAGGTCCACGACGCCGCCTGGACCAAGAGCCAGCCCGGCGCGCGGGCCAGTTGCACCATCGACGGCGGCAACCTCTACCTGGAATCGGGCAACGGCGCGGTCGGCTGCTACGATGCCCGGACCGGCGCGCCGAAGTGGAAACGCGATATGAAGGAATTCGGCGGCAAGCCGCACGGCTGGGGGTACGCCGAGTCGGTTCTCATCCACGGCGCCGGGGCCTTCATCACTCCGGGCGGCGCGAACTGCATCGTCGCACTCGACAAGACGACCGGCAAGACGGTCTGGACGAGCAAGGGTTTCTCCGCCCCGCCCAACTACAGTTCCTGTCTGCCGGTCACGTTCGAGGGCGTGCCGCTGATCATCAACGGCACGGGCGGCGGGATCGTCTGCGTCGATGCCCGCACCGGCGCCGTCCTGTGGTCCAACGATTTCTCCGCCAAGAACACCGCCAACTGCCCCACCCCCGCCTACTCCGACGGCTACGTCTTCTGGGCCAATGGGTACGGCAAGGGCGGCATCTGCATGAAGATGGCGCAGGCCGGCGGCAAGGTCACCGCCACCGAGGCATGGCGCACCGCCGACATGGTCTGCCACCACGGCGGATATATCATCGACAATGGATATGTCTATGGCGACAACGGCGGCGGCGTGACGTGCCTGGAACTTCCGACCGGAAAGGTCATGTGGAAAGACAGGGCCGTCGGCAAAGGTTCCCTCTGCTGGGCCGACGGAATGCTGTACCTCTTCAGCGAACGCAGCGGCCAGGCGGCCCTCGCCACCTGCACCCCCCAAGGTATGCAGATCAAGGGCAAGGTCACCGTCCAGGGCACCGGCCCGTCATGGGCGCATCCCGTGATCGCCGGCGGCAGGCTGTATCTCAGGTACGACACCAACTTCTACTGCTTCGACGTGAAGGGGAAGTAGCGGCCGGCCATTCACGGCAGTTGCTTTGCGCGGCGGGTCTCCCGACCCGTACGCGTTTGGCGTGGCGCTGTTCACCCCTCTCCCCTTGTGGGAGAGGGGCGGGGGTGAGGGGTGGAGCAACGGCAAACCCCTCACCCGGCCTTCGGCCACCCTCTCCCGCAAGGGGAGAGGGTTAACGGCATGGGGCGCTAGACACGTACCCCCGATCCGCCGCGCAGCATTTCCGGGAAGGTCACTGCGGCGAGCGCTCGATCCGGACCGCAAAGTTCGTGGCGTCGTAGCCGGTGTCGGCGCCCGGACCCGGCGTGATGGCGAAATCGACGAGCGACCCCTGCTTGACGGTTATGACGGTCTCGTAGTCAAGCGACGGTGGATTGTCGGGCCCGCCCACCATCTTCTCGAAGACGACGGTTCCGTCCACGAGGATGACGGCCTTGGTGCCGTCGCCCTTCTTGTCGGGCCGCGAGACCTTGCCGCTGATCTTCAGTCGCCCCGCCGCGCCGGACTGCCAGCGGCGCACCGCCCAGACGGGCCTCCCGTCGGCCACCTCGGGGTGCCCGTTGTCGCGGCCGAGTTTCAGGTACTTCTGCGGCCCCGTCCAGACGTAGCCCCACACCGTCTCGCTGTACTTAAGCATCTGGAAATCATCATCCGTGTATGGGCCGGACGGCGCCGCCCCGTCGCCCTTGCCCTTGCCCGTGCCATCATAGTAACCGTAGAACCAGCCGGCCTTGCCCTGCTCGTTGGAGTAGTCCTCGGCGGAATCGGCGATGATCGGGCTGGGCGGCTGGCTGATGTCCGTCACCGCGCCCTTGATATAGACCGGCGTGTCGGTAAGCGCCAGAGGCGCGCCAGCGGCGGGCGCCTCCAGACGCTCCTCGCCGCCCATCATGTCGATGGCCATCAGCGGCCCTGCGGCCTTCAGCGTAACGGTGGTTGGCAGCACTGCCCAGCAGATGCGGATTTCGTCGCCGCCCTTCTTGAAGAGGTAGATTCGGGTCCAGCGGTCGGTCGGCTCGCGGCGGATGAACTCCGCGCCGTACAGTTGGCGGATCAGATTCGCGTACGCCACGTACGGCGGCGCGACGGCGTATCGGCCCCACGGGTCCTTGTCGTCCCGCACGAGGCCCATCGTCTTGAAGTTCTGGTAATCGCGCATCAGGTACCAGTAGATCCGCTCGACGCGCTCGCTTAAGAGAAGCGTGTACATGCGAACCAGGTACTTGGCCACGTTCGTCCGCCCGTCTTCGCCGTGGTCGTAGCGGCCGGTCTCGGTCACCCAGATGGGCTTGAGGACCCCATTGTTGTACTTCTTGATGAGGTCCTTCAGTTCCGCAAGTTCCGTATCGACGCCCTCTGGCGCGCCGCGGTACGGATGTATGACCACGGCATCCATGTAATCGAGTCCGCCGTTCCTAAAGATCCCCTCGAACCACGGCAGCGGCATGAGCACCGCCGCGCCGCCGATGACCTTCACGTCGGGCCGCTTCTCGCGGATTGCCTCGAATGCATACTTAAGCATCTGTGCATAGAACTTCGGCCGGTCCTCCTTCGCGGGACCCTTGCACCACGTGCCGTTGTACTCGTTCCATATCTCCAGCCACTGGATCTGCGGGCCGTACTTCTGGATGATCGCCTGGCCGTAGCGACCGTACGCCTTGCACCCCTCCGGCGTGTACGGAGTCAGGCCCTCGTCATAGAGTTTGTTGGCGAAGGTCATCGGAATGAGCGGCTCGATGTGGAACTTGGCCGCCTCGGCCATGTACGCCTGCATCCGGTCGGGGAAGACAAACTCGCCCTGCTTCTTCTCGACCTGCGCCCAGTACTGCTCATCGCGGATGGTCACGATGCCCGCCTTCGCGATGAGCGGCATGATGTCGAGGTCCCAGCCCTGCGCGAAGTGGGTCATCACGCCGAAGGGCGACCCGTGCATCGCCGCAACGTTGACGGGCGTGATGACGGCAAAGGAGGTTTTGCCCTCCGCCGCCCGCGCGCCGCCCTTCTCCACCACGAGGTCGATCTCGAAGTAGCCGGGCCGCTTCATGCCCGGCTCGATGACCGCGCGGCCGTCCTTCGGGGTCACGGCGCCCTCGGCCACCTTCGCGTGCCGGAAGTCTGTGACGGTCCACGCGATGCGGTCGCCGCCGCTTCGGACCGGAATCTGCACCGTCTCAGTCGAGAGGAAGATGTTGCCCAGTCGCGCCTGGTCCTCCATCTGGAGGTCGGGAACGTACGGCTTCGGGTCAATCGTCGCCTCGACGCCGTCGATCCAGAGCGTGCCCTGGGTCTTGGGGGCGACGTTGCCCTTCTCGAAGATGAACGAGATGCTCTTGGCGGGCCAATGGAACCTGCCGTCGGCCGCCCCGCCGAACTTCTCGTACCCCTGGCCGCTATCGAATGTACTAATCGTGATGAGATGCCACTGGCCGTCGGGCGGAAACGTGGGCCGCTGCTGGTGGTTCTGCCCCGTAAAGTCCACGAGGCGGAACGTCAGGCCCTTGGCGTCGCCGGAGCGGACGTGGAACCGCAACTGCTTGATTTCATTGGCAAACTCAAGCGGCTTCGTGGCCGTGATCCACGGGCCGGCCTTGGCGAAATCGGCCTCCATTTTCGCCGCGGCCTTCCCGACCTTGGCCTCCGCGGCATCGCGCGCCATCTTGCCCTTGAAGCCGTCGAGGTCCTTCTCGAAATCGGCGATCACGACGGTCGTTGCGGCTTCAGCCGCAGGGGCGGCCGGCGCGGCAACCATACCGCCCGCAATCGCCAGGAGCACCATGGCCGAGAGCACGGCCAATCTTATGGACATGCGTCTTCTCCCTGTCACGCCGGCGGCAGGACGCCCGCTTCGCTCGTCACGATAGGCACGGCGGGCGTTTCAACAACCGCCATGCTCCGCCACTTGCCGCCAAGGAACCGGCCCCACATAAGCAGGCCCAGCAGGATTATATAGCCGGAGGCGACGCTCCATACGCCCAGACTGCCCCACTCGGGGAACAGGTGGGCCGCGAGGATCGACCCGCCGAGGCCCAGCCCGTAGGCAAGCGTCAACTGCACGGCGCCCGGCCAGAGCGTGTCGCCCGCCCCGCGCAGGGCGCCGATGAAGATCACGCTTAACGCATCACACGCCTGGCATATCAAGAGAAAGATGAACACCTGCGTCGCGGCAACCTGCACGGCGGGGTCGCCGGTCTCGTTGAACATGCGCACCAGGTCCTCGCGGAAAATCCACATCACTATGCCGCAGGTCACCATGTACAATTCCACAAGGATGAGGGCGGCGTGCGCCCTGTGCCAGGCCAGGCGCGGCCGGCCTGCCCCGCAGTATCGGCCGACGATCGCCGTCGCGGCGTTGCCCACCCCGATTGCCGGCATGAAGCAGAACTGCCAGTAACTGAAGAGGATCGCCCCCGCCGCCAGGGCGACCAGGCCGAACTTGCCGATGACGTACGCCATGAAAAGGGCCCACATCAGCACGTCGCCCATGAACATCGCCCCGGCCGGCGTCCCGATGCGCAAAAGGTCCAGCATCGCCGGCCAAGAGAGCCGCCATTGCCGCCTGACTTGGAACTGGCGGGCGCACCGGCCGCAGACAAAGTAGAGCACCAGCACGAGCGTCTGGACCGCCGAGCCGATGAGGCTCCCGACGCCCGCCCCGACGAGGCCGAGTTGCGGGCACCCGAGTTTGCCGAAGATCAGGATGTACGCGGCCACGAAGTTCGCCGCGTTCCCCGCCACGCCCGCGATCAGGGGTATCCCCGGCCGGTGGATGCCGAGAAAAAAGTTCGTGATGGCGTTCGAGGACAGGGCAAGGACCGCGCCGCCCGTCAGTATCTGGAAGTACCTCGTCTCCAGGTCAAGCACCGCCTCCTCGTGCGGAAAGAGGTTGAACAGGTGCCGCGCCCAGATAATCGGAATGGCGAACACGGCCGCGGCGATCCACGACAGCCACAGGCCCTGCCATCCGTAGAGAGCCGCCTTCTCCGGCCGCCCCGCCCCGAGGTTCTGCGACGCGAACGTGCTGACGCACCCCAGTATGCCCATGACCAGGCTGAGAGGCACGAACGACCACAGGCCGCCGATCGACTGGGCCGAGAGCGATTCCGGGTTCACCATCGAGACCATCAGCCGGTCAACGAACTGCATGATGCTGAAACTGACTGTGCTGAGGACCGCCGGGATCGAGAACCGGACGACCTCGCCCATGCCCCACCAGCGGGCAGGGTCGGCCTGGAGGGTGTCGATGGACTGTTCTTGCACGGATGCCATGTTGCTCGCTCGCGGTCCGCTTTTGCGGGTCGGGCCAGTATAGCGCCGCGCAAGCGCGGCGGCTAACCAAAATCCACAACCCGGCTGCAAACACGCGCCGCGCAAGCGCGGCGGCTAAATATGTTTTGATTCCCTTCGTGCCTACGTGCCTCCGTGCCTTCGTCCCTTCGTGCCTTGCTTTTTGGTTGCCGCCCGCCCGGCCGCCCCTTACGATGGACTTATCATGTTCACGGGCCTGGTTGAGGCGATCGGGACGGTCGTGTCGGCCGAGTGCGCGGAGGCCGGGCTGCGGCTTCGCGTGGACCTGGGCCGCGCGGCCGACGGCGTGCGACTGGGCGACAGCATCGCCCTGAGCGGCGTCTGCCAGACCGTCGCGTCCATCGAGGGCCGCGCGGCCGCGTTCGACGCCGTCGCCGAGACGCTCGCCAGGACGACCGTCAGGCGGTGGAAGACCGGCACGCGCGTCAACCTCGAGCGCAGCCTGCGTCCGGGCGACCGCATGGGCGGGCACTTCGTCGCCGGGCACGTCGATGCGACCGGCCGCATCGTCGAGAACCGCCGGCGCGACGGCGGCTGGTGGCTCCGGGTCGAGACGCCCGCGGAACTCCTCCCCGAGATCGCCCCGAAAGGTTCCATCGCCATCGACGGCGTCAGCCTCACGGTCGTGGAGGTCGAACAGGCGATTTTCAGCGTCACGCTCATCCCGACGACGCTACGGGAAACGACCCTGGGCGACCTTGCGGCAGGCGACCTCGTGAACCTCGAGACCGACCTCTTGGCGAAGTACGTGCGGCGGGCGATGGCCGCAATGAAGGGCGATCAGGCATCCGACCAGCGGCTCCTCGATGCCCTCGGCCGCTCAGGCTTCATAGATTAAGCAGTTGATATGAGCGCGGCGGGTCTCCGGACC
>CAYGWP010000586.1:0-11220 GCA_964353455.1 uncultured Anaerolineales bacterium
ACGCCGCCGGCTATGGCGCTCACGGCGGGGGCCTGGCCGGGATAGAGGACCGTGATGAACTGTCCCCGCTCGCCGCGGACGGTCAGTCGAGCGCCCTGCGTGGACTCCAGCCCGCCGTTATCGTGGCTCCACGGGAAGGACTCAAAGTCAAACTTCGCCGGCTCAACACAGACGACCGTCATGCGGCCGAAGTCCACCCGCGGGCCATCCTGCCGGATCGTATCCGAGAGAACGTGCAGGCAATACGTTGCGGCCAGCGGCTCGGAGGACCAGAACTGGTCGCGGATGACGAAGTAGTCCTGCGGCCCGCCCTTGACGAAGACGATCGTGCGGCGGTACACGAGCGACCGGGCGAACGCGTGCTGCGGGTATTCCTGGTGCCAGATTTCCGGCGG
The DNA here is from genome assembly GCA_964353455.1 of uncultured Anaerolineales bacterium. GTDB lineage: Bacteria > Planctomycetota > Phycisphaerae > FEN-1346 > FEN-1346 > CAYGWP01. The sequence goes on from CAYGWP010000586.1 coordinate 396, forward strand.
CAGTCTCTCCACCTTGCGCAGGCGCTCCGATTCCACCTGGCCCACCGCGATATCGACGTTCGGCGATGTCTTGAAGGCGATCAGCCGCTCGTATCCGTCCATGTTCGCGTAAGGAAACTCCGGCGTATGGAACGCCACACGATTGTGCATGTGTTCCTGCCCGGCCCGCGGATGGTACGAGCAGTGGTGGTCAACGGCCAGCGGCTTGGCGCCGGCGCAGTAGTGAAACGCGAGTTGGTCTCCGTGGTAGTGGCCGCGGTTGGGACCGCTCTTGAAGGCAAGGTACGTCTCCTCGGGCGCGCCGGGGCGGCTATTGAAGATGACGCCGAAGCCGGGCAGTGCCTCGGTCGCAAACTTGCGGACCTCATCGGCTGGCACGTCGATGATCGCCGGGCCGCCTTCCTTGGAGGGGTGCGTGTCGCCCATGGGCAGCGTGCGGCGGACCTGGCCGTCGGGCTGCGTTATCCGCTTCTGGAAATACTGCGCGGCCTTGAAGCGGTCCCAGGTGGTCGGGTCGAAGCCGAGGTGGTCGCGGCAGACCGCCGCAATGTCGGTCCAGTTGCGCAGGGCGTAGCCGACGTATCCGGGGCACTCCTGGCCCGCGCCGCCGGGGAGGGTGATGGAGTGGTACATATCTTCGCGGAGTTTCGCCTCGGCCGCGCGGCGGAACTGCTCGAACTGCGGGTGCGCCTTCAGGCCGGCCGTCAGGGCGATGGGCACGCGCGTAAAGTCGGTGAAGAAGTTGGGGTTCTCCGGACTCCAGAAGTTCCAGTACGAGCCGTACGCGTCCGGATGCATCATGACCTGGACTCGCGTAAGGGTCGAGATGTCGCCGGGCTTGCCGGCATCGGCGATGGCGCGCCTCCCCGCGCCGCGGATACCGCCGGTGGGGTTCATCTGGCCGCCGTCGTAGAAGTTCATCCTCGCAAAGGAACCCTTCTGCCCGGGCCAGTCGAGAAGAAAATCATGGTTGAGTTTGTCGAGGCCCTCCCATGCGTACCGCGTCACGTAGTCGATGCTGCACGGGGCCGGCGTCGGGGCGACGAGCCACCACAGGCGCTGGCCCTTCCAGGTGGGCGCGCGGAGGCCGGCGTAGTCGCCGCTCGGTTTGACGACGGCCTCGATGCTGTTGGAGTGCGGCCAGATCCACTGGCCCGCCCGGACGACGACCACGCCCACGTAGTTCGCTCCATCGGTGGCGGCAAAGTACCAGCCGTCCCTGTAATGCTGGTTCCATCGCGGGAAGAGGTTGATGAAGAGGTCCTCGCGCTGCATCGGCAGGCCGCCGGGCTTGAGCGCCCGCGTCGATTCGACCTTGCCGACGACCTCGCCCGAGCCTGCCCCGCCGCTATAGGGCTTCGAGACGCCCTGCGTGGGCGACCAGCCCTTGGACGCCTCGAACTCCCAGTAGTCGCCGCGGGCCATCTCGTGCCGCTCGAAGACCTCGGCGTGGTTCCAGCCGGGGCCGAGCGACACATCCACCTGCGCGAACGCGGGAACATTGCCATCGATGCCCGCCTTGCCGTCGAACTCATACGCCAGGCGTACCTTGGCCAGGACCGTCCCGTCGCCCACAACCGTGGCCGCGAATTTCTTGAGGGGCAGCGCCGTCTTCCATGCGCTGCCGCCGACCCACTTGTCGCCGAGTTTGACGCCCAAGATCGGCCCGGGTATGCCGCCCGCCGCCTCGGCCGGGACCTTCACGGCCACGAGGCCGTTATCGAGCACGTACGCCCCGGCCTCCTTCCGCAGCGCGACCTTCGGCGCCGCCTGCCAGTCCGTAGGGCGGGGCCCAACCTGGTACTTGTGCGAGCCGCCGGCATCAAATGCAGACAGGACCCAGATCCAGTTCCTGCCCTCGATCTCCTCGACCTGGCACGGCACTTCCGCCCCGTCTTCCTTGACGACGAACGAGCCGGCCGCTCCGCGCGCCGGCGTCATCAGCCGCACCAGTTCATCCTTATACTGGCGCTTCGTCGGGTTGACGAGCGATGATTCCTGGCCCATGGCCCACGAAGCGCCAAGAAGCAGACAGACGCCGACAACGAGAATTCTAGAGTTCTTCATTATTCCCGCTCACTTCTCCTGCGACGTTGCATCCGGCGACCACTGGAGGATCATGAAGTATCCGCCGGTCTGCCCCGCCGACTTCGCGAAGAGCGCATCCTTCACCGGCGAGGCCCCCTTCTCGGACCGCCCCACCAGGATGATGCGGGTCGGCCCAAGGCTGCTGATCTCGAACGGCACAAGCCCCGGTATCTCGGTGCTGAACAGGAGGTCGAACTCCGGCGAGAAGACTCGCAGGAACGCGTTCGGGTTCTCCACCGTGCTTTCCCGCCACCACGCATCGTCGGTAAAGTCGAACTTGTCGTTGAACCGCCCCACCGCCACCACGTTCCTGCCGGGCATGGAGGCCATATCGACCACCCAACCCCAGGGTCCGATCCGCGCTGCGCCGAGGCCGCTCAGTGTCTTGCCATCAACGCGATGCACCTGGCCCCACCAGTGGACGAGTTTGACGCCGAACCCCTTGCCCCTCGTGGGCGTCTCGAACTTCGACCCGTCGGCCTTGGGGCTCCACCCCATGACCGTGTTGCCGCCGTCGGCCAGGAGGGCCGTCAGGAGGTTGCCATCATCCTCCGGCACGACCGTCAGGACGGCCGTATCGCTCACCTGGCCGCCCATGCGGTTGCCGCCGCCCGACATCGGGTCGTACTGGTAGGCCTTCCAGGCGACCTCGCCGGTCTTGGGGTCGAGTTTCCAGAGGTATGGCGACCACCACGGCTCGTTGCTGGTGTACGATGCCGACCAGCCGCAAAGGAAGATGTTCTCGTCCTTATCGAGCCGCATGCGGTGGGTGCGAGGGCTGCTGTGGTGAGGGAGCGGCCAGCCGCTGCGCACTTTCTTGGCGACCTCCGGATCGACCGGCGGCGTGTAGATCGGTTTCTTCCAGGTCCGCTGCGCAAGGTCCGGCGACAGGCGGCTGACATAGTCGCAGCAGTCGTAGAAGGCCAGCAACTCGAGCAACTTCGCGTTGTCCTTGGCCAGTTCCTTGTCCTGGTCCGTGAGGAGGCGGAAGTACCCCCCGTCGTGGCACACGATGACGTCGCCGGACCGCAGCAGGCCGATGCTCGTCGGCTGCCAGTAGTATTCCTGGAACCCGCCCAGCATTTCCTTGCCGGGTTTCGCCACGCGCTTCTTGTCCCAGACCTGCTGCCAGCCTTCGAGATATGTTCCACATTCGAGTTTCTGGAGGTCGGCGGAGAACCTGAGGATGCACGGGGCGCCGTACCGCCCCAGGCCCGGCCGGCCGGCGATCTTGTCCTGCTTGCCTGCGGCGTTGTCGGCCTCAAGTTGCTTTATCTCGTTGGCGAGCGGATACTGCCGGATGAGGCCGGGCACGTCCTTCAGAACGTCCCCAAGCGCCTCCGATGCGTACCCGCCGACATAGACGCCGTGTTGGTTGACCTGGACGGTTGTCAGGATGACGACGCCCCGCGCGAACTCGGCGTACCGCAGGATCTTCCGCCCGTCGGCGGCAAGTTGCGCCACGAACCCGTGTCCGCACTTGGGGTCCTTCGCAGGCCCGCCGAAGAGTTTCGGCCCTACGCCGCCATGCTCTGCGAAGCCGGCTACGCCCGGCGAAGCACAGCCGGGCAGGTCCTTTGCGGCCGCGCCCGTGTTGCCGACGATGTAGATGGTCCCGTCCGGCGCGACGGCCGCGCCCTGTAGGTCCCCCTCATCGGCCGTCCCGAAATACGATGCCGTCACGACCTCCAGCGGTCCGCCAGGGCGGCCCCCTGGCACGGCAGGCGTGCCGTGGCCTGACGGCTGGCCGACCGGCGGCGCCGCATGTGCCGCAAGCGCCGCCAAACCCACGACCGCCAGCAATGTTCCAGCGCATTGCACGAGTTTCATGGCCGCTCCTTTCCGGGAGGAAACGATGATAGGAACCGCCGCAGCGCGCGGCAACCTTAAATCCCGCCGCGCCCGCCGCGCCCGCCGTCCGACCCCGGTCAACTCCTCCTCGCCTTCGCCAAACCGCCAATCTGATAAGGAGTGGGGAAACTCCTGGACCGAAAACGCTTGACGTTCCGGGGCCGTAGCGGCATTATCTATTTCCATGCCACAGCCACTCACAAGCATCGACCTCTTCTGCGGTTGCGGGGGGTTCACCTTGGGCTTGAGGCAAGCGGGCTTTAAGACACTGGCCGCAATCGACTTCGCCGCCGACGCCATCGCCGTATTCCGGGCCAACTTCCCCGAGGTCCCCTTGGTTCTTGAGCGAGACCTTACCGCGTTCCCGCCCCAAGTTCTGGCAGAGTTGATCGGCCGGGATCGGGTGGACCTGATTGTGGGCGGCGCCGCGAGGGGAGGAGACAGCAATGACGCTGGTGCCTCTTACTGAAAAGCGTGGCATCGCGGCCGCTTTCCGCCAGATGGCGGAGCGGCTACAGGCAGGCACCCAAACGTTTGACCGCAAGATTGGATACCACGGCGGCTACGTCGAGCATGCGATTCATTGGCACAATCGGCACCGCTTCTGGTGTCTTTTTGACCCCACGTATGTCGAGACGCGATACTGGTGCTGTTACGGGACGGCCGAACCCAAAGACGAGACTATGCTCTCAATCGCCGTCGAGACCAACTCGCCCTACGAAGGCGTGAACCGGCGCATCGGCGGTGTGTTCGTCAGGGATGATGAGGGCCGCGTGTACATCGCTCACTCCGGCAAGGTTGGCGGGGGGCGGCCGGGGATCGGCAAGGAAGCGTTCTGGGAGTTTTACGGCGGCGAGCAGGTCGAAACGGTCCAGTGGCCCGATGGCCAGAAGTCACGGATGATTGTCATCGGCCGCATCGACAGCAAGCATCTCCCCGTCCACGTTGCACGGTTCATTCACGAAGTGGCGCGGTTCAAGGCAGCCGCCACCAGCAAGAAGACGGTCTTGCGGCGTGAGCGGCTTCGGCGCATCTTCACCCCGGAGTTTGAGGGGTCGCGCCGCGGCTACGAACCTTCCGGCGAGATCGAAGCCCGGTGTGACCACGGAATCGTGGTCAACCGCCTGCACGAGGCGCTGACCGAAGCCGGGCACAACGCCGTCAACGACCGCCGCGACCTATACATCCTGGCGGGCGACGAGGTGACCCACCTGTTTGAGGTCAAGACCGACCTCTCGACGACGAGCGTGTATCAGGGCGTCGGCCAACTCACGCTTCACGGTGCCGCCCTGGACCCGGTGCCCAAACGCATCTTCGTGGTGCCCGGCGCGCCGGACCGCGCCACGCGGCAGGCGCTGGACCGCCTGGGGATAAGCGTCCTTGTCTTCGCCTGGGAGGACGGACAGCCCGTTTTCAGGCGACTGCGTGAGGTCTTGTCGTGACTGTGTTTCTCGCGCCGAGTAAGGGAGGGGCTGGTGGCAGGAGTTGGGACTGGCAACGTATCGTGTTGCTGGACAACAGGTTAGGCGATTGCGGCATGATCAGGAAAGGCGATGGATGGATCATGTGATGCCAGCAATGGCGGGGCGACGGCGCAGCAAGGATTATTTGAGGAATTCCTCTTGACTTTACAGCATTTTGGGCGATAATATGGGGGTTAATAGTGGCACGGCAACCTACTGATCCTCAATCCATACAGCGAATTCGGGTGTTGGCTGGCGATCCCGACAAAGTCGGGACGACCAAGACGGCCGAGTACGACATGATGGGTCGGGGCCTCACGAAGCACGATGTCTGCGATACCCTCCTCGATTGGATTGCCCAAGGAAAAGAAGTGCGACAAACAACCATGACCGGCACGGATGCCGGCGTGCCGGGTTACGAGATCAAACCTATCATCAACGGCGCGCTCTTCTACATCAAGGTGATCCTGCGTCATCCGGGCACGCCGGACGAAATGCTGTACATCGTATCTGTGCACCCGAAGCGGTGACCGAGGCGAACGGAGGTCAACATGGTAACTGAATGCCCGGTGTGCGGCAAGGTCGCACTGGAGAAGCGGCAAGGGGAATTCCGCTTCACCCCGCCGCCGGAGATTCCAGGTGGCGAGATGGTGATTCCTGATGCCACTTGGGAGGAGTGCAGCGCCTGCGGCGAGCAGATGCTTCCGCCGGCGCTTGGGGATGCCTTGCTGGTCGAGCGATACCGCCGACTGGGGTTGCTCAGCCCCGGCGAGATTGCCAAGATACGGCAGCGCGCGGGGCTGACCCAGGTGGAGATGGCCGGGTTCCTGGGCGTGGGCGAGAAGACGCCTGCGCGGTGGGAGTCCGGCCACTCCATTCACAATATGTCCAGCGACAACCTGATCCGCCTGGTTGCCCAGAACCCTGAATTGTTCCCCCGACTGAAGGCACAGCGCGATCCCGGCCGGCACAGCCTGATTGCAGAGTACATCAACAGCCTGCCGCAACTCAAAGGCAGCAGCAGCCTGGCCTTGGCCGCCCACGGGGGCGAACTTGATCCCGCCATTGCGCAGACTTTGCGAAAGCGCCTCCTGGAGATCGTGCAGTCGCGCAAGAAGGGATGATCCGTGGACGAATTCAAGGCCAAGTACCTGGAGATTCAGCCCCACGAGATCGTGCGGCACGTCCTCAAAGAGAGCGGCCAGGACCGCCGCGACGCTATCAACCTCAGTGAAGTCCTGACCTTCTTGGGGCTGGAGTCCTTCACCTTCGACTTCGATTCTGTTTTTCTCGACCAGGCCCACGCGGGCGGGAAGAGCCCGCGTGCGCTGCTGTCGTTTCAGGACCGCATCGTTGCCACGGACCGCAGTCTGAGTCACGTCCGTGAACGGTTCAGCGTCCTTCACGAGGTGGCTCATTACGTGCTGCCGAACCACCAATACGAATTCTTCCTGTGCGACGAGGCAGCCCTTGCCGGCAGGAGCAACCTGGTTCTGGAGATGGAGGCCAGCGAACTGGCTGCCGACTTGCTATTCCAGGGCGACCGCTTCACGCTTGAGGCCAACAGCCTGCCGATCAAAGCGGCCACGATCAAGTCGCTCGCAGCCAAGTACAACGCTTCTTTTGAGTCCACGGCCCGCCGTCTGGTGGAGAAGAGCGTGCGGCCTTGCATGTTGATTGTGTTCCGAAGAACAGATGATGGCAGCCGCATTGATCTGGACGCCCCGCCTGTGTGGCGAGAGCGGTACTGTGTCGCCTCAGTTTCCTTTGGCGCGCGGTTTTTCACCGCTATTGAGGGAGCAGTGCCTCCTGCCATTGCCCTTGAGTTGATGCGGCCCGGCCGAGACATTGCAGATGGCGTTGTCGTGGAGTCAGAGTTCGAGATCCGTAAGGGCGAGAAGGCGCGATTTCACACCGAGTTCTTCTACAATCGGTACAACATCTTTGGTATCCTTACGCCATCTGCCAAGTAGCCGAAGCCATGTGCCTCGGCCGGCGCAGACGGCTGAAAGCATCCTTGCGGTGAAGCATTGGCCCTAAGGGACCGTTTCGATTCGGGGGCTGCAAACCGATGGTTCACATCCCGGACCTTCAACCGCCCGCCAGTACACCACCGAATAGTGTGAGGTCGAAAGGCCCCTACTCCTGCAACTAGGCGCCATGGGTTGGCCGTGCCTTCCCGGCGACATCGACATGCCCTACCTGACCGAGCGGAACAACTTTCGGCAGGTCATTCTGTACGACCGGCTGCGTCGGGCGATCCGCAAGATCAATGCCGCCGACGGCCCTGGAGGGGCGGCCCTATGTTGCCGCTGTACGGGCGGCCGGACTTCGTTTTTCCTGCGGCCCGCCTGGCCGTATTCGTTGATGGGTGTTTCTGGCATGGCTGCCCGAAGCATTACACACAGCCTGCCAACAACCGTGTTTTCTGGCAACGGAAACTCGAAGCCAACCGCGCCCGCGACCGGCAGGTCAACCGGGAACTGAAACGCCTGGGCTGGCGGGTACTGCGCGTCTGGGAACATGACCTGCGCCAACCCAATCGCCGCTGCATGGCCCGCCTGAGGCGGCTTCTGGCGCTTCCATGACGCCGGCCGTCAGCCCCGCCGGGCCTTCACAAGGTCGGACGGTCCTGTTGTTTTTCACCTCTGCGCAATCTGTGTAATCTGCGGATGATCCGTTGTCGTGTCTGTCGCAATAGACATTACTTTTACAGGATTTGCCTGCCGGACCCCGGCCCGTCGCGTGTTTCGGCGGCGTTCAGTCGCCCCTTCCGGGCTCCAAAGACAAAGGATAAAAGAAAAATGATTCTTCCGCTCCGCTACCCCGGGCTCGCGCCGCGGGGCTACTGTCAGGCGCCCCCGGCGGGGCTTCATAAGGTTGGCGCCTTTGTTGTTTTCAGCCCTCTGCGCCTTTGCGTCTTTGTGTGAGGCCGTCGTTGCCGTTTTCCCCAGGTTCCCCTCAGCGTCCGGAGTTTACCCGCCGCGGCGGGCGGTCTCCGCGTTGAAATCCGTGCCGTTTTGGCCTTTGCGGTTTCCCCCCAGTCCCCCCTCAGCGTCCTCGGCCTTCTCTGCGCCGGGTCCGTTGCCTTTTGTCTTACCCCAAGTTCCCCTCAGCGCCCTCCGCGTTGAAACCTTCTCTTCGCGGCTTTGCGCCTTTGCGTGAGTATGCCGCGGTTGTGGTGAGCCGCTTTTCCCAAGAACTCCCCTCAGCGTCCTCGGCCTTCTCTGCGCCGGGTCCGTTGCCTTTTGTCTTACCCCAAGTTCCCCTCAGCGCCCTCCGCGTTGAAACCTTCTCTTCGCGGCTTTGCGCGAGGCTGTCGTTGTCGTTTTTCCACACTACATATAGTTCCCCGCCCCCACATATTGTGGTCGGATGCCTGGCACCTGATTTTCCCGAAGACGAAATCGCCCGAAAAAGTATCCTATAGGCTATATGGCCGGATGCACATTCATACGTAGATTCAATGCAAAAGGGCGAAAAAAACGTCAAAAACCATCAAAAACCATCAAAAACCGGCATGGTTCATTTGGGGGTTACAGTGGAGAGGTAGATAGAAGAAGCATACCGACTCCAGCCGATGGGAAGGGTGGATTCGTAAAGCCGTTCCCGCGAATCGAAAGGAGTCGGTATGGTTATTTCCAACATCGGCTTGACGGCGGGCGAAGTCCAGTGTTTTCCCGCGAAGGGTCCCTGTAACGCCCAGCGGCTTGGACCGGCCGAGCGGCAGGCTCTCTCCGTTCGGGTTCTGGCCCGGACGGAGCCGCTCACCGAACTGGCCCGCCGACACAGCGTCAGCCGCCCGTTTCTGTACGAGCAAGCCCGTCAGGCTTCCGACGCGCTGCGGGCCCGTTTCGACCCGCCGCCGGACGACCCGGCGGTGCTTTTCTATCTGCCCGTGACCAAGGAATGGATTGGCCAGTTCGTGTTGGCCCTGGCCTTGGAAGGGCATGCCTCATTCCGCGGCATCCAGGACATCGTGCGGTCGGTCTTGGACTGGGAGGACCTCAGTCTGGGGACCATCTGGAATCTGCTTCACGAGGCCGTTGCCGCGGCCCGTGCGGTCAACCAGCGGGAGGACTTGTCGGCCGTCCGCGTCGGCGTCCACGACGAGATCTTCCAGGCCCGCCGGCCGGTGCTGGTGGGCGCCTGCGCCCGCTCCACCTACTGCTACCTCTTGCGCGTCGAGGACCACCGCGACGAAACCACGTGGGGCACGCACCTGCTGGACTTGGAGCGACGCGGCTTTCACCCCGACTACACGATCGCCGACGGCGGCGTCGGCCTGCGGGCCGGTCAGGCCGCCGCCTGTCCCGCCGTCCCGTGCCACGCCGACCTCTTCCACGCCGAACGAGAGGTGGGACAACTGGCAACGTACCTGGAGAACCGCGCCCTCGGGGCCATCGCCGCACGCCAGAAGGTCCAGGCCCGCTTGGACCGGGCCGGCCGCCCCCATTCCCGCCACCGGAAGGAGCGGCCGGCGCTGGAGCGTCGTCTGGCGGCCGCCCGCCAGACCGAGACCGAGGCGGTGCGCATGGCCGACGACATCCGCACCCTCGCCGACTGGTTGCAGGCCGACGTCCTCGCCCTGGCCGGACCGGACCTGGCGACCCGACGCCAGTTGTTCGACTTCATCGTCCGGGAATTACGCCGACGCGAACCCGCCTGCCCGCACCGCATCCTGCCGGTCCGACGGATGCTCGAAGGGACCCGCGACGGCCTGCTGGCCTTCGCGGGCGTTCTGGAAGAAAGGTTTGAGGAACTTGCGGCACGCTTCCAGGTCCCCCGGTTCCTCATCCAGGCGGTGGCCGAGAGTCAGGGCCTCGATCCCGGCGGCCCGGCCTTCTGGCAACGACAGGCCCGACTTCATCAGCAACTACGCGGCCGGCTCAACGAGGTCACGGCCGCCGTACGTCACGTCTTCGCCGAAACGCCCCGCGCAAGTTCCCTCGTCGAGAACCTCAACAGCCGCCTCCGCCAGTACTTCTTCCTGCGTCGACAGATCGGAGACGAGTACCTGGACCTGTTGCGGTTCTTCCTGAACCATCGCCCATTCCCCCGGAGCGAACGTCCCGAAAGGGTGGGCAAGAGTCCCGCAGAACTCCTCACGGGTCAACCTCACGGCCACTGGCTCGAACTGCTCGGCCACCAGCGATTCCACCGCAACTGAGCCTCGACCGCCGCAACCGACCCTGCCTACCTCTTCTTCGCACCACCACCATATCCTTCTCGTCGCTGTAACCTCAAAACCGCCCCTCTTGAACCATGCCGTAAGTGTTTTTGGGTTCTCATCCCGTTTTCGTGGTGACGTGAAAGCCCGGCAAGGCCTGTTTGACCTTGAGGGCGAAGTAGTCAGGATCGTGGAAGCCGTAGGCTTTGCGTTTGATGACTTTGATCTTGTTGTTGACGCCTTCGAGGCGGCT
>CAYGWP010000587.1:0-32972 GCA_964353455.1 uncultured Anaerolineales bacterium
CCGTCACTATGTCACTTTGCCACTGTGTCACCCCGTCTCTCAGGGACTCAGGGACTCAGGCACTTTCTTGGGGGGGGCCGGAAATTTGCGCCAAAATGCGCCAAGTTTCGCGAAGAATCGACCATGTTTCGCAAAGTTTCGCACAGTTTCAGCAAGTTTCGCAAAATTCGCACTGCGCTCTCGCGTGGGTCCAAGAGCGCCAAGAGCGCCAACTTCCAGGGGTTGGCGCCCTTGGCGTTCTTGGCGCTCTTGGCGTTCTTGATGGGGTCTTTTGCCACAGCCGCGCGCCGCACGCGGCCGCGGCATTGATTGATAACCGTCGCCGTGTGCGGCGACGGCTAAACGCGGCGACGGCTATGCGCGGCGGGTCATGCCGGGGTGCAATTCGGTCTGCGGCAGGTAGGCTTCCTGGCGGCGCAGGGTCTCGACCAGTTTGGCGGTGTCGAGGTCGCAGGCGCTCTGGCCGGTGGCGATGGCCTGAACGGCAGCCGTGCCGGCCGCCTGGCCCATCATCGAGGCGGCAGGCTGCACGCGGATCGACCCGTGTACGCGCACGTCGCTGGAGTTGCACCGGCCTGCCACCCACAGGTTCCGCCAGGCGCGCGGCACAAGGATGCCGTACGGTATGCCGTAGCACTCGCCGGGCTTCAGTCGGCCCCACTCGTTGTACTCCTTGAAGTATCGCTGGTACTCGGCGTCCGAGAGGTCGTACGGATGGATATCGACGGCCTTGTTGAATACGGCTATCTGGTCGTGGAACTGCCGCCGGGCCAGGTAGTCGTCGAAGGTGAGTTCGTATTCGCCCACGATCCGCCGCGACTCTCGCACGCCCATCAGCGGGGCGGTGGTCACCAGTTCCATGTTCTCGCAACCGGCCACGTACTTGCGGTAGAAGGCCAGGTATTCCTGAGCCAGTCGGCGGCCGAGCATCATGCCGTCGCTCAGGCTGCGGCAGCGGACGGAGTTCATGTGGAAGATGTGGCCGCCGTTTATCATGCCAACCGTGTGTCCCACCTGGAAGAGGCCGGGCAGGTGCTTGTCGGGCTGCGTGAAGTGGCCGTCGGCGATGGCCTTCTCGACGAGTTCCTGCTGCCGCGCGGGGCCGGTGTCGGTGGGCCGGGCCTTGGCCCGCGGCCAGTCGATGCCGGCCACGAGCGAACAGAGCGTTGCGGGCATGGCGAACGGCGTATCCCGGCCGGCCTCGCGGCAGGCGGCGCCGCAGCGCTCGGCCAGAACGGCGTCGCCGGTGGCGTCGATGAACGCCTTGGCGCCGATGTAGCGGAAACCCTCAACGTTCTGGGCGATCACGCCGCGCACCGTGCCGCGCGCGGCATCGGCATCGGCCTCGACCACGCGGGTGAAGAACCGCACGTCAACCCTGGCTGCGGCCACCAGTTCATCGAGGACGAGTTTGTACCCCTCGACGCGGAACGGGGTCCAGCAGTGGAACCGCTTCGAGTAGAAGTCCTCGGTCACGTGCGGCGCGAGGTAGCCGCGCTTGTGCATCGCGATGACGATTTCTCGCATCAGGCCGCCCACGAGCATCCGCTCGCCGTTGGCCATCGGGTCGAATGCCGTGACGAGGCCGGAAGTGCCCATGCCGCCCAGGCATCCCGTGGCCTCCAGCAGGAGCACCCTCGCGCCGAGGCGTGCCGCGCACACGGCGGCGGCAGTCCCCGCCGGTCCGCCGCCGGCCACGACCAGGTCAAACCCCGCCTCCGCGGGGATGTCGCGCGTGAACCGGTGAGTCTCGGCGGCGGGTGACGGCGCGGCATCGCCGGCCGGCGCGCCTGCCGCCACCGACGACAGCAGCCCGCCTGCCGCAGCCCCGCCTGCGGCCCCGACGGCCGAAACCCTGAGCAAATCGCGCCTGCTGATGGTCGCCACCGCGCATCCTCCTTCAAGAGAGACCGGCCAGCCACTATCGATTCTCGGCCGAGGCAAGTCAAGGCGTAACGCCGGGAATCCTGGGGTTCTTCGCCGGCGGCGGCTGGCCGGGGATCAGCGAGAGGTCGGTCACCCGGTACACCTTCTCCTTCACGGCCGGGATGGGGAGGTCCCTGGCCTCGGCGAGGTAGCCCTCGGCCTGGGCCTCAAGGCGAATGCGTGTGGCGGTGCGGACCACGTCGAACCCCTCGGAGAGTTCCACATCGTACCTGCCATCGGCCCCGGTGATGCCGTAGGAGGTCAGGACGGAGGAGATGGTCTGCGTCCCGGTCTCGACGGGGATCGCCGCCCGAAGCAGGATGCGGGCGCCGGCGACCGCGTGCCCTGTCCGGGCATCAATCACGCGGCCCTGTATGCGGTACAGGACCGGCTTGGGGGGAGGGGAATGCCGAACTGGGCCGCAGCCGACGCACAGCGAAATGACGAATGAGGAAATCAGAATGACGAATGAATAACGAAACAGCAATGACGAATTGTGGATTGTGGATTGCGGATTGTGGATTCTTTTTTCACTCCGCATTCTGCACTCCGCACTCCGCACTTTCATCATTTGCGGCCTGCCGCGCGCGGTACTCATCGGGCGTCATGGCGAACTTGCGCTCGACCTTGCTTCGATACACCGGCCCGGCGTTGTACGTGCAGAAGGGGTACAACTTGCCGTCGGGGTCGGCGTAATGGATGACGCAGCGGCGGGTGCGGTCGGTCTCGTAGTTGTATCGGTCCATGAAGTGCATGCCGGCCACGAGGAGGCTGCGGAATGTCTTGCGGCCCGCCTCGCCGCGCCCCACGTTCTTATCGACCATGCCGTTGAGGGTATGCAGCCAGCCCTCGAAGGGCATGCCCGCCGGGGCCCGCTCCGGGCGCCAGTGCTTGCGCAGGGCCAGGAACGCCTGGGCCTTCTGGAAGAACTTGACGCGGCTCGTCTCGGCCCTCTGGGCCAGGGCCCACATGTCGTCCAGCAGGCCCTTGAGGTTGAAGAACCGCGGGATGGGCACGGCCCGCCCGTCGCGGCCGACGAAGAGGTACGTCCCCAGCGCGCAGTGCGGGTGGCACGACATGACGATGTTCGCCTCCCCGCGGATGGCCGCAACCAGCCGCGTGAACGGCTGCACGCACGCCAGCGGAAACCAGTCCTCGTAGGGGTCGCTGATGCCCGTCTGCCGCGAGACGTCGTGCGCCAGGTCCGTCAGCGTGTACCGCTGCCGCATGCGTTCCTCGGTCGAGATTCGCCCCGTGAAGGCGACCGGCTGGAACGAGATTCCGGCGATGGTCCGGATGCGGTCGAGGGCGAAGCGGACGATGTCGCCAACCTGGTGGTCGTTGAGGCCCCGGACGATGGTCGGCACGAGGACGATCTTCATGTCTGTGGCCATGATCCGCTCGACGGCCGTGAGTTTCTCGGCCACGAGCGCCCGGCCGCGCGACTTCTCATAGACATCATCCGTCACGCCGTCGAACTGAAGGTACACATCGTGGAGTCCCGCTTTCTCGCACCGCTTGGCGAAGTCCGGTTCCTGCGCGAACCGCAGGCCGTTTGTGGCGATCTGAGTGTGCGAGAAGCCCATCTTGCGGGCCGCACGTATGATGTCGAGGAACCGCGGATGCAGCGTCGGCTCGCCGCCCGAGAACTGGACGGCCCGCGCGGGCGACGGCCGCATCGCACGGTACGTCCGCATCATCCCGATGACCTGCTCGAAGGTCGGCTCATAGACGTAGCCCGTACAGTCGGCGCTGGCGAAGCAGATGGGGCACCGCAGGTTGCACCGGTTCGTGAGGTCGATATTGCCCAGGGCGGTGTTCGAGGCGTGGTCCGGACACAGGCCGCACTGCTCCGGGCATCGGGCGGTGGCCTCGGTGTTGGGGTTCTCGAGGCCATCGCCGTCGCTATAGTGATATTCCTCGGCCTTGAGGTACAGCCGAGCATCGCCCCAGTAGATGTCTTCGAACCGGCCGTGGAGGGGGCAGGTTTTCTCCATCATTACGCGGCCGGCATCTTCGTAGAGGCGGGCGGGGATGACCTGCGCGCACTCCGGGCACAGGGACTCGACCGTTTTCGGGAGGCCCCGCCTCAGCGGCGGTATCGGTCGGCCGGTAAACGTCGTCTTCGCCAGACAAGCCTCCGGGGTGATCCCCGTGGCGGGTGGATTCATCAGCGTCCTCTCGGCTGAGTTGCCAAACTGATTATAGACCCGTTAGCCTGCGGACTCAAGCGATTGTCGAAAGTCAGGGTACTGCGACACTTACGAGGGGGGCACGTTTAGCCGCGACTCGTTTAGCCGCGACTCGAAGAGGATCGCGTTTTCGAACGGCAACACGCGCTCCTCTTCGAGTCGCGGCTAAACTCATAACTTCGAGTCGCGGCTAAACTTTCGGTTACCTGCCGAGGCAAGCACCCGTAAGTGACGCATCACGCGCCGTAGCCCATCGCCGTCCCCATCTTGACGATCATGTCGAACAGAATGTGCACCCCGGCGGCAATGCCGAACCCGCGATAGACGAAAATGAAGCCCAGGTATGCCCCCGCGGCGGTGCGGAAGAGGAACGTCACCCAGGCGAACTGGCTGGGGTCGTCCATCAGGTGCGCCCCGGCGAAGAGGCCCCCCGCAATCAGGATCACCGCCACGTGGCCGCCGAAGGAATTCTCCTTGAGGCCGTGCCGCAGGATGAAGATCGTGCCGCCGACCAGGAGCAGCCTGAAGAGGAGTTCCTCGTATATCCCCGCCCCGATGCTCGTCATGGCCACCGCCAGGTACGTCGCATCGGAAGGCTGGGTCGGGGCGAGTTCCAGCGTCGGCAGGCTGTGCGCGACGGCGTTAAAGACCGGCTCGATGGCAAACAGCGGCACGGCCAGCAGCACCGTCTCGGCCAGCATCAGCAGGAGCACCCACGGCGAGATTCGCCACGGGTCGCGCTTCGCCAGGTGCCAGATGATAAGGACGATGACCGCCAGCCACGTCGGCGCCAGCACCCCGGAGACGCCGAGGACCTTGAGGGCCTCCCTGAGGAGGATGTCGGCGCGGGCCGCAAGGTCCGGTCTCACCCAGATGCACCCGACCGCGTAGAAGACGAGGGCGGGCGACAGGAACACCAGGCTCGCGAGCGGGCGCGCGGTGTCCGTGTCGCGCAGGAGCCCCGACTGCCTGGCGGGCTTCGCATCGGGCGAGGCGGTTTTTCGCGTCCTTCGCATTCGCGGCATGGGGGGAATGTAGCAGCAGCGGCCAAAAAAGCAATGCCGCGGTGGAATGACGAAACGGCAACGGCTTCAGTCCGCAGATGACGCAGATGACACAGATGGCATCGCGAAGCCCCGTGGGGCGCTTGATAGTAACCGGGCGGCGCGAGCCCGTGGTAAGCGTAACGACCCACCCCCCATCCCCTTTTTTCCACCAGTTCCATCAGGGGCGACCGAACGCCTTTCAACCGCCCCGCCGGGGCATGTAGAGGAAGATGTATGGATCAACTTCATAAACATCCCCGCCGCACCCCCCGAATTCTGTTGACGCCAAGCCGTAGCCGACCTATCGTCACTCGTGTCATACGTCACGCTGTCCGCCGCGCTGCCGCTACGGCAGAGAACTCACACGGAGATGAGTACTGGGCTCCAACGCGCAGGGGGAGTGAAATTATGTTCGACCCGCACGAGGGACTCACCACATTGCGGCAAGGTTTTGGTACTGCTCTAGAATGGCTTCGGAGGAAGGGCGAAACCGCACTTGTTACTGCAGCCGGTAGTCGCTTCACCGCACGTGCTCACTTGACAGAGCGAGGGCCGCATACCGGCGAATGGGTAATCCGTTTCTTTCGGGCGAATGGCGGTGAGTCTGCACGGGTGTATGAGTGTTGCTGGGGCCATTATTACAACTGTAACAGGACACGCATTGGCATGTACTGCAAGGCGCTGGACCGGGCGGTGACGTGACTGTTGTCCGCGGTTGAGAATCGGATGGTAGCGTTCGTAGAAGTGATTCAGCAAAGCAGAACGCGGAGGCGCCGGTGGAAAGGAAATGGCTCATCATTCTTGGAGCGGGTGTGGCTGTGGCCCTAATTCTGTCCGCCGTGTCGGTTGTAGGTGTCGCATTCATGGTATTTGAGCGCAGACCGGATATGGTGGCCCCGCGGGTCCCTGTGCCGGTGACACCCCCTGGCCGCGGGCTACCCCAAGCCTCTGACAACGCCGGTTTTACAGTTACTGTTCAGACCAGCGAATATGCGTGGGCTGGAATCCCTATGAAGATCGTGGTCATTACCAACCCTGCCGACACGCCACTGATTGTTAAGAGGGTTTCCGTGAACGGAGGCCCGCCAGAGACTCGTATCTATCCCACCATGGCGGCCGCAACGCATCTGGGCACGTTCTCGGGCGGTGTGGTCGAGCAAGTTGCGTTGCCTGCGACGCTGACAATAGGGAAGGCGTTGTTCATTGCTTCAGTAGTTGGCGATGACGAGATCATCTACGTTGACACTGAAACAGACAGGGGCACATTCCGCAGGCAGATGCAGTGAAGGGTACTTACCCACGCCCGGCCTCCTTCTTGCGGTCGGCCATCAACTCATCGCTGAGGCTGGCGCTGGGGGCGATGTAACGCTGCACCCGTTGCCGCGCCCGGCGGCGCGCGGTCTTGGCGACGAATCGGCGCCCCTTGGGCTGCGGAATGGGGTCGTTGAATTCCGTGGCGGTCTTGATCCATAGACGGATGGCCGCCTTGGCGTTCCTCAAGGCCGACTCATGGGTCTTGCCGTGCGCCATGCACCCCGGCAGTTCCGGCACCTCGGCCACAAAGGCGTTGTCTTCACGGCTCCAGTATATGATGATTTCATACTTGTCATTGCTCATACTGAAAGCCTACGACGCGGGCTGCCTCGTGTCAACTCCGAAGGCCTGACGTCGGAATTCGGATTGCACAAACCTGCCCCTTGTGGTAACAGGGGGCATCATGCGAACGAGCGAGAAAATCAGGGCGTTCTACAAGGCCATGCTCGATGCCTGCGGACCCCAGGGCTGGTGGCCGGCGGATACGCCTTTCGAGGTTGCCGTCGGCGCGATCCTGACGCAGAATACGAACTGGAAGAACGTCGAGCGGGCCATCGAGAACCTGAAGCGCGAGGGGCTCCTCAGCCCTGCGGCCCTGGCGGCCGTCCCGGACGAGCGGCTGGCCGAGGTCATTCGCCCCGCGGGCTACTTCCGCATCAAGGCCAAGCGCCTGAAGAACTTCATCCGCCTGCTGACCGAGGATTTCGGCGGAGACCTCAACGCCCTTTTCGCCCTCTCCACCTCATCCCTCCGCGAGACGGTCCTCGGCGTCTCGGGCATCGGCCCGGAGACCGCCGACTCCATCGTCCTTTACGCCGCCGGGCGGCCGGTCTTCGTCATCGACGCCTACACGGCCCGCATCCTCCATCGGCACGGTTTGATCGATGTCGATGCGACCTACGAGGACCTCCAGTCGCTCATGCAGGACAACCTTGCGGAAGATGTCGAGGTCTATAAGGAATACCACGCCCTGCTGGTGGCGGTGGGGAAGCGGCACTGTAAGAAGGCCGCGCCCGAGTGCACTGGCTGTCCGCTTCAGCCGTACTTAGAGCGTGTATGAAAACCCTGTGGCTCAGCCGCCCTCGGCTGAGCGTCTCGTGTCGGCGACAGGCTTTGCCGCCGGAATTTCACACCCGAGGGCGGGTGTGCCACATGGCCCAGGCGGTTCTCATACACGTTCTTAGAGGACGGCCAGCCGATCACGGAGAGGGAGTGAGCCTGCTCCGCCGTAGCCCCGGCGGGGCGAAGGCTGGATGCGGCCGGCCGTCCTCAGGGCTGCGGCTCGTCGGGAGGGTCGTGCGGCAGGGGGCAGAGGGAGGTCGGTTCCGCCGCCGCATCGACAAGGCGAGCCGCAGCCGCCAACTCCAGCCGGCTTTTCGGGTCGTCGGCCAGAAGGGGGATCTCAGGTCCGCGGAGTTCGCGCCGGATGGCCAGGCGCGTCGTCGGGTCGATGTCGTGCCACGCCGTCACCGTGCCGCGACCCGCGCGCTTGCTCTGATACAGCGCCTGGTCCGACAGGAACACCAGCATCTCCGGCGACGTGATCTCGGCGTCCTCCGGGTACGTGGCCGTGCCCAGGCTGATTGCCACCGGCACGCGCCTCTCTTTGTATTGGAAGTCGTGCTTGCGGCAGGCGGTGAGGATTCGGCGGGCGAGGGCCTGGACCTCCTTGCGGCCGGTCCGCGGGCACACCAGGGCGAACTCGTCGCCCGCGTACCTGGCCACCAGGTCCGATTCGCGGGCGCACTTTTTGAGGATCACCGCCACCTCCTTCAGCGCGAAGTCGCCGCAAGGGTGGCCGTACTCGTCGTTGATACGCTTGAAGAAATCCAGGTCTCCGATTACCATCGAGAGGTCGTGTCCGTAGCGGCGGCTGATCTTGAACTCCGTCTTCAGCCACTCCATCAGGTACCGGTAATTGTAGAGGGCCGTCAGGCCGTCGGTGATGCTTCGGACCTTGAGGTTCCGGTTGTCTTCCCTCAGTTGCGCAAGGAGCGTGTTTTCGCGCGCGACGGTCTTCGAGAGTTCGCCCTGGACCTGGCGCAGTTGATCGAAGGCGCTCTTGAGGCGCATGGCCGAGTGGCAGCGGCACTGGAGGGACTCGCCGTCGAATTCGGGCGGCAGGATTTCATCGACGCCGGCCTCGAAGTATGCCTGGCGGCGATCGGCCGGCAGGCCACGCGCGGCCACCACGAGGACAGGCAGGTACCGGTCCGTCCGCAGGCTCTTCAGGACCCGCGTCGTGTCGATGGCGTCGAACTCGCCCGGCGAGTCCGCCAGGACCACGAGGTCCGCCGACCCGGCCTTCACGATACCCATCGCCGTCAGGCAGTCCGGCGCGGCCTGGACCGTGATCCCAAGTGCCTCAAGGCGTGATGTGATCTGCCTGCGTGTACCCTCTTCGCGTGCCACTGCAAGTGCGTTTGCTTGATACGCCATTCGACCTCCCGTTTTCGGGCCTGCGGTCTGCCCTTCCTGCTCCGCATGCCGCGTGCTATGGTTAGCATACGCATGGCCAGCGGCGTGGCAAATTGCCGGGCAGGGTCCGGGAGGGGGGTGTCGATAACCCATTGATAGTAAAAGACTTAGGGGTGGAAAAGAAAATCCGGATCGTGCGGCGGCCTGCGAATCGGCCGCCTTTTTCGCGCGGTTTTTCGGCCCAGGAACCCTAACTCGTGTGCCCGCCCGACGACAACAACTTCGACCCCGTCCTCAGGTACCCCAGCCACGAGATCACACCCAGTCCCACCGTCACGCCCCAAAGGCCGTACAGGACAGGCCACATCACGTCGGGCGAGAATCGCACCAGGTCGGGCGCGGCACACATCACGACGACCGTGACGAATTGCATACCGGTGGCGGCCTTCCCGGTTGCGCTCGGAAGACCCTGGAAGAAACCCGCCAGGAAGAAGACGATCATCGTGCCGATGAGCATGAAGATGTCGCGCGAGACCAGCGTCACCGAGACCCAGTAAGGCAGCCGCACGGCCGGGTCTTCCGAGAGGACGCCCGGTATGCTCATCACAATAAAGGCGCTGATCATAAGCGCGTAGTCGGCCAGCGGGTCAAGGAGCGACCCGATCCGCGTGACCGTGCCTGTGCGCCGCGCGAGGATCCCGTCCACCGCATCGCAGATACCCATGATTGCCGCAAGCACCATCGCCGCGTACCGGTAGGTAGGCGCATCGGCCGCATCCAGTAAGAGCAGGATAAACGGCGTCACCAGGAGGAGCCTCAGGACCGTTATGCGATTCGGCCA
The DNA here is from genome assembly GCA_964353455.1 of uncultured Anaerolineales bacterium. Taxonomy (GTDB): domain Bacteria; phylum Planctomycetota; class Phycisphaerae; order FEN-1346; family FEN-1346; genus CAYGWP01. The sequence goes on from CAYGWP010000587.1 coordinate 9,738, forward strand.
CGACATTGGAGTTCCTTAAAAGACGATGCCCGCATACCCGACAGCCATGCTTGCGTCTGCCCGGCCCGTGTCCTCCAGCATCACGTCATACGAGGTGGTGTACCGGACGAGGCAGCCGCGCTTGGCCCCGAGTTGCCGCGCGGCAGCCAGTGTGGCGGCAATCGCGCCGGGGCCGCAGGCGTTGGAGTGCTCGTGGGCCTCGGGCAGCGCCCCTTCTGCGTCCAGGCGGAGCATGAGGTCCACCATCCGCCGGTCGTTTTCATCGCGCATCCAGCGGATTGCCGCCGCCCCCGTTCCCGCCGGCGCGAAGCCGTAGCCGGGGCCGTAATGGGTGAGGTCCGTGGAGCCGACACAGACGGCGTCGGCCTCAAGGTCGCCGATGGTCTGGCCGACGATGCGGCCGAGTGCGACGGCCTCGGCCGTCTGGGCGACGATGATCGGCACGATCTTCGCCCCTGGAAAAAGATGCTGGACAATCGGCGCCTGGATTTCGAGGCTGTGCTCATCCTCGTGGGGGCGGGGGTTGTCGGCGGCAAGGTCGGGCGTACGGGCGAGGATTTCGCGGGCGAGACGCTCATCGACCTCGATGATGCCCATCGGCGTCTCCCATCCGCCCGAGGCGAAGACCGCGCTCTGCCGGACCGGCCGCCGGTGGCTGAAACCGAAGATGACGAACGTCTTCGGCGTGCGGCGGGTGCGGATGGCGTCGAGGGCCGCCGTGGCCGTCGCCCCGGAGAACTGCCACCCGGCATGCGGCACGATGGCCGCAACCGGCCGCTCCGGCAACTCCGCCGGCGCTTCCTTCGGCCTCATCCTCTCGACCGCTCGCGCGCAGGCATCCTTGGACCCCGGATACCAACTTCCCGCAATCACAGGTTCGCGGATCATCATGGGACACCCCCTACTACAACGCAAGTATGGACTTTACGCAAGGGCGGCGGAAAGACGACGACGGGCCATCGGGGTCGCTACCGTTTAGGCGGAACCGAAGACGGCTTGGGCGTCGATAGCACCCGGCGCGTAAGCGATTCCCAACGCCCTGCCGCTTTAAGGCGCTCAGGCTTGGGGCCGGGCTTCATGGTCTTCTTCTTCACGCAATCCCCTCCTCCTCGAAGAGGCTCGGTGCGATGGTCGGCAAGTGCTTTGTCTCAACGACCCTCTCGGCCATTGCGTAGCAATCGTTATCTTCTGTGTAGAATTCAGTGGCACCGTGATTCTTGACCGTAGCCACTATCAAGCAATCGGCGCGCAAGGTTGTCCGTGCGTTAGGATGCTGCATACAACGCCCAGCCTTCCCGGCATCCCACAGTTCGGCTGCCGTAACTGCGTCCTTAAAGTCAAAAGGTTCGATGCGAAACCGCTCGTTCATGGCCGCAACCACCCTTCCTCGATCCTGCGGACTTATCGGGGCGAGAAATTCAGCAACGACAACCGAAGGAAGGAGAACCTGGGCCTTGTCGCGCTCAAGTTCCGCGAACAAATATCGCGCATGCTGCACCTTGTCTTGGGGGCCTTTCTTCCGAATTGCCCACACCAGAACCATACTATCAACGGCCACTACGCGCTGTTTGCCGAGGTCGGTCACGTGCCTCTCATGTCAGATAGCAGCCCGTCAACGTCCTCAACGTTATCCCAGTCTTTTCCGCCCGCCTCATAGATACGGTCAAGGGCTTGCAGAATTGACCCTTCCTTGGTCGGCTCAAAGGAGTTCACCAGAACGTTTTTTACTCGCCAATTCTTGCGAAACCACGTAACGGTGCCCGAAACGCGAATAGACTTATAGACATACTGCCCAAGGTCGCGCACCAGGCTTGCTGTCGCCACTGGGCATATTATCATCTTCCTTGGCTGGTCGGCCAGTCTCAGCCCGCAGTGCATCTTGGTAGCACCGCCGACACGCTCAAGGAACCCGCCTACCGTGCCGTCGCCCTTCACGAAGGCATATTGAGCCATCTCGTCATAGGACCGAGAGGTAATCGTCGCCAGGACTTCGGCGTCCCTTCCGAAGCGCGTGAACTCAATATAGCAGCCGAGCGCCTTGGCGACGGCGCTCAGGTCTTCAATCGGAGAAAGAATTTCTGGCTCCCAGTCGGAATGTATGGGGTCTTGGAGCCACCGGCCGGTTTCCGCAATGGTGTCTAACGCCGCTGGTGCATCAGAGGTCACGCTGTATGCCGCGGACCCCCTTTTTACCGCAACCAGATGGAGCGGTATGGAAAGGCGCGGTTCAATCTCGGATTCTTCACCCTCTACAAGTTCAACTTCCCCCTCTTCGGTACGTTCTATGAGTCGCTGTACGGCGTTAAGAACGCGCGTAAGCGAGCGCATGGGCACACCGCGCGGACTTATCGTAGGACCTACAATCCGAATCACGAATTCCGTTAGGCTGCGCCTTCTTGTTGGCGTCGGCATGTCTAGGCCCTCCGTCGCGGAACAAGCCAAGCGGCCGATTCCGCATCATAATAATAGTGGTTCCCGATAAAGCAACCGTTTTCCCTGACCCGCCCGAATCGCTTGTGCTATCCGTTCGCCATCATCCACATTCCGCGTGTTGAATCGGAACGCGAACTCGGCCACACACCGAAACAGGTGCTTCGGACTGACCGCGTGGTACGTACCATTGGTCCTTCGCTTGCGTACTACAATGCAACTTAAGCCTTTCGCGCGGCGGGTCGGGAGACCCACCGCGCCAGTTGTAGTACTACGTTTGCGACGGGTCGTTCGGTTCGGTCACGCGTTTCATTTCGAGGGCGCGGTCGAGTTGGTCCTTCGTCATGAGGCCCTTTTCGAGGATGAGGTCGCGCAGGGTCTTGCCGGTCCGGACGGATTCCTTGGCGACCTCGGCGGCCTTCGCATAGCCTATGTGCTGATTGAGGAGCGTCGCCAGGCCCACCGACGATTCGAAGAACCGGCGGCAGCGGTCGGCGTCGGCCTCGATGCCGCGCACGCACTTCTCGGTGAACACGGGCAGGAAGTTCTTCAATATCTCCATGCTAAAGAGCACGTTGTGGGCGATGACGGGCATGAAGACGTTGAGTTCCAGTTGCCCGGCCTGGACGGCCATTGCCACGGCGGCATCGCAGCCCACAACCTGCATGGCCGCCATGCCCAGGCACTCGGCCATGCTCGGGTTGACCTTTCCGGGCATGATGCTGGAACCGGGCTGGACGGCGGGGAGTCGGATTTCGGCCAGTCCTGTGCGCGGCCCGCTCGCCAGGAGCCTGAGGTCGCTTGAGATGCGCGTAAGTTCCAGGGCGAGGTTTCGCAAGGCGGCCGAGACGCCCGCCATCGGGGCCATCGACTGCATCGCCAGGCGCAGGTCCTCGGCCGGTCGCAGGTCGTCGCCGAGGTGGCCGATGACGGCCTTGATGAAATCGGGGTGCGTGTTGAAGCCCGTGCCCGCCGCCGAGCCGCCGATGGGGAGTTCCTTGCATGACTCAAGCGCCCGCCGCAGGTCCTTCCCGCCGCGCCGCACGGCCAGGCCGTAGGCGGTGAACTCCTGCCCGAGGCGGATCGGCACGGCGTCCTGGAGATGCGTGCGGCCGGACTTGATGATGGCGTCGAACTGGCGGCCCTTTTCGGCCAGGGCATCGGCCAGGCCGTCCACGGCCGCAGCCAGGGCCGTGCCGCCGGTGAGGGCCGCAAGGTGCATCGCCGTCGGGAACGTGTCGTTGGTGGACTGGCTCATGTTGACGTGGTCGTTCGGGTGGATGGGCTTGTAAGAGCCGAGGGGCTTGCCCTGCATTTCGTTTGCGCGGTTGGCGAGGACCTCGTTCGTGTTCATATTAAAGGAAGTGCCTGCGCCGGCCTGAAAGACATCGACGACCCACTGGTCCAGCAGGTCGCCGTCTTCGATGACCTCCAGGGCGGCGTGCTGGATGGCGTGGGCGAGACGGCCGTCGAGTTTGCCCAAATCGCGGTTCGCCAGGGCGCAGGCCAACTTGACGAAGACGTGTGCCTGGATGAGGTCGGGGTGCGGGAGGAGGCCCGAGACGGGGAAGTTCTCGACGGCCCGCTGGGTTTGCGCGCCCCAGTAGGCCCGCGCGGGGACCCGGACTTCGCCGAGTGTGTCGCGTTCGATGCGGAACGTTTCGGCCATTTGCAGTTCTCCTACCGTACGATTCTAACGCAGAGGCCGCAGAGGGCGCAGAGAGAAAAACTGAGATCTAGAAACAAAGGCCGTTTTTGTTTTAATTAAATATCTGCTCTTGTTGTTCTCTGCGTTCTCTGCGGCCTCTGCGTTGAACATTTCGGCCAGAAACTACTCGAATCCTCCGCCGGGCTTCTGCCCGTACCTGGTGTGATACACGGTGTAAAGGCGCGCGGCCTCTTCGGGCGGAATCGGGATGGGTTTGCCGATGGTCATCGCCAGGTGGACCGTGCGGGCGATGTCCTCGACGACGACGGCCGCCTTCAGCGCCCCCATCACGCTCGTTCCGACGGCGAAGACGCCGTGGTTCCGCATCAAGACGGCCGGGCACTGCATCTTGATCTCCCGCAGGACCCGGACGGCCTCCTGGCCGACCTCGATGCCGCCGATCTTGGCGTACCCGCCGCAAGGTATCGGGATGCCGAACGCGTCGCCGTGCTCCGTCAGATACACGGGTATGCTCTGCCCGAGCGCGGCAAACGCCGTGGCGTACCGCGAGTGGGTGTGGATGACGGCGCTTACTTCGGGCATGTGCTTAAGGATGTAGAGCGCGGTGGCGGCATCGACGCTGGGCTTAAGGTCGCCTTCGAGTTGGCGGCCATCCAGGTCCATGACGACCATGTCGATGGGCTTGAGGTCCTCGAACATGACGCCCGAGGGCTTGACGACCACCAGGCCGCTTGACGGGTCTCGTGCGGCCACGTTGCCGCTCGTCCATGCCACGAGGTCGTTCCTGGGCAACTGCCGGTTGGCCCAGCAGACCAGTTCCTTAAGTTCTTCGAGCATGGGTCCGCCTCCCGCAAGCCGCCGGATGCCGCGCATACACTCTACCGGCCAGGGGGCGGGGAGGAAAGCGTTTTTGGGCGGGGCGGGCCTTGCGCGGCGGGCAAGAATACCCGCCGCGCTCATTAATACATTCCCCTTGCCTGTGCACTCTCTCTACTGGACGCCCTTGAGGGCCTTGAGGCGTTTCATGACGTCGTTTGTGCCGCGCCCGAAGTAATCGTGCAGGGCGTCGTACTCGGCGAAGATCTTGTCATAGGCGGCGTGGGATTCCTTGTCGGGGCGGTAGGTCTTGTCGCGGACGCCGGCCATGCGTGCGGCGGCATCGTGGATGGTGTCGTATCCGCCCGCCTTCGCGCCGGCGGCCACGGCGGCATGCATCGCGGACCCCAGGGCGCACGTCTGTGCCGAGCGGGCGATCCTAAACTCGCGGCCGGTCACGTCCGAATAAATCTGCATAAGTAGATCATTTCGTTCCGGCAGTCCGCCGCAGCAGTAGATCTCATCGACCGCCACGCCGTGCTGCTCGAACGTCCGGATGATCTTATAGGTGCCGAAGGCGGTGGCCTCGATGATCGCCCGGTACATCTCCTCGGGCCGCGTGCCCAGGTGCATGCCGAGCATCAGGCCCGTCAGGTCGGCATCGACGAGGACGCTGCGGTTGCCGTTCCACCAGTCGAGTGCCAGGAGGCCCGTCTGGCCGGGGCGATAGGCGGCGGCCTTCTCGGCCAAGAGGTCGTGGACCGAGATCTTCCGGCGCTTCGCCTCCGACTCGTATGCCGCAGGCACGCACGTCCGGACGAACCAGGCGAAGATGTCGCCAACGGCCGACTGGCCCGCCTCGAAGCCGAAGAGGCCCGGCAGGATGCCGTCCTCCACCACGCCGCACTGGCCGGGCACGTTCTTCTCGCCCGTGCCGCAGACCATGTGGCAGATGCTCGTGCCCATGATCATGACCATCTTGCCGGGGCCGGTGACGGTGCAGGCGGGTACGGCCACGTGGGCATCGACGTTTCCTGCGGCGATGGCGATGCCGGCCTTGAGGCCCAGGCGCGCTGCCATCTGTTCCGTGAGGCCGCCCGCGCGTGCGCCCAGCGGCAGGATCTCGCGAATCATCTTCTTATCGACCACATCGGCGAAGCGCGGGTCGAGGGCGGCAAAGAACTCGCGCCGCGGGAATCCCTCGCGTTTCGACCATATCGCCTTGTAGCCGGCGGTGCAGAGGTTGCGGGTCTCGCGGCCCGACAGTTGCCAGATGATCCAGTCTGCGGCCTCGATCAGGCGGTCGGCGGCATCGTAAACGCGGGGGGCCTCGTCCAGAATCTGGAGGCATTTCGGGAAGAACCACTCGCTGGAAATTCTGCCGCCGTACCGCTCGAGCCACGGCTCCTTCATGCGGCGGGCGGTCTCGTTGACGCGGTCGGCCTCCGGCTGTGCGGCATGGTGCTTCCAGAGTTTGACCCAGGCGTGCGGCTCGGCGCGGAATTCGGGGAGGGTGCAAAGGGGCGTGCCGTCGCGGCGGACGGGCATCATCGTGCAGGCCGTAAAGTCGGTGGCGATGCCGATGACCTCATCGCCCTTCAGGCCCGCCTCCTTGAGGCACACGGGGACGGTTGCCTCAAGCGCCCGGAGGTAATCCTCGGGGTCCTGGAGGGCCCAGTCGTGTGCCGGGAGTTGCGTGCCGGCGTCGGGCAAGCGCTCGCTGACGACGCCGTTGGAGTACTGATAGACGGCGGTGGCAACCTCGCGTCCGTCGGCGACGTCCACGAGGAGCGCCCGCGCGCTTTCGGTTCCGTAATCTATGCCCAGGGCGAACTTGCGGTCGGCCATTGCCGTTTCTCCTTCGCTGGTGCCAGACCATTTGTGCCAAAGAAGGGGGCCAATGTAAAGGAAAAGTCGGTGCGGGGATTTCCTGTGAGACGAGCGGCGGCGGGTCACGTTCAGATATGCGAGGCGGGCGATGGGTGAGAACGGCCCGCTTCGCCGCGGCGGCTGATGGGTCCAAAGGGAATCCAAGAGCCCGGGGCCGGTCCGGCCTCCGGGGGGAGGTGCCGCCATGTCCTGCCGAACGTCGTCCGATTACCGTCCTTCCGATGCCGCTTCGATGGCGGCATCCGTCGATCTCTCCGGCGAGGGGGCCGTCGATGCCGTCATGGGCTGGCTGGCCCTGTACGTGCCCACGTGGGGCACCAGCGTGATGCTGCACGTTGCCATCATTCTCCTTGCGGCATTCATGGCGTGGAAGAGCCAGGCCGAACGGCCCCCTTTTGTGTACACCTCGGCCGTCGTGCCCAGTAACAAGCCCAAGGTCGAGCAGCGCCAGAACCGGGATGAGAAGCAGCAGCAATCGAGCGGCAAGTTGCGGCCGAATCCCTCCAGCATCGTCAGGCAGTTCACGCAGAACCCGTTTCCGGACGTGGCCCCCAACAAACTGAACGTGCTGCAAGTCATCGGCCCCGGCGGCGGCGGCAAGGACTTCGGCGGCTTGGAGGGACTTGACCAGCGCGGCGGCAAGTTCATCGGGGTTGGGCCGTCTGAGCCCGCACGGAAGATTGTTTATGTCGTTGACCGTTCCGGCAGCATGACCGATTCCATGGACTTCGTCAAATATGAACTGAAGCGATCACTGGCCGATCTGGGCGAGGAACACGAATTTCACATCATCTTCTACTCTTCCGGCGCGCCGGTCGAGATGCCGTCGCGGCGGCTCATGAGCGCCACCGACCGCAACAGGCAACTGGCGTTTGAGTTCATCGACGGCGTAATCCCGCAGGGCGAGACTGACCCGTCGAAGGCCCTGGAGCGGGCCTTCGCCTGCCAGCCCGACCTCATCTACCTTCTGACCGACGGTGAATTCGACAAGGCCATCGTTGACCTCATCAGGCGCCTGAACGTCGGCGGCAAGGTGCGGGTCTATACGATCGGGTTCCTTTACAATCCCAAGGGGGATGTGCTGCGGATGATTGCCGACCAGAACGGCGGGCAGTACAAGTTCATCTCGGAGCGCGACCTGGCGGCAATCATCGGAGGGTAGAGGGAGTTCAAAGTTGAAGGCAACTGCGGCGGGCAGGAATGCCCGCCGCGCGACAGGCGGTGGAAACGAAGCGAGCGTCCTGCCGGGGGCAGGACGCTCGCGTTGGTCTTATACTCTGCTGCCGATTACTTGCCGGCAGGCGGCGCGGCCGGCGGCGGCAGGGTCGGCGGCGGCAGGGTCGTCGGCGGCAGCGTCGGAGTCGTCGGCGGCGCCGGAGGCGGACCGGCGGCCGGCGGCGCTGCGGGGCCCGTGGCCGGCGGCTGCGGGGCGGCGAGCGGGCCCATCGACTTCGGCCTCAGCCACCGGATTTTGTCCGCCTGGTAGTAGTCATCCTTGCGCGAGAGGTCGAAGATGAAGATCATGGGCCCCTGCCTGAGGAGGAGTCTCGGATGGTCGGGGTTGCGGTCCAGGGTCTCCCAGAAGAGGATGGCGTTAATGCCCATCATCTGCCTCATCATGCGCGACTGTGGCGAAAGGAGTTGGCCGAGGAAATCGCCCAGGGCAACCTGTGCAGCGCCCGTCGGGCTCCACACGAGTTGCTTCAGGACGATGGTCTGCTGCGCCTGGCCGGCGGGCGGCTCGGACCGCGTCCAGGTGGCGATCTCGATGTAAATGTCCTCCTGGACGGGCGGGGAGGTGTCGAGTTCCTTCAGAATCTCTTCGGAGCGTCGGGCCAGGACGTTCTTGTGCGGTCCGAAGACATCTTCCCAGATGCGGGCTGCCTCGGCGAAGACCTGGGCGGCCTGAGTGGTCTCAGGCTCGGTGGTCAACTTGTCATAGAAGCGGGTCGAGTACTGTTTGTAGAGTTTTTCGAAGTCCTTCTGAGTGGCGGTCTTCCCGCCGGGTTCGCCGCAGCCTACCAGCATTGCCATCCACGCGATCGCCAAGATGCAAACCAATACCTTCTTCATGGCTTCCTCCTGTCAATGAGTCCGGTTGACGAGCCCCTCTCCCCGGGTCTGGAATCTGGGGTCCGGTATCGCACATACCGGATTCCGGATGCCAGATACCAGTATGATGCCGCGGTGCGTGCAGTGTCAAGCCCATATCTCATCGGGCGGCGGGGGTGCCGGACTTGAGTCTCAGGGGCGCGGAAGGGGATTTTTTGTCGAACGAGCCGGCATCTCGTCCGTATTCTAAGGTGGAACGGGCGGGGGCAGTGGGGCCGCAGGGGCAAAGAAACCACCTACGTGGTTGACACGAGCATACCTTTTCCTCTACCATAGTCGGCCCAGCCAGTCTTGAGGAGGTGCGCGGATGGCCTTCAAATTCCGCTGCTCTAACTGCGGGAAGCGCGTGACGGTGAACGAGTCGCCGGGATCCGGCGTCACGTGCCCCCACTGCAATCAGGCCACCACTGTGCCTGTGGACGCCCAGCCGCTGGACGAGGCGGGCATGACGGTCGGGCCCGAACCGGCCGCGGCCCCCGCGCCGGCGCAGGGCGCTGCCCCTCCGCAGGAAGCCCAGCCCGAGGAGGAAGAGCAGCAGGGCGGCACGGACACCGTCATGGGCTGGCTCGCGCTGTATCTGCCGAGTTGGGGCACCAGCGTGGTCCTCCATGCGGCGGTAGTCATCCTTGCGGCGTTCATGGCGTGGCAGGGCCAGACCGAGCAGCCGCCGTTTGAGTACAGGTCGGCCGTTGTGACCGACAACAAGCCCAAGGTCGAGAAGCGCCAGAAGCAGAACGAGAAGCAGCAGCAGTCGCGGGGCAAGTTGCGGCCGAACCCATCCAGCATCGTCCGGCAGTTCACGCAGAACCCGTTCCCGGACGTGGCCTCCAACAAACTGGAGGTGCTGGAGGTCATCGGGGTCGGCGGCGGCGGCAAGGAAATCGGCGGATTCGAGGGCCTCGGCCAGGGCGGCCGCGGCTTCTTCGGCACGGGGGTGCCCGAGACCGCACGCAAGATCGTTTATGTCGTGGACCGGTCGGGCAGCATGACCGACTCCATCGATTTCGTGAAGTATGAACTGAAGCGTTCAATCGGCGACCTGGGCGAGGAGAACGAGTTCCACGTAATCTTCTATTCTTCGGGTCCGCCGGTCGAGATGCCGACGCGGCGGCTTGTCAGTTCCACCGACCGCAACAAGCAACTGGCGTTTGAGTTCATCGACGGCGTCATCCCGCAGGGCGAGACCGACCCGTCGAAGGCCCTCGAGCGGGCCTTCGCCTGCCAGCCCGATCTCATCTATCTCCTCACGGACGGCGAATTCGACAAGGCCATCGTTGACCTCGTCAAGCGCCTGAACGTCGGCGGCAAGGTCACCGTCCACACCATCGGCTTCCTTTATCAGACAGGCGAGCAGGTCCTGAAGCAGATCGCCAACGATAACAACGGCAACTATAAGTTCGTTTCCGAGAAAGACCTTGCGACACTGGCCCAGTAAACTCGGCATTCTGGCGGCGGCGGTGCTTGTGGCTGCGGCAACGGCGCAGGCCGACCGTGTCCGCACATTCAAGGGCATCGGCTACGACGGCAAGATAACCGGCCTCGCGGGCGACGGCGTCGCCGTCACCCTCACGAGCGGCGTCTCCAAGACCGTCCCGCTTGTGGAAGTCAAGGAGGTCAGCGCTGATGCATTCCCCGACCTTTCGAAGGCCGAAGAGGCCTACCAGGAGGGGGTGGCCGGAAAGGCCGCCCGCCTTGCCGACGCCGAGAAACTGTACCGCGGCATGATGACGACGGGCGCTCCGCAGTGGCTGCGCGTCCTCATCCAGTGGCGGATGTTCAAGGTCTATGCCGATTCCGGCCGCGCGCCGGAGGCACTCACCGCCTTCCTGGACCTCGCGAAAGGCGAGCCGCAACTTGCGGCGGGCCTGAAGTTGCCGCCCCCGCCCCAAGAGGCCTCCGAGGCCAACAAGGCGATGCTCAAGAAGGTGGACGATGCGCTTCGCGTGGCGGGCGGCAAGCCGTACGCCGCCGAACTCAAGAACTTCAAGGCCGCGCTTCTGATGATCGAGGGAGGCACGCCCGATCAAGTTCTGCCGCTGCTTGAGTCGCAACTGGCCAGCAAGGATGACAGGATACGCCACGGGGCGATGCTCAAGCAGGTGGAACTCCTCTTCTCGGCCGGCCAGGCGGATGAGGCGGAGAAGAAACTCGATGCGGCCGCGCCCGACCTCGGCGAGACCTACGCCGCCGAGATCGCCTTCTGGCGCGGTCGGATCATGAAGGAGCGCGGCAAGAACATCGAGGCGGCCCTGGAGTTCATGCGCGTGGCCATCATGTATCCGGCGAAAGACAAGGCCCGGACCGCCGAGGCGCTCTGGTGGGCCGGCCAGGCGATGGAGGCCGCCACGGCCCCGCGCGACGAAATCCTGAAGGTATATGACGAGGCGGCCGCCAAGTACCCCGGCACGCCCGGCGCCGACAAGGCTCGGCGCGAAAAAATTCGCTCAGGAGGAAAGTAACCCGCCAGGGCGGGTTCGTCCTGAAGAAAACAAGGCCAGGTCACAGGAACAAGGAGTTCAGGCACATGAGTACGAAAAGGGCGGTGGTTCTGGCGTCGGTGGCGTCGGTGGCGCTGGCGGCGGTCGGCAACGCGGTCTTTGCGGCCGAGGCCACCAGCAAAGTGCCCACGTCGCTGGCCGGCATGTTGTACATGTCCACGTTCACCGATGCGATCGGTTTCTTCGACATGGCGGCGATCTACGCCTGCTCGCTGGCGTCGATCGCGCTCATCATCGAGCACTCCATCACCATCCGGCGCTCGGTCCTGGTGCCGGAGATCTCGGTGGCGCAGATCAAGACGATGTTCGATGAGCGCCGGTTCCGCGAGGCCCTGGAGTTCTGCCAGAACGACCCCTCGTTCGTATCGGGCGTCGTTCACGCGGGCCTCATCGAGGCCGCCAACGGCTACGAGGCGATGGAATCGGCCATGCAGGACGCCTCCTCCGAGCGGGCCGCGCGCCTCTACCGCAAGATCGAGTGGCTGAACCTCCTGGGGAACATCGCCCCGATGTTCGGCCTGTGGGGGACGATCTGGGGGATGATGGTGGCCTTCAGCACAATCGCATCCCGCGGCGGCAAGGCCAACCCGGCCGACCTGGCCGGCGGCATTATGATCGCCCTGGTGTCAACGTTCTGCGGCCTGCTGGTGGCGATCCCGGCCCTGTCGGCCTACAGCATCTTCAAGACCCGCGTCGAGCAACTGTCGATGGAATCGGCGCTCGTGGCCGAAGAACTGCTGGCCAACTTCAAGCCCTCTTCCGGCGCCTGAGCGCCCCGCAGCCGCGGAAAGACCGGTCCGCCAGGGCGGCCCTGGCCGACCGGCCCGTGACGCCTCGGTCCGTGGGCGAAAGGAGTCTGCCGTGAAATGGAAGAAGCCTGAAAGCGTCGGCTCCGTCAGCGTCAACATGACGCCGATGATCGACATGGTCTTTAACCTCCTGATATTCTTCATTCTGACCGCCCAGTTCGTGCAACTGGAAGTGGAACAGGTCATCCTGCCCCCGTCCATCACCGCCATCAACAAGGACTACACCGAGTTCCGCAACGTCGTCATCAACATCGTGAACCCCGAGAACCCGCACGTCGTGATCCTCGGCAAGACGATCGACGCCGAAATCAGGAGTGGCCCGTCGGAACTGACGCAGTACCTGAAGGATATCCATGATTCGGCCGAGGGAAAGCAGATCAACGTCATCCTTCGGGCCGATGCCGACATCCCGTACGAGGAAGTGGCGAAAGTCATGCTGGCTACCGGCGCCGCACAGATCCAGGGCTGGTGGATCACCACCGAAATCGTGGACCTGGAAAAACTGAAGAAGTAGCGAGGAATCCCCATGCAAATCCGAAAAGCGCGCAAACTCGAGTCGATACAGCCGCCCATGACGCCCATGATCGACTGCACCTTCAACCTCCTCATCTTCTTCCTCCTGACCCCCTCGATCTCCAGCACCGAGGGATACCTGACGACCAACCTCCCCACGACCTCCGGCCCCGTGGCCGGCAAGGAGCAGAAAAACGTCCTCAGGATCAAGATCGAACTCCAGTGCGAGGGCCCCAAGGGCGAGGACGTCCGCATCGTGTTCAACGACCAGGACTTAGGGACCAACTTCGACGCCCTGAAGATCGCGCTGGACCAGAAACGCGCCGCCGGCCTTGCCGCCAATACCCCTATCCTCATCTCCCCCGACATGGGGACGCGACATAAATGGGTCGTCAAGGGCTTCGATGCGGCCGTGGCGGCGCGATTCACCGAGATACATTTCGCCGTGCCGTACCAGTGAGCCGGGGTGCCTGGTGTAGGCATGCTTGGCCCCGCCGCCTGCGGGGGGCGTTTTCCGGGAACGGGTAGAGCGTGATGCCAGCGGCGTATCGAATCGCGGGTCTTGTGGCGGCAGTGGTTATCTTCGGGGCGGCGGCTTTGCAGGCAGCGCAAGTCGCGCCGGCCGCGCCTGGCGAAGACCCGATGATCAAGGGCCTGCGCGACCGCGGCCTGAAGACGCTCCTGGAGGCGTACCTGAAGCAGCAGGGCACGAGGCCGTCAACGCCCGGCCAGACGCCGGTCGGCATCGCCGGCGGCAAGGCCGAACTGGCACGCCTCAAGGCCGACCAGGCCGACGGCGCACGCAACATCGGCCAGCGCGAGACCCTCTTCCAGGAAGCACGTAAACTCTATGAAGATGCCGCCGAAGAAGGGGCCAAGGCCATTGCGGCCCTCGCGCCCGAAAAGCAGGACGACCGCAACCGCCTCCGCATGCAACTCCTGAAGATGCGACTGGAACTCGTCAACCTCATCTTCCTGAAGTGGCTCCGCACCGAACTCGACATCCTTGAGGTGACCGACCGCCGCGGCGCCGACCGCGATCATGCCACAGGCCTCCTCAAGGTCTGCGCCGACCAGACCAAGGCCATCGCCGCCGAGTCCAGCCAGTGGCTCTCGGAACTCGACCGACTCAGCATCCCGGAGCGGTCCAAGTTCGTGAACACCGGCACCGACCGCGACCTCAGGAAGGTCCAGCGCGAGGCCAAGTTGAACGAGGCCTGGGTCACCTATTACTACGCCTGGCTCCTGCCGACCGATTATAAGCCCCCTCCGAAGCAGCCAACACGCAAGAACTTCCTCGACGACGCCATCACGATGTTCCAGACGTACACGCTGATGTCCGACAGGGTCTCGGCCAAGTGGTACGCCCACATGGTCATCGGCATGACCTACCGCGAAATGGGGAAGTACGGCGAGGCGATGCAGGCCTTCGCCCTGGCCGACAACTCCATCGCCCCCGAGGGCGTCAGGATACGCCTTGTCTTCGAGCGGGCACTCACGCTGCTCAGGAAGGGCGACCTTGCGGCCGCGCACAAGGCCATCGACGACGGCCGCGCACAGTGGAAAGACAAACTCGATGGCGACCTCTATGGCCTGGCCCTGCCCCTGGTTGAGGCCGAAATCTACATCGCCGAGGCCAAGGCTTCGGGCAACAACTCCCTCAAGGAGAAGGGCGTCGCCATCCTCCAGCAGGTCCATACCGAACGCAAGAACCCCTGGCCGCAGGTCGTCCAGTGGCTGACCGAGGCGATCCTCGGAGCGACGACCGTCAAGGTCGAGGACCTCGATCCGTTCCAACTCTGGATTATGGCCAACGACACCCTGAGGAAGGCCCAGGAGTCGAAGGACCCCAAGGAGATGGAGCGGGCGGCCGACCTCTACGGCAGGTACGCCGAGAAGGCCGGCACGCAGGACAAGAACTATGCGACCGCCCTCTACAGCCAGGCGGCGTGCTACCTCCAGTTGCAGCGCAAGGCCGAGGCCGCCGACCTCTTCTGCAAGGTGGCCGATGAATGGCCGAAATATCAATATGCATCTCAGGCCGCCAAGTACAACGTCTCCATCCGCGGCGAGGTGTACGAGAGCGCCCAGACCGAGGAGAACCGCCAGGCCTACGAAGAAGCCCTGCGCTGGTTCGTCTCCAAGTGGGGCGATGCGGACCTCGGCCAGCAGTACTACCTCGGCGTGATCCTCTATCGCGGCAAGAAATACGTCGATGCTATCGATGCGTTCTCCAGGGTCCGCGAAGGCGCCGAGCATTACCCGGACTCGAAGTACTGGGTCCCCCTCTGCCACCTCGACCAGTTCCGAGAGAAGATCCTGGAATCCAAGGACGCCGCCCTCATCGTCGGCCGCGCGCGCGACGTGGCCAGGATGCTCCTCGGCTTCGGCGACTACGCGGCGCAGGTGAAGGGCGTCTCCGAGGAGAAGAAAAAGCAGTTGACCGACTGGGCCGAGGCCGCATCCAGCACGGTAGTCGATATCTACCTGTATCCGGAGGTGAACCTGCCGGCCGACGTCCTCCCGATCCTCGACACGATGGACCAGAAGTATCCGGCCGATGACGATGCCCAGGGCCGCCGCCTCAAGCAGCGCATCGACGCCCTCCAGAAACTCAACCGCCTCGACGAGGCCCAGAAGGCCCTCGAAGACTTCCTCAAGGTCGCCAAACGCGAGGATGTCGGCCCCGTCCTCCGCGGCCTCCTCAAGGCCCTGACCGACGATGTCAAGGAACTCATCAAGCGAGGACAGAAGGAACTGGCCGCCGCCAAGGTCAAGCAGGCCATGGCCCTCGGCGAACGCCTCCGCAAGTGGCTCGACGACAACAACGTCGCCGACAAGGCCCTCCAGGTCGAAAACAACCGCTACGACCTCGCGGAACTCTTCCTCGCGGTCGGCGACTACCTCGGCGCACTACAGATCTATCAGGAGATCGGCGGCCCCAAGCCCTGGGTCATCGACAAGAACACCCCAGTCAAGGAGGACTGCGTGCATGGCATGGCCCGCGCGTATGAGGGCCTCGGCGAGACCGCCCCCGATGCCGCACAGGCCAAGCCCAACTTCGAGACCGCCCTGGACATCTGGATGGTCCTCCTGCGGGTTGCCGAGGCCGGGGGCAAGGATAGAGACATTAACGTCGTCTGGGACCGCAAGTACCATATGTACTACTGTAGGTTCCGTCTCGGTCAGGCCAAGGAAGTCTATGACAACCTGAAGGCTGAGATCATCATCAGTGGAAATCTCGGCGGCAAGGACCCCGTCCTCCAGCAGAAGTTCCGCGAACTGGTCAGCAAGGTTGCGGCCGCAGGCGGGGGCGGCTGAGCCTTCTGGTATCCGTCATCATCGTTTCGCGCGGCGGGTCTTCCCCTAAATGTTGCGCGGCGGGTCTTCCCCTCAAATGTTGCGCGGCGGGTCTCCCGACCCGCCGCGCTTAATTGTGGGAGACCCGCCCCGCGATGCCGCGATTGTTTTGCGCCTGGCCCCTCCTTATAATGACCCGCTCCCATGCAACCGCCGCGCGTCCACATCACGACCTACGGATGCCAGATGAACCAACTCGACGCCGAGTTGGTCGCAGAGGTCCTGCGCTCCTCCGGGGCCGAACTAACCTCCGACCCGGCTGCCGCCGACGTCCTCCTCTTCGTCACCTGTGCGGTGCGCGGCCACGCAGAGAACCGGGTTTTCTCGAACATCGGCCGCCTTGCCGTCCGCAAACGCCGCGAGGCGCGACTGGTGATCGGCCTTCTGGGCTGCATGGCCCAGGAGCACGGCCCCGCGCTGCGGGAGCGTGCGCCGCTGGTGGACCTCATCTGCGCCCCCGGACGCCTGGCTGAATTGCCCGACCTCATCGCCCAGGCGCGGGCGGGCAAGGTTGCCATCGCGCTTGATCCGCGGCGGGGCGAAGCGCAGGCGGCGCCGCTGAATCCGGCTAAACGCGCTCCTCTTCGAGTCGCGGCTAAACGAGACGCCGCGCTCGATGACGCCGAAATCAGGAGGCCCATCTGCGGCAACTCGCCCGGCCAGGCGTACGTCGTGGCCATGCGCGGCTGCGACAACTTCTGCTCATACTGCGTCGTGCCGTACGTCCGCGGGCCGGAGCGCAGCCGCACGCCGGCCGCCATCTTGGAGGAGGTGCGGCGGATGGTCGGGCAGGGGGCGCGGCAGGTCACGCTCCTGGGGCAGGCGGTCAACCAGTATGCGGCCGAGGATAACGCACGCCGGTGGCAGTTGGCCGACCTCCTGGAACAGGCGGCCGAGACGCCGGGCCTCGCGCGCCTCGCCTTCATCACCAATCACCCGCGGGCCTTCGATGAGCGCCTGGCGCGGGTCTTCCGCGACGTGCCGAACGTATGTCCGTATCTGCACATGCCCGCCCAGTCCGGCTCGGATGAGGTCCTTCGGCGGATGAACCGCGGTTACACGGCGGCGGAGTACCTGGAGCGCGTGGCGCTTGCAAGGGCCGCGCGGCCCGACCTGGCCGTCGCATCGGACTTCATCGTCGGTTTCCCCGGCGAGACTGCCGCAGACTTCGAGGCAACGATGGAACTGGTGCGCCGGGCGAGGTTCTCCGGCGCATTCGTCTTTAAGTACTCTCCCCGCCCCGGCACGTCCGCCGCCAAGCGCTTTGCGGATGATGTGCCGACCCAGGAAAAGCGCCGGCGCAACCAGGAACTCCTCGCCCTCGTTGAAGAGATTACCGGCGAAGAGAACCGGAAATTCACCGGCCGCACCGTGCGGGTGTTTGTCGAAGAGGTCAGCCCGCGCGGCAATGTAGGCCGGGGCGTGCCCCGGCTTTCCTCAATCAATCTGCAATCCGCAATCCACAATCCGCAATTGAGGGGCCGCACCCCCTGCAACCGCATCGTGGTCTTCGACGGTTCCCCATCGCTCGTGGGTCAAGAGGTTGACGTGCGCATCGTGGGTTCAAGCCCGCTGACGCTCTTTGCGAGAGCGGACTCACTTGCCGGGCATGAGTTGCGGTAGATCGTTGCTGGGCGGTATATCGCCGCGGATCATCCTTGTCGCCTGTCCCACCAGCCGCAGGTAGAAATCGCTCGGCAGGCCCTCGTACGTCACGAAATGCGACTCGCCGACGGGCGGGTCGTTTGTGCACTTGAAGATGGCCGTCCCTTCGTCCACCTCATCGAACATCGCCTGATAGACCATCGTGGCGCCGGCCTTCTTCGCTTCCGCAAATTGGGTCCACAGGAACCGGCCGCCCAGGCGCGGTATCTGATTCATCGGCGACTCGGGTTTCATGTTGTGCCAACTGAACCCCGGAAAGACCACCGGCAGGTACTCCTTGCCGCGCTCCCGGCACCAGGCGATGTCGACCGCCAGCGTGTCTTTCGCATAGCGGGCCGCGTCTTCCGGTGAGCGGTAGCGGCCGACCGTCCACGGGCTTATGACGTCGCCCGCCAGGACCAGTTCGTGCATTGCCGGGTCGGGGACGCAATCGCGATTGAGCGTCCGCCAGTACGTCGGCACGCCCAGCATTACCGTGCAGCCGCCGTACTTGGGATCGTCCTTCAGGAACTTCACCAGCCGCAGGCCGTCGGCTGCGGTGTACTTGCGGCCGTCGCTGAATCCGAAACCCCACACGGCAACCACGGGCTTGCCCGCGTGGTGCAGGTACGCCTTGTCGCGGGTCACCTGCATGCGGTCCACGAGCAGCCGCCAGTCGTCCATGACCCGGTCGATCTGCTCGGAGCGTATGCCGGTCAGGTCGTACATGACGGCGTACGCGCGGCCGCAAAGGTTTGCGCCCTGGCGGCAGTTCTGGAGGACGACGTTGAACTGGCGGAGGCCCTTGTCGCCGAACATCTCCCCGGCGAACCGCTGGACGAAGACGCCGTCGATTCCGTAATCCTGCATCCACTTGAAGTGGCGGAGGACGGTCTTCGAGTTGAACGCGCTGTAAACCTCCGCCGGCCGGCCGTCGGCGCGGAGGAAAGGCGTGGCGTAGCGCTCGTCGGCGTCGAGTTCGCTGACGTCGGGCCAGAGGTCGATCTTGCAACTACCCGGCTTGAAACCCTGCCGGCCCTGCCAGTGGTACCATCCGCGGCCGCAGCCGTCGCCCTCGGCGGCGAACCAGCCCTGGTATCCGCACAGGACCTTGCCGGTCATCGTCCGCGTATCGACGCCTGTGCGGACCGGCCCCGTGTAGGGCGTCATCGTGCGGTCGATGATCTCCTGGCGGGTCATCTTCTGCGGGTCTCCCCATTTCGGCTCCTCGGCGGCGCACGGCGCGGCAACGGCCGCGAAGGCGACCAGGAGCAGGGCGGCTCGGTTCATGCGAGGTTCTCCCGGCGCCGCGCGCTCATTGAAGTTTAGCCGCGACTCGAAGTCGAAGGCCCGCCGCGTGCTCATTAGAGTTTAGCCGCGACTCGGAGAGGAGCGCGTGTTCGGACGGCCACACGCGTTCCTCCTGCCCGAGGCGGGTCTTCGACTTCGAGTCGCGGCTAAACGTGGATGAAAACTTTTCACTTTGAACTTTGAACGCCGTTCCTGCCAGGCAGGCTGAACAGGATTCCGACGGCCAGCAGCGTCGCCCCGGCCACCATCGAGATGAACCTCAGGTGCGGGTCGCCGAACATGGCGACGGCCCGGACGGCCGGCGTGGCGGTGAATTCGGGGCTGGCCGCGGGCGCCGGCGGCTCGGGCAGCGGCGTCCCCTGCGACATGCGGATTTCGCCCGGACGCACGATCCCCAGTTCGCGCCGCACCTGGTGCTCCAGGTACGTCGGGTCGTTCTCGAGCGCGCCTGCGGCGGCCGAGAGTTGGTCGCGGGTCTGCTTCAGCGCATCGACCTCGGCCTGCATCACCGCGCACTGGCCGTCGATGTCGAGGCGCCGCTCGACCTCCGGCCCCACGAGCGCCAGGCCCACAAGCGCGGCCCCCGCCAGGCAGAGGGGCCAGAATATCCACCCGCTCGCCAGCCGCGCGCTCCACACATCAGGTTTCGTCACGCCTTCTTCCACAGGAAGTTCCCGTAAATGGCCTGGTCGCCCAGTTCCTCTTCGATGCGCAGGAGTTGGTTATATTTGCATATGCGGTCTGTGCGGCAGAGGCTGCCCGTCTTGATCTGCCCGGCCCCGGTGGCCACAACCAGGTCGGCGATCGTGGTGTCCTCGGTCTCGCCCGAGCGATGGCTGACCACGGCGGTCCATCCGGCGCGGTGGGCCATGTCGATGGCCGCAAGGGTCTCCGTCAGGCTGCCGATCTGGTTCACCTTGATGAGCACGGAGTTGGCCGACCCCTTCTCAACGCCCTGTGCGATCCTCTTGGTGTTGGTGACGAACAGGTCGTCGCCGACGATCTGTATCCGCTCGCCCAGGCGGTCGGTCATCTTCTTCCAGCCGTCCCAGTCGTTCTCGGCCATGCCGTCCTCGATGGAGCGGATGGGGTACTTCTCGACCCAGTCGGCGTAGAACTCGACCATCTGGTCGGGCGAAAGATTCCGCTTCTCGCTCTTCAGGTTGTACTTGCCGTCCTCGAAGAACCCGCTGGAGGCCGGGTCGAGCGCCAGGAACACGTCCTTGCCGGCCTTGTATCCGGCGTCCTTGATGGCCTGGAGTATGAGGCGGCAGGCCTCCTCGTTGCCTTCCTTGAGGCTTGGGGCGAAGCCGCCCTCGTCGCCGACGTTGGTGTTGTAGCCCTTGGCCTTGAGGACCTTCTTCAGGGCCTGGAAGATCTCGGCGGCCATGCGGAGGCCTTCGCGGAAGGTCTTCGCGCCGAACGGCATGACCATGAATTCCTGGAGGTCGATCTGCCAGCCGGCGTGGGCGCCGCCGTTCAGGATGTTGCACATCGGCACCGGCAGGATGCGGGCCGACGGGCCGCCCAGGTACTTGTACAGCGGCAGGTCGGCCTGCTGGGCGGCGGCCTTGGCGACGGCGAGGCTGACGCCGAGGATGGCGTTTGCTCCGAGTTTGCCCTTGTTGGGCGTGCCGTCGAGGTCGATCATCGTCTGGTCAATGGCTGCCTGGTCGCGGGCATCCATGCCGAGGATTCGCGGGGCGATGATGTCGTTGACGTTCCTGACGGCCTTCAGTGTTCCCTTGCCGCCGTAGCGTTTGGCGTCTCCGTCGCGGAGTTCGACGGCCTCGTGTTCGCCGGTCGATGCGCCGCTGGGAACGGCCGCGCGCCCGCTCGCGCCGCCGGCGAGGACGACGTCGGCTTCAAGTGTCGGGGTTCCGCGCGAGTCCAGAATTTCGCGCGCGTGGACTGATGAGATCGTGTTAGGCATGGTGCGGCTGACTCCTTGGACAACAGGACTCTAGTCCCCTCGCTCGGACAGGTCCCGACTTTTTATCGGAAATTCGCGCGGCGTCACTTGACACGAAACTTCCGGCGAGCGGGACCGGCGTTTCGCCCCGCGCCAAACAGTGCTTGGCGCGACCGCGGGGCAAGAGTATAAAGCCCCTCGCGCGACTGTCAACGGTTATCGAGCCGGGTGGGTTCGGTAGCGCGTCACTCACGGGGGTGGCACGGCCACGCTGTTGCGTGGCCGTGGCCCTCGCGGGGGCGCAACCACGGCCACGCAAAGGCAAAGCGTGGCCGTGCCACCCGAAGTGACGGAGCAATTGAGGAGTTCTCGATGGCGCATATCGACGCGGTATTGCTCGTGCTGGCAATGCTTGGTGCGGTGATGCTTGTGCCGGCGTTGGCCGGCGCCGCCGACGCCCAGCCCGCCCCGGACATCCTCAAGACCCTCCGTCCGGGCCATCCGCGGGTGGCCATCACGCCCGAATCCCTGAAGGCCCTGCGGGCCGGCGTCCAGGCCGATCCGGGCATGAGGGAGATATTCGAGAGGGTCCGGTCCGAGGCCGACCGCATCATCGGCCAGAACACGGTTGAGTACAAGATCGTCGGCCCGCGACTCCTCGACCAGAGCCGCAGGTGCAAGGAGCGCGTCTTCACCCTGGGCATGATGTACCTTCTTACGAACGATAACAAGTACGCCGCGCGGGCGCTGAAGGAACTCGACGCGGCCGGCGCGTTCAAGGACTGGAACCCGTCGCACTTCCTCGACACGGCCGAGATGTCTTGCGCGTTCGGCGTCGGATACGATTGGTTATATGGATATCTGTCGCCGGAGCAGCGGGCGGGCGTCCGCAAGGCGCTCGTCGAGAAGGGCCTAGCCGTGGGTCTGGAAGCGTACCGCGGCACGGGCAAGTACGGCTGGTGGACCCGCGCCCATCACAACTGGAGCCAGGTCTGTAACGGCGGCCTGGCTGTCGGGGCGCTGGCCATCGCCGACGAGGAACCGGCCCTCTCGGGCGAGATCCTCGCATCCGGCATCAAGGCCGTCCAGCCCGCCATGGCCAACTTCGGCCCCGACGGCTCCTGGAACGAGGGACCCGGCTACTGGGGATACACGCTTCAATATACGTCCTACTACCTTGCGGCACTCCAGTCTGCGCTCGGGTCGATGATGGACCTCGAGAAGTCGCCGGGCCTGTCGGAGGCGGGCGTGTTCCGCATCTACTTCATCGGGCCGACCGGCCGCAACTTCAACTTCGCCGATGCCGGCGACGGCCCCGGCTCGGCCCCATCGATGTTCTGGCTCGCCCGGACCTATAACCGCCCCGTGTATGCCTGGCACGAGCGGCTCTTCATGCGCCCGAGCGCGTTTCACCTCATCTGGTACCCCGGCGGCATGCCGGCGCAGACGCCCGCCCAGGCGGGCCTCGCGCCGCACAAGTTCTTCCGCCGCGACAACATCATCTTCCTCCGCAGCGCGTGGGAAGACCCGCAGGCCCTCTGGATCGGCTTTAAGGGCGGCGACAATGCGGCCAACCACAGCCACCTCGACATCGGCTCGTTCGTCATGGACGCCCTCGGCCAGCGGTGGGCCTCGGACCTGGGGGGCGATGACTACAACCTTCCCGCCTACTTCGGCAACAAGCGATGGACCTACTACCGCCTCGCCACCGAATCGCACAACACACTCCTTATTAATGGAGAGAACCAGAACCCCCGGGCCAAGGCGCCCGTCGTCGCCTTCGCATCCGCAAAGGGCGTCGGCTCGGCAGTAGCGGACCTGACGGCCGCGTATCCTAAGGCCCGCAGCGTCCATCGCGGCATCTCAATGGAAGGCGCGCGGCGGATCGTCATCCAGGACGAGGTCGAGGCCGAAGCGCCGCTGGAGGTACTCTGGGGCATGCTCACCTTCGCAAAGGTGACCGCCCAGGGCCCGGCCGTGGTGCTGGAGCAGGGCGGCAGGCGCATGTACGGCCGCATACTTGCCCCGGCCGGGGCGACGTTCGACACGGTCGGCGCGAACCCTCCTCCGCCGCAGCGCCAGCAGCCCGACGCGAGGAAACTTGTCGTGCGTCTGCCTGAGAAGGTGAAGAGCCTGCGCCTGGTGGTGGTGTTTTCGCCTGATGCGGCAGCCGCCGGGCCAGATGCTTCGGGCATCAAGCCCCTCGCCGAGTGGCCCGGCCGCGTCGCGCCGCAATGAGTCGAGACGTGCTTTTTAGCCGCGACCCGAAGG
>CAYGWP010000588.1:0-3899 GCA_964353455.1 uncultured Anaerolineales bacterium
GGCCGACCGCTGCAATGACTACGGGTATGGTGTTGCACGTGTCGATTCTCTCGTCGCTCAGCAGGCCGTTGATGAGCATGTCCTTGGCGCTGAACGGCTTGCCCGAGTTCTTCTGGTCGGCGCGCTCGGGGTTGTAGTGCAGCCCCCCGTCCGTCTTGAGCGCATGTACCAGGACAATGATGCGGAAGAAATTCTCCGTGACCGGCCTGGGGAAGTGGAACTCGCCTGGATCTTGCCGGAATAGCGCTAGCAGCCGGTGGGTCTTCTTGTGGACGTACTCGGTCAGCACATGAAGGCGGCGCATGTACTCCGGGAGGTTCATGTCTTCAGCGCCGGGCAGGCCGGTGGCGCAGACGAGGTTGCAGAGACCGATATCCAGCCGCGACGACTCGGCGGGAGCCATCTGGAGAATCTCGGCCAGGGTGGGGATCTGGAGGTTGCGGTGGGCAGGATGGCCGTTCCCGTTGCCAGGTGGAACAGACCCGACTCCCTGCTGATCGTTGGTTGCCTGCGTCTGCACGGCAGTTCCCCCCGAAGCGTGTTATGGAACTCCGGTACGGACAAGGCGATAGGTAGTATCCAGCGGTGCGGGGGGTGCTGTCAACCCAAAAAAACCCAAAAAAACCGCGGCGCTTGTGCCCGTGTCCGAAGTCGTTCCTGTGACTACCGCAGAAGCCCAGTTGGCGGCGTTCTGGAGACACGAGACCTAGTTCCGGCGCGGGTGGAAACGGGCGGAAACGGTTGCGGTGCGCGGCCGCGGCGGGTAATCTATCGGAACTCCGCGGGGTGCGGTGCAACCGGCATACGGGGCGATGAGTCGCCGCGGCGACCTCAACAAGCAGGAGTCACGGCGAATGGCGACGAGCGGCGAGCAACTGCGGCGCGAACTGGCGTGCCTCGTGGCGGGACGCAATCACCTGGCCGAGCGCCTTGCGGCGGAACTGGAGTTCGCCGAGGGACTGGCCGAACTACACCCCGACAAGGCCAAACGCTGGGCGAAACTCATCGCCCAGGCGGCGGGCGTGGCGCTTGCAGCCGTCAAGTCAGGCAAACTCGACCGGCTACCGAAGGCCGTCGAGGAAGCCGAGACCATCCTCGCCCCCATCGGCAAGACGGCCAAGCGGTACACCATCCACTGCGTCGGTCACGCACACATCGACATGAATTGGATGTGGTCCTGGCCCGAGACGGTGGCCGTCACCAACGACACTTTTCTCACCATGCTGGCCCTGATGGACTCTTTTCCCGACTTCTGCTTCACGCAGAGCCAGGCGTCGGTCTATGCGATCATCCGCGACCACAATCCGGAGATGCTTGAGGCGATCCGCCGCCGCATCGCCGAGGGCCGCTGGGAAGTGGCCGCATCGCACTGGGTCGAGGGCGACAAGAACATCGCGGGCGGCGAGGCGCTCGCGCGGCACCTTCTTTACACGCGGCGGTTCATGAAGGAACTCCTCGGCCTCGCGCCGGAGGACGTCGCCATCGACTGGTCGCCCGACACCTTCGGCCATGCCCACACGATCCCGACGATCGATACGCGCGGCGGCGTCCGCCGCTACTACATGTGCCGCGGCGGAAACTTCCAGAAGCCCCCTGTCTTCTGGTGGCAGGGGCCGGACGGCTCGCGCATCCTCGTCAACCTCGAAACCACCTGGTACAACAACCATATCGGCCCGCACAACGCCGCCGCCATGCTCAAGTTCTGTAAGCAGACGGGCATCGCCGACTGGATGAACGTCTATGGCGTGGGCGACCACGGCGGCGGACCGACCCGGCGCGACATCGTCCGGGCACATGATATGGACTCATGGCCGATCTTCCCCCGATTCCGCCTGGCCACGACGCGGCGGTACTACGAAATCCTCGAGGAGAACGGCGATCGCTGGCCCGTCCTCGACCGCGAACTCAACTTCGAGTTCACCGGCTGCTACACCTCTCAGGCCGCCATCAAGCACGCCAACCGATACGGCGAGAATTACTGCGTGGAGGCCGAGGCGGCGGCGGCCGTCGCCCGCCGGATCACCGGCCGGCCGTACCCGACGGAGGCCATCCGCAAGGCCTGGACCAACACGCTCTTCGGCCACTTCCACGACATCCTGCCCGGCTCCGGCGTCCGTGCCACGAGGCAATACCAGGCGGCCCTGTTCCAGGAGACCGCCGCAGCCACGGGGATGATAAAGACGCACTCGCTCCGGGCGATCGCCCGAGAGGTCGATACCCGCTTCGCCCGCCCGGCGGACTGGCGGGCCGCCGATCCGGAGAGCATCGCACTCGGCGGCGGCGCGGGGCGCGGCACGATGATCGGGGCCATGACCACCGCCGGGCACGTAACCGGCGGACCGCGGCCGCTCCTGGTGTTCAACCCGACCGCATGGAAACGCCGGGAGGTCGTCACCGCCACTATCTGGGACGCCGAGACGGGCGCCCCCGGAGCGCCGCCTAGGAGTTTCATCGTGCGGATGCCGGACGGGCGCACCCTGCCCGCCCAGCGGACCGCCGCCGGGGATTACTGGGGCCACAAATTCGTGGACCTCGCCTTCCCCGCCGAGGCGGGCGCCCTCGGCTACGCGGCATGCTCAATTGAGGAAGGCACGGCCCCGGAGCCGGAGAACCTGGTCAAGGCCGGCGGCGAGCACGCCTGGTCGCATTCCGGCGTCCAAGACTGTTTCACGCTCGAGAATGAGTTCATCCTTGCGGCCTTCGACCGGCGGACCGGCGGCATCGTGCGGCTTGTCGATAAGGCGTCGGGCCGCAATCTCGCCTCGCCGGCCGACCCTGCGGCCGTCCTGGAGTACGTGTTAGAGCGGCCTCACGGCGGCACGGCGTGGGTCATCGGCGACATCCAGTCCTCCACATCGCCGCTGGAACTCGACTCGCTCGCCCTCGACCTCAAGGGGCCGTACGTCGCCACGCTGGCGGCGAAACTCAAAATCAAGGACTCAAGCGCCACCATCACTTACGCCCTCAAAGCCGGCCAGCCGCAACTGGAGGTCACCGTCCAAGTACGGTGGCTTGAGCGCGGCGGGCCGGACGTGGGCGTGCCGATGCTGCGGATGCGGTTTCCGCTCGCGCTCACGGATGCCGCGGGCCGGTACGAGATTCCGTTCGGCTCGATTGAGCGCGACCTGAAGTCCGGCGAAGAGGTGCCCGCCCTGCGGTGGGCCGATATCACGGGCACGAGCGCCGACGGCGGCGCGCCGGCCGGGTGCACGCTCCTCAATGACTGTAAGTACGGGCATTCGCTCGATGGCTCAACCCTGCGTCTGACGCTCATCCGCTCGACGTACGACCCCGACCCGCTGCCCGAAATCGGCGACCACACGATACGCATGGCCCTCGTGCCGCACGGTAAGGCGCCCCCCGCGGCCGACCTCATCCGCATGGGGGCCGGCTTCAATCATCCGCTGCTCGTCGCGGCCACCGACATCCACGCAGGCCGCCTGCCGCCCGAGGCCGCCGCCGTCTCGGCCGATGCAACGCCGAATGTCATCATCTCCAGCGTCCGCAAGGCACAGGTCGAAGATCCGCCTGGGCGGAATGATGAGGGCCTTATCTTCCACCTCTACGAGACCGCCGGCCGCAAGACAGTTGCGAAGGTCGGCATTGACGCGTGCCTCCTGGGCGTGCCGGAAGCGGCCGCCGAGGTCGATTTCCTTGAGCGGCCCCTGGCCGAATCGACCGCCAGGTTGACGGAGGCAGGTTTCTCGGTAACCGTGCCCGCGCGCGGCATCGCGGCAGTGAAGGTAAGATTCACGAAGTAATCGCACCCGCCGGCGGGTTCAATCCGGAGGATGCCCATGCTCAGACATCTTGCGATCGGTTTAGCGATGACGGCGGTCCTCGCGGCGGCAGCCTCGGCGGGGCCACCGCCTGAGAAGTCCTCACCCTACCCTCTCCCG
>CAYGWP010000589.1:0-15334 GCA_964353455.1 uncultured Anaerolineales bacterium
TCATCGGGGTGCTGGCGGCCTTTGCCGTGCCGCGGTTCATGGCCTCGGTGGAGCGGTCCAAGGCGGCGGAGGCATTCAACTACCTCGCCTCCATCCAGTCGGCCCAGGAGCGGTACCATGCCCGCCAGGGCACGTATGCGGGCGATCTGACCGACCTGGACATCAAGATGACCGCGGTGAAGTACTTCACGCCGGGTGCCATTACCGCCGGGACAACCGGCAGCCTCCAAGACTCCTGGACACTGACGCTGACCCGCGTGGGCGCGTCGGCCGGTTACGGCGAGTACACCGTGACCTTCACGGAGGAGGGGTACGACGCGGAAAACAGCACGATCAAGGACAAGCCGGACATCAACCCGATGCAGACTTGATCGGTCGGGCAACGGCAAGCCTTGTGGGATGCGGACTGGGGGCGCCCGGACGGCGCCCCCAGTCCTTGCGCCGCCGGAAGCCGTTTTCGCCCGCTCAGCGGGGCGACCGGTCGCCGACGCGCCAAAGCCGCTATGGCGACGGCGCGCGAGGCGGGAAAACGAAAGTTCTGCCCCACGTTTGCCGATAAGTACTCTGGTCAAAGCGCCCGTGCCGGCCCCCCTACCCGGACGTGACCATCGTCGCGCCGTCGCCATAGCGGCTTTGGCGCGTCGGCGACTCATTTTCCTCGCCTATTACAGCATGGCAGGTTGAAAGGCCGGACATGGGATCGGTATTGGGAAACCTGTGTTGGGGGCGTGCCCTCGGCGTGTACCTCGCGGAGGGGCACTTGACACTAACCGAGATGGCCACAACACTCGCCGGTCGGAAGGTGCGGTCCACGTGCGATCTTCCCATTGGGGAAGGCGGCCCCGGCAAGACCTTGGCGCAGTGGCTCGAGTCCCACCTGACGCCGCAACAGCGGCGCCACCTGTCGGTCTGCATTGGCTTGGCGCCGGAGCAAATCTTCTTCGCGACCCGCACGTTTGAGGCGGGATCCCAGGAAGCCCCGACCGCGGCGGCGTTGCTGGCGGCCACCGGCGGCGCCTCGCTTGATCCCGCCAGCGCCACCACCGATTACGTCCGATCCAAACTTCACCGCGCGACGATCTACCAGATTGCCGCCTGCCGGCGCAGCCTTGCGGAGGAACTCGGCCAGACGCTCAAGGAGGCCGGCATCCAGAACACCCGGCTGGAGCCCGCGCCGTGCGCGCTCCTGGATATGGCCGGCCGCAGCCCCAGGCCGGCGCGCGGCTGGAAGACCCTGGTGCGGGTGTTCCTCTCGGACGGCCGCGGGTTGGCGATGCTGGTGGTCAACGGCAAAGCGGTGCTTTGGCGGCGTTTTGCGCTGACGCCAGGCCAGGAATCGCGGAGCATTGCCTCGGCCGTCCGCCACGTCGAGGTGCACGCCTTCACCAACCTGGGCATCAAGGGGGTGATCGGCATCTGCGTGCAGGGCAAGATCGAGCCGTCGCTGGTCGAGCAACTGCGGCAGGAAGTGACGGCCGAGGTGGTTGCCGCACCGGGCGCGGAGCCCGACGAGGCGACGTACAGCCTCGCCTTGGCCCTGTCGGCCCGGAAGAAAGACCTGGACCGGATCGACCTGTTCAAGGCGATCCGGCCGCCCCTGACGATGGCCCAGATGTTTCCGCGTCAACTGACGGCGGGCATGCTCCTGGCCGCCGGGGCGCTGGCGGCCGTCCTGTGGTACGCCCTGGCGGACCTCGAGGAACAGCACCAGCACCTCTGCGGGCAGAACGCCTCCTTCAAGTGGGCGCAGGGCGTCCAAACCGACGCCATCAACCGTGAGCGGAAGAGCCTTTCAGACGAGACGAGCGCGATTCAGCGATTTCTGGGCACGCGGGCGATCTGGAGCAACTACCTGCGCGACCTGCCGACGCGCCTGCCGTCCAACTCCTGCCTTCAGTTGCTGACCGGCAACTATGAGATGAAGAAGGGGGGCAAGAACGAGACCCAGAAGGTGAACCAGTCGCTGACGATGTGCGGCATGGCGCGTTTCACGGACCGCGGATCGGCCCCCAAGGAGATCGACGCCTTCCTGGAGTCGCTCCGCGGCGCCGACCTGCTGAAACGGATGTTCCCGGTCGTGAACCTGGCGGAAATCAAGTGGCGCAAGGACCCCACCGCCGACATTGCGATCTTTACCATCATCGCGACGCCGGCGGTGAAGTCCGCGGGATCCAAGGAGGAGGACAAGTCCTCGCCCGGTGAAGGGGAGCATGCGGCCCGCGGATAGCAGACGCCCGCCATTCCGGAGGGCGGGCCGGGGGAGCGATACCCGAGACATGGACCTGGGACTGGACAAAGCGAAGTTACTTCAATTCAAGGCGCGGATCGCGGCGCTGATCGGCGACCCGATCAAGATGCGCCTGGCGGTCGTATTCGCCGTGGCCGCCTTGGGCGTCGGGGGCATCTACTACCCGCTTTCCGGCCAGATCGCCGAGAAGCGGGCCGCCGTGGCGGCCGAGAAGGAGCGCCTGGAGACGGTCCAGCAGGTCGAATCGCTCCGCCGCGACGTCACGGAGTTTCGGTCCCGCGTCGGCAAGCAGAGCGATTCCAATGAGTGGGTCCAGTACCTCCTGGACGGCTCGCGCCAGGTGGGCGTGCGGCTGCGCGGCATGGAGACCAAGGAGCCGCGGAAGATCGGCCCGTACATGGCCGTGGCGCTCCAACTGGAGGTGCAGGGCACCTACCCGCAACTGCGGAGTTTCGTCGAGTGGCTGGATCAATCGAACAGGCTGCTGCGCGTGGAATCGCTTCGCATCGAAAGGACGCCCAACGTCATCCTTATGAAAATCTACATACTGGGACTGGTGCACAAAAATGCCTAAGAACGTGGACAAGGTCGCGCTGGGCCTGGCGCTGGCTCTGCTGGGGTATCTGGGCTATTCGGTCATGGATACCGGCGCCGCCTTGGTGAGCCAGGGAAAGGAACCGCCCGGCATCACTCAGAAGATGCTGCGGCCGGAGTTGGTGGCGGCCCAGAACCATGCCAGCCCGGCCGGCCGCGATCCGTTTGAGGTCGCCTGGGCGAGTTACCTTTCCGGCAACAAGGCGGCCGCACCGGCGGAGCGCGGGCAGGACAGCGGGGCGCCGGAAGACAAGGGGCCGACACAGGAAAACGCCGGGCCGGCGGCACAGGCCGCGGGCGCCAACCCCGAGGCCGCGCAAGAACCCGAGCCCCCGCCGCCCCCGGAGCCCCCGCCGCTCCCTTCGCGATTGAGCAGCGTGTGCATCGGCGCCGCCGCGCGCATGGCCGTGATTGACGAGAGGGTTTACCGCCCCGGCGACGTGGTGAAGGGCGCGAAGCCGGCGGCAGGCTGGCTGGTGGAGTCCATCGAGAACGATCACGTGGTCCTGCGGTGGGGCGACGTGCAGCAGACGTTGCGGATCCCCCGGCCGGGCGCGGCGGAACACGCAGAGAAGAAGGCGGACGGCAAGCCATGAGCGAAACGGAGACATTCGTTTCGAACCAGCCCCTTCTGGTGACCTTGCTGCTTGAGCGCGGCGTGCTGAAGCAGGAGGACCTGGCCGAAATCCAGAAGGCGATGAGCCAGCAGAACCAGCCCATTGAAGCGGCGCTGGTTCAGACAGAACTGGCGGATGAGGACACCATCGCGAGTACCTACGCCGAGTATCTGCGGCTGCCGCTGGTCTCTCCCGACGCGCCGCTGGCAGTTGACAAGGAGATGGCCGAACGGATTGGCGAGCGCACCTGCCGCGAGCGGCGGATCATCCCGCTCACGCGCGAGCACGGAATTCTGGAAGTGGCGTTTGCCAATCCGACCGACCTCATGGCCTTCGAGGAAATCCAACTCCTGACCACGCTGGTCATCCGGCCGCTCGTGGCGCCGCTGAGCGTGATTGACGAGGCCATGGCAGGGGTCTTCGGAAAACGCGATCTCGTGAAGGAGATCAGCACGGAGGCCGGCCAGGATACCGTGGCGACCCCGGACGACGACTCGGTGG
Organism: uncultured Anaerolineales bacterium; assembly: GCA_964353455.1. Lineage (GTDB taxonomy): Bacteria > Planctomycetota > Phycisphaerae > FEN-1346 > FEN-1346 > CAYGWP01. Next base: position 3,961 of record CAYGWP010000589.1, read on the forward strand.
AGGAAATCGTGAACCTCGACCGGCCGGTGCCCAAGGGCCGCGACAGTCACGTCGTCCGCCTGGTGAACCACATCCTGTCCTCGGCGGTGCGCGGAGGCAGCAGCGATATTCACCTGGAGACCTTCGAGAACTCCATCAAGGTGAGGTTCCGCGTGGACGGGCGCTTGCACGAAATCTCGCCCCCGCCCATGAACATGTACGTGCCGATGATCAGCCGGTTGAAGGTGCTGGCCAAGATGGACATCGCCGAACGCCGGATCCCCCAGGACGGGGCCATTGCCCTGACCGTGGACGGCGGACGCGTGGACCTTCGCGTCAGCACGGTCCCCACGGTGTACGGCGAAAAGATGGTGATGCGTATTCTTACCAAGGGCGCGATCCCCCTCGATATGACCAAACTGGGCTTCAGCCAGAAGCAGGCCGACGATTTCAAGATCGCGGCTGAAAGCCCCAACGGGCTTATGCTGGTGACGGGGCCGACCGGCAGCGGCAAAAGCACGACGCTGTACGCCACCTTGAATCTGCTTAACAAACCCGACGTCAACGTCATGACGGTCGAAGACCCGGTGGAGTACAAGTTCGAGGGGCTCAACCAGGTGCACGTCCGCTCGCAGGTGGGGCTGACCTTCGCCGCCGCCCTGCGGGCCTTTCTGCGGCAGGACCCGGATGTCATCATGGTGGGCGAGGTGCGGGACCAGGAGACGGCCCAGATCTGCCTCCGAGCGGCCCTGACGGGACACATGGTCCTATCGACGCTCCACACCAATGATGCGCTGGCCGCCGTGAACCGGCTGGCGGACATGGGCGTGGAGCGGTTCCTGCTGGCATCGGCGTTGCGCCTCGTGGAGGCCCAGCGCCTCGTGCGCCGGCTGTGCGAAAAATGCAAGGAACCCTACCGGCCCGATGCCGAGACGGTGGCCAAGTGGAATCTCGATCCCGAGCAAGAGATTTTCCGTCCTCGCGGCTGCGAGGTCTGCCGCCAGACCGGCTACAAGGGCCGCGTCGGCTTGTTCGAAGTGATTCGAGTCCAGCCCAGGCTGCGCGACATGATTGCCGAGGGAAAAGGCATTCCGGAACTTCGGGCCGAAGCGCGACGGCAGAAAACGATGCTCCTGGCGGACGCCGGCCTGGCCAAGGTCCGCGAGGGCGTCACCAGCCTGGAAGAAGCGCTGAGCGTTTCTATGGCGGAGGCGGAGAGCGAATGAACTCGGATGCGATGACCCTGCGGCCCGAAGCACGGCGAGGGGGCACGTGGTTCCAACGGCACGTGCGGACCGCCTCCAAGATGCACCCGCGCATCTCCTCGGAGGATGCGCTGCGGTTCTTCCAGCAATTGACGACGCTCTTTGCCGCCGGCACGCCCTTGTTGGAGGCGCTCTGGATCTCCGCCCAGCAATCGCAGAGCATCAAGATGCAAGCCACGATCCGCACCCTGGCCGAACGCGTGGCGGGCGGCACCTCCCTGCACCAGGCCGCCGCCGACTTCCCCAAGGTGTTCGACCCCCAGTGGATCGAGATCATCAAGGTCGGCGAGTCCAGCGGGCAACTCGGCAACGTCCTCACCAGCCTCACCTCTTACATCAACACGTCGCGTGAAACGCGCGCCAAAATCGTCTCGGCCATGATCTATCCCTGCATCATGGTGTGCGTGGCGGTGACGGCCGTCGTCGTGATGCTGTGGAAGGTCGTGCCGGTATTCACCGACTTCTTCAGGGAGTCCGGCGCGAAGTTGCCCGCGATCACCCAGATGGTGATCGACCTGTCGGATTTCCTCCAGAAAGACGGGCTCTACTTGCTGGGCGGGGTGGTTGCGGCGGTTCTGCTCTTGCGGTACTACCTGCGGACCGCGGGAGGGCGCCGGACTTTCGTCAAAGTCCTTCTGACGACGCCCATGGTGGGCGAATGTGCGGTCGAGGCCTACATGGAGCGCTTCGCCACGAACGCGGTGTTGCTCCTCAAGAGCGGGCTGCCGCTCTTGGACGTGCTGCACTCGCTGGAGGGCGTGTTCCGCAACAACGCCGTCTATGGCGAGGCCATCCGGCAGATCTCCAACCGCGTGGCCAACGGAACCGGATTCTCGGTCTCCATGCAGGAGACCGGCCTGTTCACCTCCATGATGGTCAGTATGGTTCAGGTGGGTGAAGCGTCCGGCGAACTGGGCCCCGTCCTGGACCAGGTCGCGGTTTACTATCGCAAGCGGGTGGAGGACCGCCTGCAACGGATCACCGGCATGATTGAACCCATCGTGATCCTCGGCATGGGAGTCACGGTGGCGGTGATTCTGTCCTCCATTTATCTCCCCATGTTCCAGATGGCTTCGGGACCGGGTGGGAAATAACTAGGGAAGACGCATGGAACCTGTGCCAAGCAACGTGCGAGTAACCCCGCTCCAACGACGGCAATACGAGCGCATTCCCTTCTCGACCAGCCTGGAGGTGAAGAACCTGGCCGCCGGCTGGACCTGCGAGGGGCGAAGCATTGACTTGAGCCGGAGCGGCATCGGGTTTTTCGCCGAGCGATTCATGCCGGTGGGAACCCGGGTCCGGATCAGCATCTGGATCGACGGCGACGGCCACAAGGTCTTGACTCATGTCGGCGCCACGGTGACGCGGGCCCAGGCCGAAGGCGGCGGCGGCATCATGGGCGCCCAGTTCGACGTGGCCCTCGCCCCCCAGGGCCAGCCCGCGCTATGCGCGATGGTTGACGGCCGCTCGTGACGGCCATCGGCCCCCAAGGAGGTCTGTGATGAAGATGTCGCGACGGCATGACCGGGTCCCGCTCATGGCGGATCTGACGATTCAGCCTGGCGAGAAAAACCCCCTGCGGTTCGCGGGACGGGTGTTCAACATCTCGCGCGGCGGGCTGGCGGTTTTCTCGAAGTACTACTGTCCTCCCGGCGTGCTCGTCGCGTTGGAATTGACCGTCCCCGTGCCGGAGGAGGGCCTTCGCGGCGTCATGCTTTACGGCGTGACGCGATGGGCCCAGGTGCAAGCCGACGGCGACATCATCGGAATCGAAATCCTGTCGGATTCCAAGGCCGGCGATTACGAGTGGTTCAACCGCCACTTCGACGCCCATATTCGCACCCTCTGTCACGCGAGGTACCGGCCGGGACCCCGGCGGGCGGAGGATTTCAACCTGCTGGCCGCCGCCGAGGACAATTGAGGGCATCGACATGGCGGGGGCCGATCATCCTACGACGCGGCTTGAGGCTCTACGGGGTGGCTCTCCGTACACACCGCGCCGGATGGCTGCGGTCCTGCCCCCCAACGCGGTTTGCGCGGCCCGTACGGGCCGCGCGATGTGGCGCTCTACGGAGGACTCGCGGACCCCGCCCTACGTACTGGCGGGCCGACGCCGCGAACCCGGCGGCTTCACCCTGGTCGAACTCTGCATCGCCATGGTGATCATCTGCCTCATGGTGACCCTGGCGGTGCCGACCTTCCGCAGGTCCATTGAGCAGGCACGGGCCGACGTTGCCTCCGCGAACCTCAGGACCATCTGGTCGGCCCAGCGGGTTTACTGGCTGGAGAACCGGCGCTTTGCATCGAGCCTGTCCGACCTGCGGGCCTTGGACCTCGTCGATGTCGCCATCGCCGACAGCCCCAACAATCCCACGGCGGTTTACGTTTACCGCATCTCCAGCGCGGACGCTTCCACCTTTGCCGCCGGCGCCTTGCGGAGCGCCAGCCGCGTCTGGGCCGGCCAGATCCAGATTGACCAGCAGGGGACGCTCAGCGGCACGATCGTCAGCACGCACGGCGACGTCGTCACCCCCACGCAGTAAGGACGCCAGTCATGCAACGCCACGAACGGCTGTTTCAACCTGTTGACGAGGGCCCGGCGCGACGGCGGCCCTGCCGCACGCCGGCCCGCGCGCGGCGGAGGGCCTTCACGTTGCTGGAGTTGGTGGTCTCGCTGGCCATCATGGCGGCCGGGCTGCTGGCCGTCCAGGCGCTCCTGGTCAGGCAGAGCAAGCAGGTCTCCCGCCTGGAACGCTGGTGCCAGCCGCACCCGACCTACTACGTCGTCAGCCAGTCCGACAAATGGATGCGGAAGTTGGGCGCCCCGGCCAGTCTTGAAACCCAGGCCGGCCAGACGGCCTGGACCTCGCCGGTGGGGCCCCCGTTTGACTACGACGTGACGTTGAACTCCATCACCCGTTCCGCCGACGGTCAGCAGGTGTCCGCCCGGGTCTCCTTGAACCTGAAGTAATAACGGTCGCCTCGGCGACAGGTCAACATGCGAAAAACCCCAGGTGAGCGCCCCGCGGGCTTCACGCTGCTGGAACTGCTGGTCGTCTCGGTACTGATGATCGGCCTGGCGATGATGACCGCGCAGATGTGGCGGCATTTCTCGGCGCAGGCGGCGGACATCGCCGGGCGCACCGTCGCCGCCCAGGAACTCAGGTTGGCCCTGGAGAGCCTTTCGGACGACCTGGGCAGCGTCGTCTGGGCCACCCCGACCCCGACCTACGGCCTCCAGATCCGCCGCAAGGCCCCCGGCGGCCAGGGCAACGTGACTGTCGAGTACTCGCTCAGCAGCGGGCGCCTGGTGCGCAACGACCTGTCGGTCGGTGTCGGGGTTCCCATTGCCAACAACGTCTCCGGCTTCGTCGCCAGCGACGTGACCTCCTCGGTTCTTCAAATAACCGTCTGCGTCACGACCAAGAACGTGACTCGCGAGGCGACCCTCTTCTGGAGCCGCACGTGACCCGCCCCCGCCGACAATCCGGGCATGCCCTGGTCGGCACGATGGGATTCCTTGTGCTGATGATGCTCCTGTCGATTGCCGCCTTCGAGCACCTCTCAGGCTACGTGACGGTTGAGAAGGCCTGCCAGGTCAGGCACGATCGTGCCACCGGACAGACTCGGGCCCTGGCCTGGGGCCTGGCGCTTCTGGAAACGGGCGTTCCGCCCAGTGATCCCTACTCCTGCCGGGTCGCGCCGGATTCGGACCCGACCCGCGTCTTTGTCGTCACCTTCAGCGTCACAGCGCCGCTGGAATACTCGGTGTTGGCCCGGCCGGCCACCGCGCAAGACGATTCGTGGCCGGTCGCGCCGACAACATTCAAGAAGTAGGGCAGGCCCCCCGTCGCTAACCTTGCGGTCTGGCCGTGCCCGCCCACTGAAACGGGGGTAGGCCGAGGCGAACAGACCGGAGCGTCCTGCCGATGACGCGGGAGTAATCGACTGGGTTGCTGTTGAGCGATTCGCCGTGGCCGGCGCCGGGCACTTTCCACAGCATCGCGGGATCACGGGCCGTCGAAAAGAGTTCCTCCGCCTCGCACAGCGGCACGGCCTGGTCCTCCTGACCATGGATCAGCAGGATCGGCCGCGGGCTGATCCGGGCCACGTTGTGGCACGCGCCGCTCTCAGAGAGGTTGCACCCCAACTGGGCGGAGGCCAGCAGCAGCGTGGCCTTTTGGAAGTAGGCGCCGAGCGGCCAGGGCAACCGGGGTGTCATCCCTTCCAATTCCGTTGCCGGGTGCGGAAACGTGCTGTCCGCCACCACGGCCTCGATCCTCGCATCCTGGCTGGCCGCCGCAAGGACCGCCGATGCGCCCTGTGAGATCCCGAGCGCAAAGATGTGCCGGCTCTGCTGCGGCCGGGCCTGCCGCAGATAGTCCAGCGCACCCACCACGTCCTGGGCCTCGACCACGCCGAACCCCCGGCTGTGACCTTCGCTCTCTCCTTCCCCTCGCAGGTCCAGCAGAAGAACGTTGAACCAGTTATCGGCCAGCATCACGGCGTGGGGCAGGAAGTACGCCTTGGTCATCCCCCGTCCGGGGGCCACGATGACCGTTGTCTCGCTCGATATGTCCAGGGCGGGTATGAACCAGCCGTGCAGGCGAACGCCGTCGGCCGTGCAGAACCCCACCCGCTCATACTTGATGCCGCACAACTGCGCGGGATCGGAAGTGTCTTCGAACTTCGCCCAGTGAGTGGCCATGGCGGAGGCCACGAAGGGGCCTCCCAGAAGAACCAGAACCAGCACTCGGAGAACGGTTTTCGGCACGGCCCGCCATCGCGGCAGCCGCGCATCGCCCGCGATGCCGAACGCCCTTGCAAGGCCGGCATTGATGACCTGGTCCGCCGTCCAGAGCAGAATGTAAAGAGCGGACAGAAAATAGACCGTCACGAGCACTTCCTGCCACGAGAGTCTGACAAGCGGCGTTATCTGGGCAAGGGCGATAAGGCAGGCGGTTGCGGCAAGGCCCAACGTCAGGAAGTACACGCCGTGTCGCCACGAGAGCCTTTTCGCCGCATCTTTACGGAACAACGCGACATAGACCAGGAAGCCGGGCACCGCCGCCATGTAAACCGCATCGGCCGGCAATTGGCAAAAGGCCACGCTGAGGCCGAAAACGGCCATTTCCGCGAGAACGAAGAACACTGCCCTGGCAATCATGGAATTCCGGGGCCTGTGCGGCCCCTCGCCCTCCTCGCGGCAAAGGTCATCCCGGACCTCGGCAGCGCATAATGCAGTATGCCGACAAAAGCGGGCTTGTCAAAGACGTCTTGGAAAAATCGCTCACCGTCAAGCCCGTGGGGCGGCAGTTGCTGGCGGCCGCGGGGCGTAACGTCTTGAGGGACAAAGAGATACGACGTAAGCCCTTGTGCGGCAAGGGGTTAGAAAGGCGGCGGGCGCGCCGAAAGGGCGCTGCGCGTTTCCGGGCCGTCCGGGGGCGGGTAGCGTCAGGAAGTCTTCGCACGTTTGATCACGGGTCACAGGTAGTTGTTGCGCCGCTCAGGGGCTTGCTCGGCCGGAACCTGGGCAAGCGTGACCGAATAATAGCCGGCTTCGTCCTGTGCGGTCCGCAGGATCTCGAAACCAGCGGCCTCGGCCCAGCCGTTGACCAGGTCGGGGGGACGTGTGACCATTCGCAGCGGCCGGCGGTGAAAATCGAGAAAAACCGCCTGGACCATTTCGAGGTCCACGTGGCCCGACTGGTTGGTGAAGACGAGGCACCCGCCCGGAGGGAGTAGATTGCCCAGCAGTGTCAGGCTCAGGCGGACCACGCTGTCGTCCGTCATCCAGTCGTAGAAGCCGGAGGCGATCGCGATGTTGGCCTGCGGCTCGGCCAAGGCCAGCGACTTGCCGCTGAGGGCATCGCCGACAACGAAGCGGATCCGGTCCCCCAGGCCGCGCGCCGCCGCTTGCGCCCGGCCCTGAGCGAGCACCCGCTCGTCCCGGTCGCAGCAGACCGCACGGGCCCGGGCATCGCTCTCCAGCACATCCATCAGATACCGGGCCGGCCCCGAGGCCACGTCGAGAATCACGGGCCGCCGGCCCAGTTGCGTCTCGATGCCGACGGCCTCCAGCAGCAGCCGCTCGAGGTGTGCCTTCCGGATGCGGACGGCCTCCCAGCCGGGATGCGACAAATAGAGTTGGTCGATCAGTGGCCCAAGGAGCCCGCGCCCGGACGGGCTGTTCCGATAGACGTAGTCGAGCATGGTCCCGGACGTGAACCCTTCATCGAAGGCGATCCGCACGCCGTCGCTGGCGCGGCCGACGGTCCGGAGGAAGCCCCGCAGGGCGGCGCATTGGGCCCGCCTGAGGAAGGTCATCGGTCGCCGCTCCCTTCTCTAAAGTCCACCTGCATGGCGCGGACGCGGTCTCCCAGGATTCGGGCCGCCTCGGCCGGCCTGAGTTGCGCCAGGGGGGCCTTCCAGAACCGCATCGGCTCTCCGAAGACGACGGTGATCGGCTCCGGCCTGGGAAAGTACTTCCCCAGGCCCAGGCTTTCCAGGGTGCCGCGGATGTAGGTGGGGATGACGGGCACTCGAGCCCGCCTGCTGAGCGCCACGACGCCCGGCTTGAACGGTCCGATCCGGCCGGTCCGCGTACGTGTGCCTTCCGGGAAGAGGATGAGGCTGGTTCCGCCGAGCAGTTTTTCGATGCAGGGCCGGAGGCCGCCGCCGTAGCCGCCGCCGCGGCTGATCGGGATGCCGTTGGCCAGCAGGCGGGCCACGAAGGTCGTCAGCCGGCCCGTGAAAAAATAGTCCCGCGCTGCCGCTGAGCAGGTGGCGCTTACCTGCGAGAACGGCAGCGACGAGAAAATCGCCATGGCATCGAGATGGCTCGAATGGTTGGCCGCAATGATGGCCGGGCGAATCTCCCCGAAACGTTCCTGGCCGATCACAGTCAGCCGATGGTACCACCGCATGCAAAAGCGGATGATAAACTGGATCAGCACGCGGGAGGCCTGTAGCGCAAGGCCCTCGCGGAACACGTCGCGGTCCGCAGCCCGCCAAGACTGAGGGCGGGCTCCCGCCGCCAAAGAACTGCACGGGTGCACCCGTAGTCCGATGTCTATCATGCCGGCGCTCCGTGACCGAACGACCGCATGAAGTGGAAGAAAACCGGCGCTGCAAACAGCATGCTGTCCAGCCGGTCGAGGAGCCCGCCGTGCCCGGGGATGAGATGGCCGGTGTCTTTTACGTGGACGTCGCGCTTGATCATCGAGATCGCCAGGTCGCCGCAGGTCCCGGCGACGGCCATCAGCAGGCCGAGCAGCACGGTCTGGGCCGCGCTGAGACCGCCCAGCGCAAACCGCACCGCGAACGTCATCAGCACCGTGACGGCGGCCGCGCCGAGGAAACCCTCCACCGTCTTGTTGGGACTCAGCCGCGGCGCCAGGGGGTGCCGGCCGAAACTCGATCCGACCAGATAGCCGGCCGCATCGTTGACCGCGATTACCACCAGCAGCGCCAGCACGGCCGCTCGTCCCGTCCCGGTGCCCGCCAGCAGCGCCAGGTGGGCCGGAAACCACCCGAAGTAGATAACTCCCAGGAACGTGAGCGCCGTCACCCGGGTCATCCCCTCCGACCGATCCTGAAGGATCGGCACCAGGATGATTGGCAGCGCCAAGTACGGCGGCACCGCCAGGAACAAGTCATACCGCGCGAGGAATACCGGCACATATACCGCCACGATACCCAGCCGCGCCAGCCACAGGTGAACCCGCTCCGCGCCCAGGCCCACCAGCCGCGCGTACTCCTCCAGCGCATACAGCGACGCCAGCAGCAGCGCCACCTGCACCCACACCCCGCCCAGGATCATCGGCACGGTGACGAGGGGCACGATCACGAACCATGCCGCGTACTTGATCCACATGGCCTTGACCGCTTGCCCGCGCCGTCGGCGAACGGGCGAAAGGATCGCCAGCGGCACCGCGGCCGCCAGCAGCACGCCCCACATCAGGAGCACCATGCGCTGCAACGATTCCGCCGGAAGCGCCATGCCTAGGCCCTCCCCGGCCTGTCGAGCAAGCCCGACAGTTTCAGTCCGAACAGGAACGCCGCCAGGAGGTCCGCCTCATTCGGCCGGCCACGGTAGGTTCGGAACTTTGCGTGGAACCCCGGACACCGGAAGCGGGCCACGGGTTTGATGCCCCATCTCCGCGCCAGGGCCCGGAGGCACCGCGGCGCCGAGACCGCCCCCCACAGCGGCATGCCGAACGTGGTGAACACGGCCAGCCGTATCGAGGCGGCGCCGTTCTGCCGGAGCCACTGCCGCAGGGGTCCGGTGGGGCGCATCCGGTGCGTCGGCGATCCCACAACGACCAGGTCGTAGCGCGAGATGTCGCCGACCTGCGCGATCGGCGATGCCGCGCAGCCGAGGCCGGCGGCAATCTGCTCGGCTACCAGCCGTGTGTTGCCGCTCACCGAGTCGAAGACGACCAGGGCACGGTCTGCGTGGCGGGCAGGGCTCAGGTGTTCGAGGGCCTCCCTGCGGCGGACCTCGCGCAGTTGCCCAAGCAGGCGGTTCAGAACGCAGATCTGCCCCAGCACGACAAAGAGGCCCATCGCCCATTCCATCGGCGTCGCCCGCACTCCCAGCCACGCCGGGGTCGCGCCGCCGCGCAGGGCGAGGTACTGGACGACGGCGGCCGCCATCAAAATCAGCAACCGCTCAACCTTGCCCAGCGGGCCGTGATGTTGCCAGGAGACCCCGATGGCCTTGCCGAGCATGCCGGCGTAACTCACGAGGCACATCGAGCAGATGGCCGCGACACCCAGCCAAGCGGTGCACAGCGGCGAGAGGGCGATGCCGGCCATGACGAGGAGGTCCGCGTACCGGTCCGGCAGGGCGTTGACAATCTCCCCGCTCAGAGACAGGCGGCCGCGCGCCATCGCCAGGAGCCCGTCAAGCGTGTTGAGCGTCATCCGCACGAAGATCAGGCCGACGGCCCAGAGCAGGAGAGAGGGGTGCGCCGCCGCACGGTAGAAGCACCACGCGGTCGCCGCGGCTACGGGCAGCGCGGCGTAACTCACCACGTCGGGGTGCAGCCACCGCAGCCGCCGGGCCAGCGGGTCCAGCATCCGGCGGTACGGGAACTTTAAGAGCCACAGGCCCATGGCTGCCCTCCGTGGACCCTCGGCCGCCCTCCGTCCTGGCGGGCGGTCACTTGGCGGGGCCAGGCTTCGGCCCGGCGTAGCCCGCCATCCGTCATGGCGGGGCGGAGCCAGGCTCGGCCCCGCCCGTTTTCGAGGAAGACGCCGGCAGCACCCGCCGGATGTTCTCCGCCACGATCCTCAGGATCGGTTCCATCCGAGGCGCCAAGGGCCCGGCAATCTGGCCGTGGACGCACTCGACCGCCACCTGGAGAACCGAACCGAGTCCCATAGCCGTGAGGATGTCGTTCGGGAACAAGAGGAAGAGCGGGTCTCCGAGGACGTCGCGGAGGCCGGCACTGGCGAGTTGCATCAGGCCCTGGCCATCTTCAACCTTCTCCAGGAACTCCCCGTGTGTCCGAAGGAGAAACCGGGCGACGTCCGGGTTCTCGTCGAACCAGCGGAAGAAGGCCATTGCGAGGGCCTCCAGCCGTTCGACCGGGTCGTTGTGCTGTAGGGCCTGTTCGCGGAGCAATGCGAGGACCTCCTGGTGGTGCCGGCTGAAGAGTTCCAGGCCGAGTTTCTCCTTCGTGGCGTAGTAGCGGAAGATCAGCCCTTCGGATACGCGGGCGGACTTGGCGATCTCCTGCGTGGTTGCATCGGCGAAGCCGCGCCGGCCGATGACGCGGACGGCGGCGGCGTTGATTCGGTCGAGACCCGAGCGCTTCGAAGGCATCGCGAACCTCCATAATAAGTGAGTGCTCACTCACCGTACCGTCCTCGCGGCCCCTCTGTCAAACTAAAAATCCTGAGATTTCCTACCAGGCGATCACAAGGGGTGCGCCGACGGATTGTGGCAAGAGATGCTGTCAAGAACGCCAAGAGCGCCAAGAACGCCAAGAGCGCCAACCCCTGGAGATTGGCGCTCTTGGCGCTCTTGGGTCGGGCAGGTAATCTGATTGGGGCGGAAGCGGGGGGCGCCCCAACGGATTGTGGCAGGAGATGCTCGTGCCACAATTTTTCGGCGCAGTGCG
>CAYGWP010000590.1:0-14195 GCA_964353455.1 uncultured Anaerolineales bacterium
GGCCGCGCACGGCTCCGGCAACGGGCCGAAGTGGCACGGGTTGAACCCGGTCTTATCGACCAGGACCGGCACCTCCACGACGCCGTCGGAGGGCAAATTCGTGATGAGGCCCGTATTCCACGTTGAGCCGTGGAAGACGAATGGCTTGTCGGTGACGATCGCCTGGATGATGCTGGAGGCGTACTCGTAACTGCGGCGGACCTGGAGTTCCTCCTTGCCCTGCATGATGCGGCGGCGGCGGTCGTCGGCGGCCCGCCGCCACCCCGGCCACTCGTCGGCGTAGAAACTGTCGCCGCCCAGGTACTTCTCGCGGCAATACTTCTTGCGGAGTTCCTTGCGCTTGCGATAGTACGGCACGTACTCGCTGAAGTGGCCGCTCGACTCCGTGACGAAGTATCCGAAGTGGAGCATGAAGTCGAAGCGGACGGGGTCTTCTTCCCAGAGTTTCTTGTCGCGGACGACCTTCTTCTTCAGCATCGGGTAGAGGTCCTCGCCCTTGTGCTCAAGGCGCGTGAACCACGCCATGTGATTGAGGCCCGCGCACTGCCAGAGGAGTTCCTCGTACGGGACGCCCGTGTACCTGGCCAAGAGGCGGCTGGTGCCCTGGACGCTGTGGCAGAGGCCGACCACGGGCAGGTCCGTGACGAGCATGGCGGCATGGGTCATGATGCTCATCGGGTTGGTATAGTTGAGGATATATGCATCGGTGGCCATTTGTTCCACGTCGCGCAGCACGTCGATCCAGACGGGGACGGTCCGCATGGCCTTGAAGATGCCGCCGGGGCCGATGGTGTCGCCGATGCACTGGCTGACGCCGTATTCAAGGGGTATGTCGTTGTCGATGCGGACGGTCTGAACGCCGGAGACCTCGATGGTGTTGATGATGAAGTTTGCGCCCTCCAGGACGCGGCGGCGGTCGGTGGTGCTCTTGATGGTCCATGCCTTGTCCTTGCCGAGCCGCTCGGCGATCTTTCGGACGAGGCCCTCGGCCAGGCGCAGCCGCCTGGCGTCGATATCGACCAGGCAGATTTCGCCGCCCTCGATCCCCTCAAGTTGCATGATGTCGCCGGAGAGGTTGTGCGTGAACCCGCTGCCGGCCCCGAGCATGACGATGCGAAGCATTCCAGTCTCCTCGAAGAACACGCGCCGCGCGGGCGCGGCGGCCAAGTGCGGTTTGGCTTTGGTCGGGTAAGAGTATCGGCGGGGCTGGTATTGTCAAGCGCGATTGTGGGGCGCTATGGGGTTGTTGCCGCGGCGGCCTTTGCCTGGTCGCGCCGGGCCTTCTCGATGGCGTCGCGCCAGGCGGCGGGGTTGTACTCGCAGTCCTGGCCGGCTATTTTCTGGAGGGCATCCCTGATGGCGGGCTGCGGCACGAATTCAATGATCGTCCGGTAGATGGTCACGCGGGGGTTGCCCACCACCAGGCACGACCCGACGGGTATGGCGCCGATGGTCGGGTCCCAGCCGACGGCGGCCTGTGCGACCACCGGCTGGACGTCGGCGACGTATGTAGTTATGGTGCCGACCATCATGTACGCGCTCGGGCCGGACGACGTGGCGGCGCTGCCGGCCGGCGCTTTCAGCGTCTTTGTTTCCGGTCGCCTGAGATGTGCGATGAGGGCGGGGGCCGCGGCCAGGTCGCGGATTTCGCCCAGTGCCCAGGCCGCGCGGTTCATCACTTTCTGCGAGCCGTTCAGCGCGTTCGTCAGCATCGGCATTGCGGCGTGGTCGGTGCGTCGCTCGATTGACGCCACGGCCTCCTTGAAGACATCGTCCGACTGGTCGCTGAGGACGAACTTGACGAGGAGTTTGGCGGCCTCGTCGCCGGGTATCTGGCCGAGGGCCTCGCAGGCGAGTTTCCGGACGGCCTCATCGCCGATGCCGAGGATGCGTGCGATCGGTTCGGCCGCCGCAGGGTCGCGCATCGTGAGGATCCTCGTCCGCCCGTGGTTCCACATCTCGGGTTCCTGTCGGCCGAGGTAACGGATGGAGATATCCTGAATCTCTTTGGCGAGTTCCCGGCGGCGCTCGGCGAACGTCGGGTCCTGCGGAACAGCCGGCGCTGCGGCTGCCGCGGGGGCGGGGGCGGCCGATGCGGCCGATTCGCCGCGCAGGTTGCGGCCCGTGCCGCTGAGGGCTGCCTTCGCCGCCGCGCAGTCCGGGTCGCGGTGCAGGGCCTCGCGCCAGTGCACCAGCGCGCGGTCCGGGAGGCCGTTGGCCTCGCACCATTTGGCGAGTTCCACGTGTGATGCGGCCGAATCGTTCATCGTCAGGACGCGGTCAACGTATTCCCGTTCGGCGGAAGCGCTGGTATCCGCCGCCAGGACGCCGGCCGCGAGAATGGCAACGGTCCCCAGAACGATGGCCAGGTAGCGCATGGTTATCCCCTTATGCGGCCCTCACTTATACTATACGACTTTGCCGGGCCGGCGGCTAAATGAAAAACCCCCCGCCAGGGAGAGACGCCCGAAGGCGCAGGCGGGGGGCCGGTGTAACGCGTTATTCTTCTGATGTCGCCGACCAGACGGCCGCGCAGGATTTCCAGAGTTTCTCGACGAGGCGTCGGACCTTTTCGGGCATCTTCGCGCGCTCGTCTTCGGTGTTGATCGCGCCGTCGAAGACGGTGCGGCCGTCCTGGTTCCTGGCCAGGACGTGCTGGTCGCGGCCCTCGGCGGAGAGGGTCACGGTGAGTCCGTCCTCGGTCGTGGATATTTCGCCGCGTACTGATTTTTCCATAGTTATAAGTTTCTTGAGGATTTCTGGCGGCACGGCCTTCCGCTGCTCGGCCGTCTGGACGGGGCCCTGGAAGACGGAGGCGCCGTTCTTGTCAACGGCCCGCAGGTACTTCACTCCGCTGTGTCTCACCAGGATCAGCGTGTGCTCATCGTCAGAATAGGTCTCCTTCGAGCCGGAGGGGAACCCGCCGAGCGCAAACATGCCGGGGGGGATGTTCGCGTCGCCCAAGCCTGCGGCCACGCGCACGTTGCCGATGGCGATGGCGGCGTCGCCTTGGCCGGCCTGCATCATCATGGCCGCCGCGCCGCCGCCTGCGCCGCGGACCTCCAGCCGCAGCGAGCGGCCCATCGTATCAAGTTTCTTAAGAATCTCCGGCGGCACGGCCTTGCGCTGCTCGTCGGTCGTCACGGGGCCGTCGAAGAGCACCTTGCCGGCCATGTCCTTGGCCAGGAGCCGCTTCTCGCCGCCGGTCATCGTCAGGGTCAGCGAGTGCTCTCCGTCTGAGAGCGAGGCGCTGCTGGAGTTGAAGGCCTGTGCCGCGCGCACGTTGGCCCGGGCAAGGAGCGGCCGGAACCGGGCCGGCACGTTCTGGAGAGGGCCGATCGGGGCGCCGAGGTCGCCGCCCTCGCCGCCGGCCGGCAGTTCGTTCTCGCCGAAGGCGACCGCGGCCTTCTCTTCCTTGCCGTCGCGCAGGAAGGTGACGGCGGCCTTCTCCTCGGGCTTGCGCATCCGCACGAGGACCGTCAGTTGCTCGGTGCTGATGAGGATTTGATCGTCCAGTCTCGTCAAGACGTCGAGCAGGCGGATTCCAGCGGCGGCCGCAGGCCCTTTCGGGTCCACAAAGTCCACAACCAGTCCGACGCCCTTGGGCAACTTCAACTGGCCGGCCAGCGGCTCGGCGACCGGCGACGTGGCAACGCCCAGGTACGTCACCTTGGTTCTCGGTGCATCCTGCGGGGCGGGGCCGATCTCGACCGTCATCGTCGCGCCCGGCCCGCCGCCCGAGGCCGACGACCATACGGTGGCCGAGCCTTCCGGCGATGTCACGACCATCCAGCCGCCCTGGGTCGCCGGCTGCGGCTCGGCGCCCGCGGCCGGCGGCGCAAGGAGCATCCCGGCTGCCGCCGCAATCACCACGTATTGCCAGTGTTTCATGTCTTGATCTCCTGTGCGCGAGCCTACTGGAGGTCCGCCCTGATGAGTATGATCTCATCGCGCGGGGTTGTCGTCTCAACGCGGATGCCGCTGGCCGGGTCGGTCCAGCGGACGTGCTCGATGGTCTGGCGGCGGAACTTGCGAAGCGGCGTCTCGTTGTCCGGGGCGACCAGGCCCTCGTACGAAACTTCCGTCCAGTTCTGCTCCAGGCGCACGGGACCGGCCTGCTCGGCCTGCGACGCCACCTGGACTGGGGCAGGGGCCGGCGGCGCCGCCGGCGCGACCGCGCCGGTCTCTGTGCCGCGCGGCAGGACAAACGCGATCACGAGCGCCGCTGCGGCGGCAAGCGCTCCTGCGGCGACGGCCATCGGCCACGTCCTGCGGCGGGGCCGCGCTCGGGCGCCGAGCACCCGCGCATCGAGCGATGCGGGGGGTTTTCGGAGCGGCATCTCGCGCAAAAGGTTTTCAATGTCACTTGTCATTGGAGACCTCCACGATCCCCTTGATGCGGCGGCTCAGCGTCTCCAGCGCCCGGCGGTACCGCGAGGCGACGGTCGGCAGGGGCTCGCCCAGCGCATCCGCCATCTGCTCGAACGTAAGGCCGCCGTAAACCTTGAGGACGACGGCCTCGCGTTCGGCTTGAGGCAGGGACTCGACGGCATCGCGTATCCTCCTGTGCATCTCGGCGTCGATGACGGTCGCGGCCGGGTCGGCCGGCGCCCGCGGGACGCCGTTAAAGATTGAAGCCGGTTCGTGCCGCCCGGCGGTCGCCGCACGCCGCGCGAGGTCGATCGCCGCGTGCCGGACCGCCGCGAAGACGTACGGCACCGCGTCGCCCGGCCGCGCGTCCGACTGCCACAGCCGGGCGAACGCATCCTGTACTGCGTCCTCGGCCCGATTCGGGCAGCGCGTGATCGACAGCGCCAGCGTGTAAAGGCCCTGCCGATGGGTTCGATAGACTTGTTCGAGCGTCTCTCGCACGGCGCCTTCCGTTTGCCGGCCCTTCACCATTAGACACGTTTCCCGAAGTGAAGTTTATGCAAAGAATCCGCCGAAGGGTAGGGGGAGGTAAGCAAAAAGCAAACTGCAAAGAGCAAACTGCAATCAAACGGCAAACGGCAAAGCGGCAAGGATGCGCGGACGTCCTTCTTGCTGCTTGCTTTTTGCTGTTTGATTGTCGTTTGCAGTTTGCCTCTTGCCGTTTCCGTCAGTACCCCAGTTTCGCCAGTTGTGCGACGAGGCCCTTGACGGCGGCGGCGCTCCGGTCGAACGCCGCCTTCTCCTCCGCCGTCAGGTCGAACTCGAGAACGTCCAGCACGCCGCCGGCCCCCAGCCGCGCGGGGACGCCCACGAAGTATCCGCCGACGCCGTATTCCTTGTCGCAGTAGGCCGCGCAGGGGAGGACCCGCCGCTCGTCGCGAAGGATTGCCTGTGCCATCTCGACGGCGGCCGCCGCAGGGGCGTAGAACGCCGAGCCGGTCTTCAGGAGCGCCACGATCTCGGCCCCCCCGTTCCGGGTGCGGTCAACGATCTTCTCGATCTTCTCCTTCGGCAGGACCTTCGCCAGCGGCACGCCGCCGATTGAGGAGTGCCGGACCAGGGGCACCATCGTGTCGCCGTGTCCGCCGAGGACGAAGGCCTGGACGTCCTTTGCGCTTGCGCCGGCGGCGGCGGCGATGAAAGTCCGCATCCGGGCCGAGTCCAGCACGCCCGCCATGCCGACCACCCGCCGCGCGGGCAGGCCCGACACCTTGTGCGCGAGGCCGGTCATTGCATCAACCGGATTGGATACGATGATGAGGATGACGTCCGGGCTCTCGGCCACGAGGCCCCGGACGACGCCGGAGACGATCTCTGCGTTCTTCGCGAGGAGGTCGTCGCGGCTCATGCCGGGCTTCCGCGCGAGGCCCGCCGTCACGACCGCAATGTCGCTCCCGGCCGTTGCGGCGTAGTCGGTCGTGCCGGAGATGTGGTGCGCGAAGCCGGCGATCGGGCCCGCCTGCTCCAGGTCCAGGGCCTTTCCGGCGGCAAGGCCGTCCACCACGTCGATAAGGACGATGTCGCCCAGGTCCCGTGCTGCGGCCCCGAGCGCGCACGATGCGCCGACGTTGCCCGCGCCGACGATTGTAATCTTCGGATGGGTCATGAGTTTTCCTATCAGCCCCCAGCCGCTATAAAGGCATCCTTGTGGCGCCAGGGGCTTTTCGTTCGCCCCGCCTTGAGCGCGCTCCTCCCTCCTGAGGCGGGTCTTTGACTTCGAGTCGCGGCTAAACACGCGCCGCGCAAGCGCGGCGGCTAAATATTGATGTTTTTGTTTTCACTCCGCATTCCGCACTTCGCACTCCGCACTTCCTCCAGCCTCCAGTCTCCAGCCTCCAGCCTCCAGCCTTCCTTTCAAAGATCAACCGGCGACACGTAATCGCCCTTGGTGGCGCGGAGCAACTCCAGGCGGTCGCGCTGGGCGGCCAGCACCTCGAGCACCACGGGCGGGGTGTCGGAGACGTCCTGCCGGTAGATCGTCTCGATCCGGTCCAGTTTCGCCAGGTTCTCAGGCACGCGGATCGTGAACTGCTCAACGTACTCCTTCTGCGTGTACGGCTTGGCGAGGACCTTCTTGAAGAGTTTCTTGAGGTCCTCGAAGACCGGCAGCCAGCCTGTGGGGCCGCGGACGGCCTCAACGTCGCCGTGTGCCCGGAGTTCCATCCACCTTATCCAGACGGCCTTGTCGCGCATGCCGGTCAGCCAGGCGCCGTCCCTGCGGCGCTGGAAGTAGTTGACGGCGAAGATTGGCGGCACGGTCTTCAGGCCCTCGGCGAACTTCAGATTGTTATTGATATACTTCCCGAGCGGTATCGCCAGAAAGTCGAGGTTCGACATCAGGTTGAACGTCCTGACGCCTTCCTGGCCGATCGTGGCGGCGGTCGTCTCGCTCTCAAGCGACGCCCCCATCGTGATGATGCCGTGCGCCCAGTCGAACGACTGCTGCACGGGGACGCTGGTGTCGCTGTCTCGCCCGCCGTAGATGATGCCGCCCACGGGCACCCCTTCGGGGGAGTCGAACTTCGGGGCGAGGTTCGCCAGGCTCCCGAGGGCGATGGTGTACCGGGCGTTCTTGTGGGCGGGCGGGATTTCGTAGCCCTGCTTGTCGATCTTGCCGACGTGCCACTTGCCGGAGAAGTTCACGCCTTCTTTCGGCATCTCGACGCCCATGCCGAGCCAGTATGGGCGGCCGCCCTTGACGAGGACGTTCGAGAAGATGACCTCGCCGGGGGCCGTCAGGACCTTCCAGATGACCGGGTCGTCGCGTTCCTTGACGTCCTGGATGATGCCGAAGATTCCGGCCTCGACGTTGACGCACCTGGCCTCGCCGCCCAAGGCGCGGAAGTAGGCGATGTCGTCGCCGACGATCGTCTCGCCGGGGATCATGGCCGTCGAGGTCTTGCCGCAGGCGCTCGGGTACGCCCCGGTGAAGTACGTGACGCGCTTTTTCGGCCCGTGGACGCCCATGACGAACATGTGCTCGGCCAGCCATCCCTCGCGGTCGGCCTTGCGGATCGCCAGCCGCAGGGCCAGTTTCTTCAGGCCCATCGAGTTGCCGCCGTACTGCGTGTTGACGCTATAGACCGTGTCCTCCAGGATATCAATGTAGATGCGTTTCTTATTCGGCTCGGCGCTCACGTTGGCGGCCAGTTTGCCGGCCGAGTGCATGAATCGGAAGAAGCCCGCGTCCGGATGCTTGCGGAACTGCTCGTATCCCGGCCGGTACAACAGGTTCTCCGAGTGGGCGACGTAGGCCGAATCGGTGATCTGCACGCACGGCAGGCTGAACGGCGAATCGGCCGGACCCAGGCAGAACACCGCCACGTACATCTGCCGGCCCTGCATCGAACCCGCCAGGAACCCCCGGACCTCCGACAGGCCGCCGTCGCGCTCGATGCAGTTCAGGTTCGGCCCCAGGCTGACGCCCTGCGGCAGCAGATACCGCGTCGCATCCTTGTCGCGGCCCTGGTCCTGGTATCCGTCGAAGTGGACGGTGTGGCCTTCCATGGCGAGGGCGGTTTCCTCGCCGTTTTCGACGGCGCGGCGGCGGATGAACTCGCGGTCGGACTCGGCGTCCGTCAGGACCTTGACGGATGCCGGGCAGCAGAGTTCCACGGCATCGGCCACGAAGGCGTGCAGGCGGTCGCTCTTCAGGGCCTCGAGCCTGGCCATGCCCTCGGCGTCGAGTTTGCCCTTCAAGGTGGCGGCAGTTCCGGCGTCCATGTTTCTGTCTCTGGTATTGTCCGCGTGACCTGCCCGGCGCGGGCGAAGTCCGTCCACGTGAAACCGCGGCAGTATAAAAGTCGCCGCGGGCGGTGTCAATCCTGTCGGGTGCTTTGCGCGGGCTGCGGCGCGGATGTGAGCGCCTCGACAGCCGCGCGGACCACAGGGTCCTCCGCGAGCGATGCCGGTGGAGTCGCCGCCGGCGCAACTTCACGGTTCGGCGTCACGCCCGGTCCGTCCAGGCACCGGTCCTTCACATCGTACACGCGGGCCATCGTCAGGCACACGGCGCTTTGGCCCCAGTTGGCGGGGAAGAGGATCTGGACCGCGCCCTTGCCGAATGTCCGGCGTCCGATGACGGTCGCCCGGCCGCGGGCCTCCAGCGCCGAGGCCACCGCCTCCGACGCGCTGGCCGTGTCCTCGTCGGTCAGCACCGCAAGCGGCCCGCGCCACGCCTGCCGCTCCAGCAGCGGCACGTCGTAGTTCCACGTGGCGCCGAGCATGCGGCCGCGAGTCCGGATGACCGGCCCGCCCTGGAGGAACATCCCGGCCACCCAGACGGCCTCAAGGAGCGACCCGCCGGGGTTGCCGCGGAGGTCGAGGATGAGGGCCTTCGCCCCCTTGGCGGCCAGGCCATCGACCGCGCGGCGCAACTCCTGCTCCGCGCTATCCTGGAACTCGGCCAGCCTTACGTACCCGACGCCGCGCTCGGCATCGACGATGCGGGCCTCGCGCACGGCCGGCAGGTGGATCACCGTGCGTTCGATGGAGACCTCGTGCGGTTCGCCTTCGCCGCCGGTCCGGACCTTGACGGCGGTTTTGGTTCCCGGCCTGCCGCGGAGGCGGCGGCTGACCTCGGAGAGCGGCATGCCGCTGACGGGCTGTCCTTCGACGGCGACGATTTCATCGCCCGTCTTGAGGCCCGCCTTGGCGGCCCCGCCGCCCTCAAAGACTTTTGATATGAAGATTCGTTTGTCGCGCGCGGCGACCTCGGCCCCGATGCCGGTGTACGCCCCGCCCATCTGCTCGCGGTAAATGCGGAGCATTTCGGGCGTCAGGTACCGCGAGTACGGGTCGAGGCTGTCCATCGCGCCGAAGAGGAACTCGGCGACGACTGCGCCGTCCGGGAGGCCCAGTATGGCGCGGTTCTTCTCCATCGTGACCGTCAGCCAGTCGGCCGCCTGGAATGCGAACCACGGGTCGGCCGCACGGGCCTTGAGGATGAGGATGTCGAGGGCCTCGGCGAATCGGCCGCGCTTCTCGGCGTCGTCGGCCTCCGGGAACCGCTTGCGGAATTCGGGGCTCTCGAGCGCCGCCCGCAGGCTCTCAAGCCCCGCGACCACCAGGCGCCGATATGTGATCGGCTCGACGTAAAAAGATACGACCGTCTGCATCGCGTCGCCGTAGGCGGATGTTCCGGCCCAGCCGCTCATCGCGCGGGCCGAGCGGGCCAGGTCCTCGCTCGACCATCGTCGGGAGATCACCTCCTGGAGCCGGGCTCGCAGCGCGGCCGCCTCGGCCGCCGTGGGCGGGGCGGGTTCCTCGGCGCGCGGCACGGCCTTTCCGGCGGCGACCTCCGACGGACGGCCGGCTATCGGACGCCAATACGCCCCTTGCGGGAAGACCGCGCAGCCGGTCGAAAGGATCGCGGCCGACAGAAGCAGGAGGAGAATGGCCGAACGCCAGCCGGGATGGGCGGTTGCCATGACGCTCACTTGTTGGGGTCGCGGAACAGGCTGTCGAACCGCCGGCGGGCCTCATCGCCCGACAGCGGCTTGCCCGCCGCGGCGGGGCCGTCCTTGCGGGCGGGCGCGCCGCCCGCGGCCGGTTCGGGCGCTGGGGCCCCGGGGCCGAACTCGAATTCTTCGCAGAAGTTCATTTCGCCGGGGCCGGTGACCGGTTCGGTCGTCGGGCTGCGGCAGGCGCTGGCCTTGGCGTCATAGACCCGGCAATTCAGGCACGTATGGAGATAGACGGCGCAGTCTGGACATTCCTCGCGGAACCCGACGGGGCCCTTTACCTCCCACTCCGCGCTGCACTTGGGACATCGCCTTTTCATCGCCTTGCCTTCATGCCGGCTGCCCGGTGCGGTCGAACGCCTCGGCCGCAAGGGCGGCGCCCAGGATGCCGGCATCGCCCCCCAGGGAACTCCAGCGGATCTCGCACCTTTCCGCGGCCCGCCCTATCGCCTTCTCGCGGACCTGGCGGCGGATCCGCTCCAGGAACGCATCGCCCGCGCCCATCATGCCGCCCGTCAGCACAACCATCTCGGGGTTCAGCACGTGCAGCAGGCTCGTGATTCCGGCCGCAAGGTAGTCGGCGGTCTCCTCAATGATGCGTGAGGCGAGTGCGTCGCCAGCGGCGGCGGCGTCGAAGATGTCTTTGCAGGAGAACTTGTCGCGCCCCGCGAGGCTCGACCCTTCTGCGGCCGCGATCCGTTCCTCGGTCCGCGAGACGACGGCCGTGGCCGAGGCGTATGCCTCAAGGCATCCGCGGTTGCCGCAGCCGCATTGCCGGCCGCCGTAACAAATCATGGTGTGTCCGAGTTCCGCGCCGGTATCGGTCGTGCCGCGGAACATGCGGCCGTCGAGGATGATGCCGCCGCCGATCCCGGTGCCGAGCGTCAGGAGGAACATGTTCTTGACGGTTCGAGCGGCGCCGCAGCGGAACTCGCCGTAGCCGGCGGCGTTGGCGTCATTCTCGACGACCACCGGCCGCCCCAGGTCATTCTGGAGGGCGTCGCGCACGCGGATCATCCGCCAGCCCGGCAGGTTCGGCGCGAAGACCACCAGGCCGGCCTTCGTGTCGAGCGGCCCCGGAACGGCCGCGCCGACGGCGGCGACGTCCGAGAGCGCCACGCCCGCCGTCCGGCAAAGGTCGCGCACGCCTGCGGCCATGCGCCCGAGGACGTGCTGCGGGCCGCGCAACGCCTCCGTCGGGCAGGAATGCCGCGCGATCAACTGCCCGTCGGCCGAGACCAGGCCGAGTTTCAGGTTCGTGCCGCCAAGGTCGATCCCGACATAGAGTTTTGTGTTCGTCGCCACGGTGTCTCCATGCTCGGCTGCGCCGACCCCGCGCTACGGCGCCTGGCGCATGCCGGCGATCTTCTTCACGCGCTCTTCCAGGGGCGCCTGAAGATCGTATCCGCTCTCCTTGCTTCCGGTTATGGCCTCGATGGTGGCCAGGACCTTTGCCTCTACAGTGGCGCGTCTGTCCTTTGCGGCGGACTCCAGGGCATCGAGCAACTTCGGGACCGCCGGTCGCCCGATCTTCTTGATGGCCGCCGTGGCGACCGCCGCCTGCTCGTCCGTGCCGGACAACTTTGCGATAGCCTGGGCGACGGCCGCATCCTCCGCCTGGCCGCGCAACTGCTTCAGGGCGTCCGTCAGGTCCGTGCCACCGAAGTCGGGTACGGCGCGCCCGAAGGCGTCGATGAGTTCGGCGGCCTGGTCGCACTTCTCGGCCTTCACGAGCATCTCGGCCCGCGCCTGCACGGCCTTGGCGAGTGCGAGGCGGTCTTCCGGCGTAGCGCCTTTCATGGCTGCGGCAAGGTGCGGCATGGCTTCGCCGCCCGGCTCCTTGGCGAGGAGGATGCGGCCCAACTGCTGGTTGAGTTCGCGGATGCGGGCGGCGTTCGCCGGCGCCGTGATGGCCAGCAGTTGCCTCAGTGCCGGGACGGCGGCGTCCGGCGTTCCGGAAGCGATGGAGGCATCGACAAGTTTCTCATATAGGGCCTGGCCGGCCGCGCCGGAGCGTGCGGCGGGCTGGAGTTTGCCGAGCGCGGCCTCGTACATGGCGGCGGCGTGCTGCATCTCCTCGGCCCCCTCGCGTGAGAAGAAGCGGTCGCCGAGTTCCTGGGCGAGGTCCGGCGACCCGCCGCGGTCAACGAGGGTCTTGACGGCGGCCCAGAGTGCGTTTCGGACGGCGGGTTCGGTTTCTGCGCCGACCTTCAGTCGGTCGGCGATCTTGCGGGCGGCATCCGGGCCGCCGAGTTTCGCCAGGGCTGCGGCCACCGCCTGGCGGACGCCCTTGTTCTCATCCTGGAGCCGCGCCAAGAGGGCCGCGACCGTCCGGTCGCTTACCTTTGCGAGGTTCCCGAGTCCCTGTGCGGCGCTGAAACGGACGCTGGCCGCCGGGTCCTCAAGGGCTGCCACGAGGACTCCCTCGACGGACGGATGGGCGATTCGCGCCAGGGCGAGGCACGCCGCCTCGCGGACCGGCGGCTGCTGGGCCGAGCGCGCCAGGCGCCCGAGGGCCTTCAGGGCCCCCTCGACCGGCGCGGCGCTGGGCGCGCCCTTCTCGCCGATGGCGCCGAGCGCCCCGGCCGCGCGGAGGACCTCGACCTCGTTGGGCGAATCCAGCATGGCCACGAGTTTCGGCACGGCCTCGGCGACCCTGAGTCCCCCGAGCGCGGCCGCAAGGGCGGCGCGGGCCTCGGGGACCTTCTCGGCGTCGAGGCGCGAGAGGAGGACGGGGGCGGCGGATGCCTCTTTCCAGGCGGCGAGGGCCTCGGCAGCCGCAGCGCGGACCGCCGGCGACTCGTCATTGACATGCTTCAAAATAGATGCGATGAGTTCCTGGTACGGCTGTCGTGCGGCGCCGTTGCCTGCGGCCAGGGCGTCGCGCGCCAGTCCGGCCGCCTGTCTGGCCGCCAGGGCGCGGACCTGCGGCACGGCGTCCTCAAGGTGCGCGAGGGCCAGGCGGCCCTTCTCCTTCGCATCGGCCGCATCGTAGGTTTCAGTGAGTTGCCGGATGAGGCGGGCCTGGAGCCGGTCTGCGGCGGCCTCGCGGCGTTTCATTTCCTCGCGGCAGCGCCTGAGGAGGCCCGCCAGGAGGACCGACTCCGGGTCCTGCTCGTGTTTCTTCCACCAGTCGGCCCATGCCTCGCGGGACGTGCCGAGGGCCTTCAGGCCGGTTATGTTGTCGAGGGCCTCTGCGGCGGCTGCGGCCACGGCCGGCTTCGGGTCGGCCGCCAGGCGCGCGAGCGCCTCGATGGAACGTTTGTCCATAATTTGGGAAAGTGCCTGTATGGCGGCCAGGCGGCCGGGCAGGGGCCCCTCTGCGGCGGTCGCGAGATCCTTCAGACGCGCCAGGACCTTGCCGCCGGCCTGGTACGCCCCGAACGCCAGGGCAGCCGCGCGCCGCGTCGGCTCATCGTCGCTCCTGAGGAGTTGGAATAGCGGCTCGACGTAGGCGTCGGCGGCGCTCTCGCGGCCGGCTATGGCGTCGAGGATCGCAAGCGTCGCCTCCGACGGGGTCGGGCCGGACATCACATCAACGAGGATCGCGCGGGCGGGCGCGGTGTCTTTTTCGAGGAGGACCTCGGCGGCGTCGCGCCGGGTGCCCAGGGTGCGGTCGGTGCCGACCAGGAAGTCGCGGAGGCGCGCGAGTTCCGCATCGGTCTTCGGAGGCTCAGCGGGCGCTGGTGCGCCGGAGGTCGCGGCGGCGCCGGCCAGGAGCAGGCAGACGGCAAGCGCGATCGTCAACGCGCCGGCCATCGGTCTTGCCGTCGGCCACGCTGTGCCCGACTCCATCACGCGCCCCCGATCTCCTCGGCGTTCCGTGTCCTCACCGTACATTACGAGCGAAAGGCTGTCAACCGCAAATGCCGGTTTTTGCGGCACTTCCAGCGTTTTTTTTGTTGTGGGCCGGCCGCGAAGTTTGACGGTCAACCGCGCTCGGGAATTCGGTCTTGCCGCCGCGATCCGGCCGCCCCTCGAAGGATGGTTATCGGACTTTTCCTCAAGCGGGCCGCCCCGTCCGGACGATTCTAAGGGCGCGTGAGGCCCGGTCAGTGAGGGCGGGCCTCGGGTCGCCCGACCGTTCGCGCCGCGGGGCTAACCTGCGGAGACCTCCGACTACCCGCGACCTTGCGGTCGCGGCTCGACTAAAGCGCCCCGCTTAGAACGTGTATGAGAACCGCCTGGGCCATGTGGCACACCCGCCCTCGGGTGTGCAATTCCGGCGGCAAAGCCTGTCGCCGACACGAGGCGCTCAGCCGAGGGCGGCTGAGCCACAGGGTTTTCATACACGCTCTTAGA
>CAYGWP010000591.1:0-13176 GCA_964353455.1 uncultured Anaerolineales bacterium
CGAACCGGGCTGGATCACGATCTGGCGAGGATGGCAGTTCCTGCTCCCCATGGTTGAGGGCTTCGACCTTGCCCGGGGAGAAAGATGTGGCTAATGACAAGGCCTTTGGCCCCGGCATTTGGGGGTGAGAAACGCATTTTCTTTTCCCCCGCCGTGGCCCGCCTGCGGCGGGCCACGGCGGGGGAAAAGAGGAGAAGGATAGGGCGCGGCCGCCTTGTCACCCCGGCCCAAAGGGCCGGGGCTACACCCGCCTTCGGCGGGCAAAGGCCCATGAATGGGCCTGACAGCCACTGCCACGATCCGCGGCCACACCCGGTTCAACCGTGGTGTCAGAACGTATTGGCAAAGGCCGAATTGGCGATGTACACTTCCAGGCGCCAAACAGGGCTGAGTTCCAGGCAGATGGATTGATGGCGTGTTATACGGACAGGAAGCCACAGTTGCCGTGCAGCTCACCCGTCGCTCCGCTCAATCGCGGCCTTAGCCAGCCCAGAAAGGAACGAATGGCGATTAGATTCAGCGTGATCCAAACGACGATGAGTCCGCTATGGGACTATGGCTGGTTCGATTGCACGCGGTTCAACGTCGAAGGTCCACTTGGCGAACGTCAAGACTGGCGCCATCTCCTTGAGGAATTCTTACGGGATCCGATCTCGCAACGGTCGTTCTGCGATCAGGGCCCCTGGGGGGAATCCGTTCAGCGCCACGGTCCGTTCCTGCGCGAGAGGCTTGTCGCTGATTGGTTGCGGCAACTTCCTCCGCGTGAGTTGGCGCACAGAGTGCAGGTCGCCCTCGACGATCCCGAATTCACGGAACCACCATCACGGGAGCAGCGGATGCCGGTCCAATCTTGGGTCGATGCGATCACGGCGCGTGGTGATACCGCGTTCGTCCTGGAGGCCCCCGATCAACCTGGCGTTCGCGTCCATTGGGACGTGTGGAACGTGTACCATGAGTTCGTCTGCCTCAGTCCCGATCGGGAAGAACTCACAGTCGCCGTCATCGGGTATGACTAGAAGAAGCCTGGCTAACAGGCCGGTGCAACGGCCGGCGTTCCGCCGCCGCTGATCGGCAACGCGTTAGGCGCATTCCTTGTCAATCCGTACTTGCCCTCAGTCCAAGCGCCGGCACGGGCGGCTGACGATGGCCGCGTAGGACATGCCGCTCGCGCTTGGCCGCGTGATGGTCTTGTTCCCCCTGCCCCGTCGGCTTATAATCGCCGCGTTCCACGGGATCGCATACTGGTGATGAGAGGGTTCACAATGGCAAATCCGATTCGTATCGGTCTCGTCGGCCTCGGCCGCGCGGGCTGGGGCATGCACTGCCAGGAACTCAAAGGGAAGGAAGATATGTTCCGTTTCGTTGCCGCATGCGACCCGATCGCCGAGCGGCGCGAGCGCATGGCCCAGACGTACGGATGCAGGACCTACGAGCGGGTAGAGGACCTGGCGGCCGACCCGCAGGTCGAGATGGTCTCGGTGGCCACGCGGAGCGTTGACCACTACGCCCACGCGCGGCTGGCCCTGGCGGCGGGCAAGCACGTCTTTCTCGAGAAGCCGATGTGCGCCACGTATGATGAGGCGAAGCGGCTGGTGGCGCTGGCGAAGAAGTCGAAAGGGAAACTTTATGTCCGCCACAACCGGCGGAACGAGCCGGCGTTCCTCCACATCCGCGAAATCATGGCCTCCGGAATCCTGGGGGATGTCTTCGAGGTGAAACTCGCCCGGGTCAGTTTCGGCCGGCGAGACGATTGGCAGACCCTTATGCAGTTCGCCGGCGGGATGATCCTGAACTGGGGGCCGCACATCGTGGACCACGCCCTGCGGATGCTCGATGCGCCGGTCGCGGACGTCTGGAGCGACCTTAAGCGCGTGGCGGCCGTCGGCGACGCCGAGGACCACCTGAAGATCGTCCTTCGCGGCACGAATGGGCGGGTGGTCGATATGGAGATCAGCGGCGGGGCCGCCATCAAGGCCCCCGTGTACCTCATCTGGGGGACACGCGGCGGCCTGGTCTGCCACGATGAGAAGACGATCACGCTTAAATATCTCGATCCCAAGCATAAGTTGCCGCGGCGCAGGCCGAACGCGGGCGACCCCGGCGCATCCTTCGGCACGCCCGAGGAACTCCCCTGGATCGAGAAGTCCGTCCCCGTCGATCCCGCGCGGGCGTGGGACATCTGGGACGAACTCTACAAGGCCGTCCGCAGGGGCGGCCGGTTCCCGATCACCCTCGGCGAGGCGCTTGAGGTGATGCGCATCATCTCGATCGCCAAGAAGGGCACGCAGTTTGAACCTTGAACTTATGTTGCCCTTGGCAAACATCCTGACCCGAAAGGTCCGCACGGCCATCACGGTGATGGCGGTGGGCGTGGGGGTTGCGCTGTTCCTGGTGCTCGTGGGCCTGACGAGCATGCTGCGCGAGATCGCCGACCGCACGGCCAACGTCGATGCCCACATCATGGTCACGCCCTCATCGGTCCAGGTGCTGATGGGCGGCGGCCTGCCGGCCGACTCGACCGAGGCGAAGTTGCGGCAGATACCGGGCGTCGTCAACGTCGTGCCGGTCCTCTGCTGGCCGGTGCGGATGGCCGGCCGCAACCAGAACGTCTATGGAATCCGTCCGGGCGACTGGCCGCACTTCGCGCGCGGCGAGGGCCGGATCCTCGACGGCCGCCCGGTCCTGGGCGGATACGAGATGGTCATCGACTCCCGCCTGGCCGCGGCGGGCGGATACGGCGTCGGCCAGACCGTGGATGCGTGGGGCCGCAAGTTCCAGGTCGTCGGCATCGTCCGCGAGGGCGTCGCGGGGCGGGTCTTCGTCCCGATCGACACGCTCAACGAATGCCAGGAATACGCCGCCCGCCGGGCCACGTTCTTCTACGTGCAGGCCGACGGCCCGGCCAGCATCGGCCCCATCCGCGAGGCCGTGGCCGACCAGATGAAACTCAACGCATTTACGCTTGCTGAATACTATAATGTGCTGATGCAGACGTTCGCCGACATGCCGCTCGTGATCGGCGCGGTCGTCTTCGTCGCGGGGTTCGTCTGCTTCCTCGTGGTGCTGCTGACGGTCTATACGATGGTGCTGGAGCGGACGCGGGAGATCGGCATCCTGCGTGGGATCGGGGCCTCCCGCTTGCAGGTGTTCGGCCTCGTGATGGCCGAGGCGGGACTCATCTCGGCGGGCGGCATCGCCGCCGGGTTCCTCATGACGTGGGGCGCCAGGGCGCTCATCCTCGACCTTCAGCCGCTATGGACCATCGACATCCCGCCCGTGCGGTTCCTGTACGCCGCCGCCCTGGCGGTCGTCGGAACGTTCCTCGGTGCGCTGCACCCGGCGCTCAGGGCCGCAAGGCAGGACCCCGTTGAAAGCCTGAGATATGAGTAATCATAAATCGAGCCGCGACCGTACCTATATTGCGCGGCGGGTCTCCCGACCCGCCGCGCCGCCCCCGCGGAGCAGCGATTCGCGACGCGAATGACCGGCAATCCGCACGGCGGTTCGGGAGAACCGCCGCGCAAAACGTAACCAGGCGAGCCAGGCTATGGCGCCGCTAATCGAAACCCGCGGGCTGACGAAGGTCTATCGCGCCGACGGCGTCGCCACGCCGGCCCTGAGGGGCGTTGACCTGGCCGTCGCCGGCGGCGAGTTCGTCTCCATCATGGGCCCGAGCGGCTGCGGCAAGAGCACCCTCCTCTACCTCCTGGGCCTCCTCGACACGCCGACCGAGGGCACGGTGGTGCTGGCGGGGACGGACACGCGCGGGCTGGCCGACGGCGGGCGGACTCGCATGAGGCGCGAGCACATCGGCTTCGTGTTCCAGCGCTTCAACCTCCTTGGGGCGATCTCGGCCGAGGAAAACGTGGCCCTCGCCCTCAAACTCCGCGGAAGGCCGGTGGGCGATGCGCCGCGCGAGATTCTGGCGGCGGTCGGCCTCGAAGAGAAACGCCGCCGCCGCCCCAACGCCCTCAGCATCGGCGAGCAGCAGCGCGTCGCCATCGCTCGGGCCCTGGTCACCCGCCCGGCCGTGCTCCTGGCGGACGAGCCGACCGGCAACCTCGATTCCGAGGCGTCCGAGAAGGTCCTCGACCTCATCGGCGGGTTCCACCGCGAACTCGGGCAGACGATCGTCCTCATCACACACAACGAACAGGTGGCGGCGCGGGCCGACCGCCTCGTCAGGATGCGCGATGGCCGACTCGTCACCTGAACAGCGGCTCAGATCATGTGGCACGCCCGCCCCCGGGCGTGTCGGCAGCGCGGCCCCCACAGCCGAGGGCGGCTGTGCCACAGGTGAAGAGGTGGAACTGCGCCTTGAGCGGCATGAGCCGCTCTCTTTCCGGGCGTGGTTCTACCCGTTCATCGGGCTGCTGGCGGTGCTCGCGGCGATACGGTTTGCGTACGGCGACATGAGCCGCGCGGCCGTCCTGGCGGGCTTGTTCGCGTACCTGAGCCTCGCGTGCACGTTCTGCCCGCTGCCGACGACGTGGCTGATCATCTGGGCGGCGGCCCCGGCGGAGGGGCTCGGCCTCGGCGTTCACCCGCTGGTTGTTGCGACGGGCGGCGCAGTGGCAACCGCCATCGCCAACATGCACGATTATTATCTACTTACATTCCTCTATAGATACAAGCCGGTCCGCCGAATCCGCGCGACGGCCCTCTACCGGCGGGTTGCGGCGTGGTACGCCCGCGCCCCGTTCGCTACGCTGGCGGCCGCCTCGTTCCTGCCGATACCGGTGGATTTTGTGCGGCTGCTGGCGATCAGCGAAGGGTACAATCGTGGCAAGTTCGCCCTGGGGTCGCTCGTCGGAAGGTGGCCGCGATACCTTGTGTTCGCGGTGGCGGCCGACCAGTTCAAGTTGGGCTGGCAGTGGGTCCTGGGGATCGCCGGGGCGACGGTGGTGCTTGGCCTGTGGCGCGGCCTGCCGCCGATTGTTCGCTGGATTGGCGCGAAGATCCGCCGGGCCCCGAACGTCAATAATCAGGAGCCGCCCACATAGGGTATTGGCGCGGCCCGTACGGGCCGCGCAAAGACGTGAGGTAATGCCGACATGCCAAAAGCAACGTTTCTGGTCGCCGCCGTGCTTATCGCCCTTGTCGCCGCCTCGGCCCCGGCGGCCGAGCCGGCGGCGCCGGCGGCGCCGCCAGCGCCTCCGGCCGAGGCCCCCGCCCTCGCGCCCGAAGCGGCAGAGGTCCTCGACAAGATGGATGCCGTCGGCAAGGACCTGCGGAGCGTCCGCGCCAAGTTCGACTACGAACTCAACCAGACGCTCTACAGCGACATCAAGAAACGCAAGGGAGACCTCCTGTACCAGGCGCCCAACATGCTGCGCTTTGAGTTCACCGACAAGCCGCAGGAGACGTTCGTCTTCGACGGGCGGGTCCTCTACCACAGGAAGGAACCGACGAAGCAACTCATCGTGTGGGAACTGCGCCTCCCCAGCGAGCCGCCGGTCGAATCGCTCTCGCTCGGGAAGACGCCGTTTCCCCTGCCCTTCGGCCAGAAGAAGGAGACGGTCCTCAAGTTCTTCAATGTGACCCGCGATGCGAAGGAAGAGGCGGCCGATCCGGAGAAGCGCGCGGTCCTCGTTCTCGTCCCGAAGAAGGACACCGACCTTGCCCGCGATTATGCGAAGGTCCTTCTCTGGGTGGACGCGAAGACATGGCTGGCGACGCGTGCGCGGCTCTTCGACACGAGCGAGAACGTCACGACCGTCGATTTCCATCACATCGAGACGAATAAAGACATCGACCCGAAGTCCTTCGCCAAACCCTCCGTGCCGCAGGACTGGGAAGTGATGATGCATCCGAAGGAAAAGTAGCGCGGAGTGCGGAACTCGGAGTGCGGAGCGAACAACAACAGCAGCAACTCGGCTGCTATTCTGTCATTTCGAGCGAGCGAAGCGAGTCGAGAAATCCCGCCGTGCTTCGCACCGGCGAAGCCGTGCGACCGGCGAACGGCAACGACCACGGCCCGCCTGACGGACTGGCGGGACTCGCTTCGCTCGCCCGGAATGACAACCCTGCGTGAGGCTGAACATTATTTATGCGGGGATCAGTAAACACGTACGCCCCCGAAGGGGGCGTAAAGACAATAGCCCACGGCGTGCCTGTCCGGCGTAGCCTCGGCGAAGCCGGAAGCCGTGGGTGGGCAATGGCCCACGGGATTTTTTCTGTTTCTTTTGGAACCCCAGCGGGGCGACAGGAGAGTTTCTGCCGCCCCTACCGGGGCTCACACAAACAAGAAGAAACAAGACTCCTGGCTTCCCGCGTTCCCACGGCTTACGCCGTGGGCTATTGCCTTACGCCCCGTACGGGGCTACCACAAAGAACTGGCGCACACCCGAAATAATCCCGCCCGCCGATTTGACTTTGCGGAAATTTGTGCTATATTGCTGTTGAGGTTGGGGGGTGTGATGGACACTCGGGGTCGAGTCCGCATGTGCGGAGCGGCCCCTTTTTGTTTGCGCGTGTTGCGGGGGCGTAAGAACACGGGACCGTCCGCTACAGGCCAACGGGGCCTGTAGCCAGCAATGCAGCAGCACCAACGAGAAGGAGAAACACGCATGGTTAGCAGAGAGAGAGAGAGAGAGAGAGAGAGAATGGTCTTGTTCGCCTTCCCGTTGGACACTACCTCCTAGCGTGTATTCTTATGCACGCGCTAACACTACTCACTTGGCCTACCGTTGCTGAAGGGGACATTGTTGGGCGCCTCGCGTACACTCAGTCGGTGGGGACCTCACCAGCGAAGTACAGTATAATGGAACTACCCAGCGGTTTGGTTCATGATGTGCCCCTTTCCGTCGGACCAGGCTCGGGGCTGCAATGGTCGCCGGACGGCCAGTGGCTTACCTTCTCGGAAACTTCCAACAATGTGTTTGTCGCGAGGCCAGATGGGTCGGGGTTGGGGCAGGTAACGCAGGGAGGAGGCAGTTGGGTCTGGCCTAGTTTCTCGCCCGATGGAACACAGATCGTATATCACCAGATATACGGCCATTTATACACGGCTTCCCCCGATGGGACAAACCAGACGCAGTTGCCGGTCAGCGGAGGTATGCCCCGCTGGTCGCAGGGGTCCAAGATCGCTTACACAAACTGGGGCTTTACCTACGACAGCGACATTTTTGTGTATGACCCGGCCACGCAGACTTCCTCGCAAGTCACGCACCACGCAGCCGGAGAAGCGTTCAATTTCGCCACCTGGTCGCCGGACGGGGAAAAACTGGCCGTCGCGCGGCGTGATCCCGGCACTGGGCTATATGACATACTCATAATGAACCCCGATGGCTCAGGCTCCGTGAACATCACGGCAGGATGGACAGATACAACCCAGAACTGTCCCTCTTGGTCGCCTGACGGGGAGTACGTGCTTTTTCAGTCAGACAAGGGGGGCAATTGGGATATCTGGGCCATGCGTCCGGACCTGACGGGCTTGGTGAACTTGACGAACACGCCTGACGTAAACGAGTACTATCCTGCGATGACCTCCGAGCCCGCCATCCCCGAGCCGGTGACGATGGTCGCACTCCTTGGCGGCATCGGATGCGTGGGCGGTTATCTCCGCCGGCGGAGACGGTAGGAACTCCGGCAAAACATGCGAATCGGCCGCATGCGCGGCGGGTCAGGAGACCCGCCGCGCGAGGGGCTATACGCAAGCGTGAACTGATCTACCCTCTCAGGTTCGCCTTGATCGCTTCGGCCTGCTGGGCTAGGACGGCGAAGTCGGCCTTCTTGGCGGGCCAGCGGAAACCCAGGCCGTCGCCGGGCCAGCGCGGGATGAGGTGGACGTGGAGGTGCGCGACGGCCTGCCCGGCGCTGGCGCCGTTATTCTGAAGGACGTTCAGCCCATCGGCCTTGACGGCGGCCTTGACGGCGGCGGCAAGGGATGAAACGGGGCGGAATAGTGCTGCGGTTTCCTCGGTCGACATCTCCCACGCAACTTCGCAGTGTTTCTTCGGAATGAGGAGCGTGTGGCCGGGCGAGATCGGATTAATGTCCATGAAGGCCAGGCACGCCGAGTCCTCATAGACCTTGGTG
This sequence comes from uncultured Anaerolineales bacterium, assembly GCA_964353455.1. GTDB lineage: Bacteria > Planctomycetota > Phycisphaerae > FEN-1346 > FEN-1346 > CAYGWP01. The sequence continues at coordinate 8,041 of CAYGWP010000591.1, forward strand.
CATGGGATCTCGCCGGCGGCGATTTTACAGAAGATGCAGTCGGGCATGGAGAGGCCCTCCAGCAAATTGTGGATTGTGGATTGCGGATTGTGGATTGAACGACAACAACAGCCGCAAGCCACGACGCTAAGCGGCGACAAGACAGTCTTTCAGGATTGCGGCCCGGCCAATTACGAATGACGAAATTCGAATGCCGAATGAAACGGCAAATCCGAATGTCAAAAGTGCGGAGTGTGGAGTTCGGAGTGCGGAGTGGAAAAAAAGAATCCACAATCCGCAATCCACAATCCACAATGCCTTTCTCGTTTCGTCATTGCCGTTTCGTCATTCGTTCGTCATTCGGACTTCTTCATTTCGCCTTCTTCTCGCCCTTTTTCTTTTCGGGCTTGGGCTTTTCCTTGCGGACGACAAGTTCGAGGCGCGCCAGTTGCGTGCCGTCGCCGACGCGGAACCTGGCGAGTTTCGTGATGCGGGTGTAACCGCCGGGGCGCTCGGCGAAGCGCGGGGCGACGTCCTCCACGAGTTTCTTGGCCATAGGCTCGTTTCCGAGGCGCGCGGCCACGATGCGGCGGGCGGCGATTCCCCCGCCGCGGGCCATCGTGATCAGCCGGTCAACGTAGCGCGAGGCCTCCTTGGCCTTCGGTATGGTGGTCGTGATGGCCTCGTGCTCGATGAGGGCCGATGAGAGGCTCTTCAGGGTGGCCGCGCGATGGCTCTTGGTGCGACCGAGTTTGCGACCTTTCTTGAGGTGCCGCATATATCAGTTCTCCGGAGTCGTTCGCCCTGACGCGGCAGGTCGGGAGACCCGCCGCGCGAAACCCATACATCCGCCGCGCGAAACTTATTGCGCCCGCCGCGAAAAACCCACGTCGCTGCGCCGCGCGATTGCCCACGGCCCGTACGGGACGTGCCACACTACACGTGTCGGCCTACGCGCTGCCGCCGCTGCCGCCGGCCGAGACGCCCTCGAGGTCCATGCCGAGTGAGAGGCCGAGGTCGGCGAGTTTGCGCTTCACTTCGCGGAGGCTCGTCTTGCCGAAGGACCGGATGGCCAGCAGGTCTTCCTCGGAGAGGCGCACCAGTTGGCCGACGGTCATGATATTTTCGGACTCCAGGCAGTTCGAGGCCCGGACGGAGAGTTCCAGTTGGGTGACCGGCATGGCGAGTTTGCGCTCCAGTTCCGAGACGTATTCCTCGGCGGTGGGGGCGGCTTCCTCTGCCGCGACGGCCTCTGCGCCCACCTCTTCGCCGGGATGGAAGTACTCGACGAACGGATTGAGATGCTTGCGGAGGATCTTGGCGGCCTCCACGAGGGCCATGTCGGGGGCCACGGTGCCGTTCGTCCAGATTTCCATGATGAGGCGGTCGTAGTTCGTCCGGTGACCGACGCGGGTATCCTCGGTGCGGTAGCGGACGCGGACGACCGGCGAGAAAAGGCTATCGACCGGGATGTATCCGACTTCCTGGTCGCCTTCGGGCGTGTTCTCTTCGGCGGTCACGTAGCCGCGCCCCTTGGCGACCCTGAGTTCCATCCGGAAGGTCGTGTTCTTCGAGAGGGTGCAGATTTTGTGATCCTTGTTGACGACCTCGACGTTGGGGTCGGTCTGGATCATGCCGGCGGTGACGGGCCCGGCCTCCTTGGCCTCGAGGACGACGGTGCGCGGCTCGCCGCCTTCGAGGCACACTACGAGGCCCTTGACGTTCAGGATGAGGTCGGTGACGTCCTCGATGACGCCGTCGATCGAGGAGAACTCGTGGAGGACGTTCTCGATCTTGACGCCCGTGACGGCGGCGCCCTCCAGACTCGACAGAAGAATGCGGCGCAGACTGTTGCCGATGGTGACGCCGAAGCCGCGTTCGAACGGCTCGGCGACGAACTGTCCGTACGTGGGCGTGGCGGCGGCAGAATCCAGGGCCACGCGCGTCGGGAGTTCCAGGCCCTTCCATTTTATCCGCATCACGTTGGTCGCCTCCTGGCCTTATGGCTAGCGGCTGCAAAATTCAACGATCAATTGTTCGTTAAGTTGGAGCGAGACGTCCTCGCGTGCCGGCAAGGTCTTGACCTCGCCGCGGAAGTTGGGCGGGTCCACCGACAACCACGGCGGGACCACGCGGCCTTCCTCCTCCGTCAGCCACGACTGGACGAGGTCGCGGCTGGACTTGCGGTCGCGGACCGAGATCACATCGCCGGGCTTCACCTTGAGGCTGGGGATGTTCGTAAGTCGGTCGTTCAGCATGATGTGGCCGTGGTTCACGATTTGCCGCGCGGCCTTGCGGCTGGACGTAAAGCCGAGGCGGTACACGACGTTGTCGAGGCGGCGTTCCATGAGGATGAGGAGCCGCTCGCCGGTTGAGCCTTTGGACCGCTGTGCCTCGTCGAAGAAGCGGCGGAACTGGCGTTCCAGGACGCCGTAGTACCAGCGGAGTTTCTGTTTTTCGCGCAGGCGCAGGCCGTACTCGCTGGGCCGGCGGCGCTGCCAGAAGTGCATGCCGGGCGGCTTGTTGCGCCACTGTTTTTCGATGGCGCACTTGGCGGTCTCGCACCGCACGCCCTTCAGGTACAACTTCATGCCGGCGCGGCGGCAGCGGCGGCATACTGCTTCGGTGTATCGAGCCATACTGCGATTAAACCTCCTCGGCCCGGCCTAGACGCGGCGGCGCTTGGGCGGCCGGCAGCCGTTGTGCGGAATCGGGGTCACGTCCTCGATGGCCGTCACCCTCAGGCCGGCCGCCTGGAGCGCGGTAATGGCCGACTCGCGGCCGCTACCGGGCCCCTTGACCTTGACCTCGACCTCGTGCATGCCCATCTTGATGGCCTTCTCGGCGCACGCCTCGGCGGCACGCTGGGCCGCGAACGGCGTGGACTTGCGGCTGCCCTTGAAGCCGATCGTCCCGGCGGAATCCGTGCACAGGACGTTCCCGGCCGGGTCCGTGATCGTGATGATCGTGTTATTGAAGGTTGCCTTGACGTGAACCACGCCCTTGGCGACCACTCGCTTGACTTTTTTCTTCTTAGCCATCGGATCTCCACGTCCGCGCCGCCCCCGCCGCAGCGCACCAGGACAACCGCGTGCGCCCGGGTCGCCGCGGCGACCGGTTAATGCAGTTCCTTGACGCCCTTCTTGCCGGCAACGGTCTTGCGGGGACCCTTGCGGGTCCGCGCGTTGGTGCGCGTCCGCTGGCCCCGGACCGGCAGGCCCTTGCGGTGCCGGACGCCGCGATAACACTGGATGTCGCGCAGCCGCGCGATGTTCTGAAGCACCTGCCGCCTGAGCGCCCCTTCCACGACGCAACCGCGGTCGATGACGGCGGCGATGCGGCCGACTTCGTCGTCGCTGAGGTCCTTCATCCGGCCGTCGGGGTTGATCCCCGCTTCCTTGCAGACCTTCAGGGCCAGGGGTTTCCCGATGCCGTGAATGTACGTCAGCGCGCACCAGGTCGTCTTGTCGGCCGGCACGTCCACACCCGCGATACGAGGCATCGCTTATTACCTCCTCTTGACGCGCATCTTCTGGCGCTGCTTGTGGCGCGGATTGATGCAGATCACGCGCACGACGCCGGCGCGCCTGACGACTTTGCAGTTCTCGCAGATCCGTTTGACGCTGGTCCGCACTTTCATGGAAACACCGCCTCGCAACAGCGGGCGCCGCCGGCCGGGTTCAGCCCGCCCGGTAGACGATCCGCCCTTTGGCCAGGTCGTAGGGCGACAGTTCCACCGTCACCTGGTCGCCCGGCAGGATGCGGATGAAGTTCATCCGCATCCGGCCCGAGACGTGCGCCAGGACGCGATGGCCGTTGTCCAACTCGACGCGGAACATCGCGTTCGGCAACGCCTCGCTGACCTTGCCTTCCACTCGAATGACGTCTTTAGCCACGCTCCGGACTCACCTGGGTCCCCTCGGGCGCCTGCCGCGTCAGGGGTTCAGCCCCCTCGCGGCGAATCACGAATGTATCCTCAAAATGAGCACACGGCTTGCCGTCGGCCGTGACCACCGTCCACCCGTCCTCCTTCTCGCGTACCTGGCGCCGGCCCATGTTGACCATCGGCTCGACCGCCATCGTCATGCCCTCGGCCAGGAGAAAATCGTCGCGGGCCATGTCGCCGCCCACGAAGTTGGGCACGCGCGGCGGTTCCCACATCTGCTGGCCGATACCGTGCCCGACGTACTCGCGAACGACCGAGAAGCCGCGCCCCTCCACCAGCGCCTGGATCCGCCCGGCCACCGCCGACCAGAGGATCCCGGCCCGCGCCTCGCGCCGGACGACCTCCAGCGCATCGGCCGTCGCCGCCAGCAACTCCGCGACGCGGGCCGGCACGGGCCCGACCGCGAACGTCCGGGCGGCGTCGCCGCACCAGCCGTCCTTCTCAACGCCCACGTCCACCGAGACGATGTCGCCCTCGGCGATGACCCGCGGCCCCGGGATGCCGTGCACCAGTTCCTCGTTGACCGAGACGCAGATGTTGCCCGGGTACGGCCGCCCGCCCCGGGGGTGCGGCTGGCCGAGAAAGAGGCTCCGGGCGCCGCACTCGCGGAACAACCGCACCGCCTCGCGGGGATCTATAATTTCGGGCATTACGACCTCAATTTTCGGCTCGCTCTCAGCAGCAGTCCTTCGGTGAATCGGCAGCAGGTCTCGCGATCGGAGCCGAAGATCACCGGGACCGCATGATCAACGATGATGGCGATGGCGGCGCCCGCCACCGATGCTGGGTGCGCCTTGCTGTAATAGCAATGAGCAAAGATGTCCGCGAGATTGGCCTCCACCACCACGCAAGCTAACTCAATAGCTTGCAGCTTGTGCAGCAACCGGTGGAAGCGCTCGCGCTCGTGGATCACGCAGGAGACGAAGTCATCGAGAGCTTTCCTTTCGATGGCGACCAGGTGTTCCAGTCCCTCGACCGAGTAGTCGCCGGCGGGCAAGGCCCGACGCACGGCGACCACCCGATCGGAGAAGACGTAAGGAAGCTGCTCCCGCGTGTCACATATGACGCGGACCGGCTCCACCTTAGAACGCAGGCAGTGCGCCGCCCGGCGTTCCTTGCGGTTCAGCCGTCGTTTCGATGCGCTTGTTGAGGTAAACGGACTCGTACTCACCGCGTGTGCGTTTGGTCACCTCCAGCTTGACATCCAGCAG
>CAYGWP010000592.1:0-5021 GCA_964353455.1 uncultured Anaerolineales bacterium
GCGGTAGCGGCGGCGGCCTCAGGGGCGGCATCCTGCGTTATCCCGTGGTCGTGGTCTTGGCTGTCTGCGAGTCCGACTCCCCCCGCCGCAACAACGCCAAGCAGCGGGTCGTTGACCGATACTCCAAGGAGGCCCCCGGCACGTACGCCGGCTGCCGCGACTACAAGGATTTCCGCGAACTCCTCGCCCGGACAGACATCGACGGCGTCGTCATCGCCACGCCCGACCACTGGCACGGACTCCTCACGACGATGGCCGCCAAGGCCGGCAAGGACATGTACTGCGAGAAGCCGATGGCGTCGGTCATCGCCGACGGCCGCGCCGCCGCCGACGCCGTCAAACGCTACGGCCGCGTGTTCCAGACCGGCAGCCACGAGCGGTCCACCACCAGCATCCGCTACGCCTGCGAACTGGTCCGGAACGGACGCCTCGGCAAAATCCACACCATCCGCACGTTTCTGCCGACCGGCAACAAGTCCTCCGGCGCGACCGGGCCGGAACCGATACCCGAAGGGCTGGACTACGAAATGTGGCTGGGCCCCGCCCCGTACGTTCCGTACCACTCGAGGCGCGTCTTCGGCAACTTCCGCTGGATCATGGATTATTCGGACGGCGAACTTACGGACCGCGGGGCGCACGTCAACGATATCGCCCTCCTCGGGGCCGGGCCGCTCCTGGTGGGGCCGGTCGAGATAGAGGGGCGCGGCACGTTTCTCAAGGACCCCCTCTGGGACGTGCCGTACGAGTACCACATCGAGTTCACCTACGCCAACGGTCTGAAGATCATCGTCGATAGCGGCGACGCCCCCGGCGATATCCGCTGTAACATTACCGGGGCGTCGCGCGGCATCCTCTTTGAGGGGACCGAGGGGAAGGTCTTCGTGGCCATCCACGGCGGGGCGCTGGCGGCCGACCCGCCGTCGCTCCTTAAGTCCGTCATCCAGCCGAACGAGGTCCAGTTGGGACGCAGCATCGGACATCAGCAGGACTGGGTCAACGCCATCCGGACCCGCGGCCCGACAATGGCCCCGGCGGAAGACGGGCACCGCACAAGTTCCTTCTGCCACCTGTGCCTCACGGCGTGCATCCTGAGACGGAAACTGAAGTGGGACCTTGTGGCCGAGCGGTTCATCAACGACCCCGAGGCCAACGGGTTCGTCTCGCGGCCGATGCGGCCGCCCTGGCATTTGTAGTCAACTGCGCTTTACGCGGCAGGTCAGGAGACCCGCCGCGCGGAGGGTTAGGTTTAGCGCGGCGGGTCTCCCGACCCGCCGCGCGATGGTCCGTGGAACCTGTAACGCGAAGGAGTGCATCATGAACCGCTGGACAAGACTTCTCGTCGGACTGATGGTCCTTGGGCTGTGCTTCTCGCTGGCAGACGCCGCGCTTGCCGCGCGGGCGCCCGCGAAGAAGGAGGCCGCCCCCGCGCCGGCTGCCGCACCGGCCGCGCCTGAGACGCCGAAACCGGCCAACCTCGATGAGGCGCTGAAGCAACTCGCCACGTACGAGTTCGGCCAGAGCCGCGAGGCGCTCACCATGATCTCCGACGCCATCCGCGACTCGCACGCCAACAAGGCCGACCGCGACAAACTCGTCGGCCGCCTCACCGGGATGCTGGCGGGCAGCACATCCATCGACGGCAAGCGGTTCATCTGCCGGCAACTCAGCATCGGCGGCGGCGCGGCGTCCGTGCCCGCCCTGGCCGCCCTCCTCCTTGACAAGGACCTGTCGGACATGGCCCGCTACGCCCTTGAGCGGATTGAGGACCCGGCCGCTGTCGCCGCAATGCGGGCCGCCCTCCCCAGGGCCGCCGGCAAGCAGAAGATCGGCATCATCAATTCGCTCGGCGACCGGAAGGATGCCGAGAGCCTTGCGGCCCTCGCGGCGGCACTCGGCGACGCCGATCCCGCCATCGCCGCGGCCGCCGCAGCCGCCGTCGGCAAGATCGACGGCTCCGAGGCCGCCAAGGCCCTCACGGGGGCGCTGGCCGGGGCTAAGCCCGAAGTCCGCCCGACCGTCGTTGACGCCCTGCTCCTGTGCGCCGACCGGCTTGCGGCCGCCGCCAAGAAGGATGAGGCCGCCGCCATTTATCAAGCCATGTACAAACCAACCGAGGCCAAGCACATCCGCATGGCCGCCCTGCGCGGACTGGTCGCGGGCGGCGGCGACAAGGCTTTGGCGCTCGTGAACGAAATTCTCGCCGGCTCCGATGCCGACATGCAGGCCGCGGCCCTGCGGTTCCTGCGCGAAGTCTCCGGCCCGGAATCAGCCAAGACCGTCGCCTCGCTGCTCCCCAAGTGCCCGGTGGGCTCGCAGGCCCTTCTGCTTGACGACCTCGCAGCGCGCGGCGACCCAGCCACGCTGCCCGCGGTCCTTGCGATGATGAAGAGCCCGGATGCGAACGTCCGCCTGTCGGCGATCCGCGCGGCAGGCAAACTGGGCGACGCATCGGCCCTGCCGCTCTTGATGCCGCTGGCCGCAGGCGCCGCCGGGCCGGAGCAGATTGAGGCCCGCGCGGCCCTCGACCGCCTGCCCGGAGCGAATACGAACGATGCCCTCATCCAACAGGCCCAGGCTGGTGATGTGAAGGTCCGCGCCGAGGCAGTTCGCGCACTCGGCGCACGCCGCGTAGCCGCCGCCGGGCCGGCGCTCCTTAAGGCCGCCGCAGATGCCGACGCCGGCGTGCGGCTTGCCGCCGTCCAGGCGCTCGACCAGGTGGCCGATGAGAAGTCGGCCGGCGCACTTGTCGGCATCCTTGCCAAGGCCGGCGCGGATGACGAGCGCAAAGCCGCCGAGAAGGCCGTCGCGTCCCTCTGTAGCCGCGCGGCCAACAAAGATTCCTGCGTCGATCCCATCCTTGCGGCCGTCGGCGGCGCGCAGGGCGAGAACAAATACGCCCTCATCCGCGTCCTGGGCCGGGCCGGCACGCCGAAGGCCCTGGCCGCCGTCCGCAACTTCGTCAAGGATGCAGATGCGAAGGTCCAGGACGCCGCCATTCGCTCAATGGCCGACTGGACCGATGCCTCCGCCGCGCCCGACCTCCTGGCCATCGCCAAGGGCGCCGGGACGACCACGCAGAAGGTCCTGGCCCTGCGCGGCTACATCCGCCTGGCGGGCGGGCAGGACGTCCAGACTGCGGCACGCCTGAAGATGTACCAGGATGCGATGGCGGCGGCCGCGCGGCCCGATGAGAAGATCCAGGTCCTCGGCGGCCTGGGCGATGTGAAGTCGCCCGAGGCCCTCAAGATGGTCGTGCCGTGCCTGGATGATGCTGCCCTTGCTGCCCCGGCGTGCATCGCGGCAGTCAAGATCGGCAAAACAATAGCCGCAAGCGCCAAGAATGAGGTCCGCGACGCCATGGTCAAAGTCCTGGCAGTCACGCAGGACAACAACGTGAAGAAGGATGCGGGCGAGGTTCTGAAAAGCGTCGGCGGCGCCCCGAAGGCCCCGGCCACCAAGGCGGCGAAGGCGCCGCGCGTGACGATCCTGCGTGCGCCCGCGGCCGAGCCGGCGCCGACCTTCCCTCAGCCGAAGAAGGTGGACCTCTCGCCGGCCGAGGCGATCGGCTGGCGGCTGGCCGTCCAGGCGTACACCTTCCGCGGCGTAACGTTCTCCGAGACGGTCGATAAGGCCGCATCTATAGGCATCAAGTATATCGAAGTCTATCCGGGCCAGAAGTTCAGCCCCGACAAGCCCACCGTCAAGACCGACCACGGCATGACCGACGAGCAGATTGCCGAGATGCGAAAGAAGGCCGAGTCGGCCGGCGTCAAGATCGTCAACTACGGCGTCGTCGGCCTGGGAAAGGACGAGGCCGCAAACCGCCGCGTGTTCGATTTCGCCAAGAAGGTGGGCCTCGAAACGATCGTCTCCGAGCCTTCCGCAGACGCCCTCCCCGGCATCGACAAACTCTGCCAGGAGTACGGCATCAGCGTGGCGTTCCACAATCACCCCAAGCCGTCGCCCTACTGGGACCCGGACATCGTTGTGAAGGCATGCGAGGGCCTGAGCAAGCGCATGGGCTCGGACGCCGACACGGGGCACTGGATGCGGTCGGGCCTGAACCCGCTGGACTGCCTCAAGAAACTGCGAGGCCGCATCATATCGCTGCACTTTAAGGACCTGAATAAGATGGGCCCCGCCCCCAAGGGCGAACCCGGCCCGAAGGACGTCCCGTGGGGCGCCGGGGTCGGCAACGCGCGCGGCATGCTCCAGGAAATCTACGACCAGGGCTTCAAGGGCGTGTTCTCCATCGAATACGAGGACTCCTCCGGCGACCTCCTGGGTAACGTGGCGAAGTGCGCCGAGTTCTTCGCCGCCACGGCGGCCGAACTCTCGAAGGGCGCGAAGAAGTAGCCGTACGTAACCTTCATCGAGCCGCGACCGTAGTACTTGTTTAGCGTGGCGCCGTTCACCCCTCTCCCCTCGCGGGAGAGGGGTTGGGGGTGAGGGGGCGAGCCACGGCAACCCCTCACCCGGCCTTCGGCCACCCTCTCCCGCAAGGGGAGAGGGTTAAAGGCACGGCACACGCTAGACACAGACTACGCCCGCGGCTCGATTGGTTTTTGCGAGGGCCTGTAATGCCAGACGCGCCGATTTCTCGCAGGCGACTTCTCGTCGGCGCCGCCGTAGGCGCGGCCTTCACGATCGTGCCCCGGCACGTCCTCGGCGGCGAGGGGCACAAGGCCCCCAGCGACGTAATAACGCGCGGCACCATCGGCGCCGGCAGCCAGGGGATGAGCCACGTCGTCGAACCCCCCGTGCAACTGGCCGTGTGCGACGTCGATAAGAACCACCTCGCCGCGGCGATCAAGAAGGCCGGCCCAGGTTGCCGCGGCTACGCCGATTTCCGCGAGGTCCTCGACCGCCGAGACATCGACGTCATCCACATCGGCACGCCGCCGCACTGGCACGCACTCATCACCATCGCCGCCGTCCAGGCGGGCAAGGACGTCTTCTGCGAGAAGCCGATGACCCGCTTCATCCGCGAGGGCCGGGCCGTCATCGCCGCCGCCGCCCGC
>CAYGWP010000593.1:0-6063 GCA_964353455.1 uncultured Anaerolineales bacterium
CGACAGTTGGGCCGGGCTCAGCCCGCGAATCTGGCGGGCGATCGTCTCCCGAACGATGTAGTCCACGATGCGCGCGGGCGTGTAATAGACTCCGCCGGCCTTGCGGACCTCCGGCTTCTCCTCCACCTTTGCCTGGTGGCCGGGCGTCAGGCGGATCACCTTGCCCAGGAACCGCTCGTAGACGGTGCCCAGGATTTCGACGGGCAGGACGCCGAAATGGTAAGGCGAACCGTGGGCAAAGTAGAGGCTCTCGAGGATCGGCTTAAAGACCTTGTCATCGACCGCCAGGCGCGGCGTGATCTGGTCGGGGGCCTCGGATACGCCGTCTTCCTTCTGGAAATGGAAGAGGCCGGAGTTGTACTTGTCATCGGCCTTGCGGCAGAGTTCCCGAATGAACCGCTCATAGACCGAGCCGCGCTCGCATAGGGACAAGAGATGTTCGTAGGGTTCAAGGCCCCGGTCTTCGGCCATGCGAAGGAATACGATGCGGTCGATAGTAAGTTGGACGGCGCGGTTCAATTCGTCGTCGGACAGTTTGAGATTGCGCAGGGCGATGTTGCGGGCCAGTTCGTCGCGCCAGCCCTCGATTTCCTTCAGGAACTCCACATCCACTTCGGACGTGCCGCGCTTGCGCTTGGATGCGGCGTACTGGTCGAAAGCCCCGGACCAGACGGCTTCGCGCGAGAAGACGTCCCAGAGTTCGCGCCAACGGTCGGGGTATTCCTCGGAGCGGAAGTATTGGATCCGGGCGCGGCTGGCCTTGTCGGCTGGACTGGGGCGGAAGGTGCAATCATAGACGCCCAATTCTTCGAAGTCAGTGAGGATTGAAACGGCAACCTTGGCGCTCCAGCCGTAGCGGCGGAGTTGATAGGCCGGGCCGGGGTCCGCATTGATGTTGACGCCGCACTTCTTGGCTTCGGCGTAAAACTTGGGGAGCGTGCCTACGCGGAAGGTGTAATCGGGGGCCTTCTGATGGCCTTCCACGTCAAGGCTATCTTCGGGTATGACCTCGCGGTACTGGGGCGCAGCCCTTGCGATATTCCGCACGTCCCAGCCAAGGGCTTCAAGAAAGGGGTCAATAAGGCACTGGCGAACGTGGTCTTCCTTGACGCCAGGGGCAAGGAACGCCTGCCGGTTAGTCGCGAAGTATTGGCACAGATTGGCGACTTCTGCTTTGCCCTGGTCAAATGTCTTGCTCACAGGCGGCCTTCCTTTGCCCCGGCCATCTTCTATATATATCTTGGAAGGATATCCGGCGGATTGGGCGTTTGCCAGTAAATTGCACGCGTGGCCGGGTATGGCGGGTGTGGCCGCAGGCGTGCCGCCCCCGCCCAGGCGAGGTCTGCGCTGCGCTCCGACTTTCAGGGCTGAAATGCTATGGGGCGGGCGGGGGCGTTGCCACGACGGTGGCGGGGGCTGTGCTGGTCGAGGCTTTCAGGCTCGGCGACTGTTGGCTGCCGCCAGCGGTCGCCAACACGCGGCGGACAAGTCCGCCGGCTAAATGTTGTTGTTCTTGTTTTTCACTCCGCATTTCAACACAAGCGCCGCGCAAGCGCGGCGGCTAACTGTTCACTCCGCACTGCGAACTCCGCACTCCGCACTTCCTCCGTGCCTGCGTGCCTTCGTCCCTCGCATATTGACACGGCCGGGCCGACTTCTCACAATGTTCCTGGCAGGCGAAACCGCCCGCCTTCCCGGCGGGTGGTGTGGGGGCTCGACTTTCTCAGGGCAGGCAGCGCCTGCCTGTCCGGCGTCTTGTCCGCCGAAGCCTTGGCGAAGGCGTAGCCCCGTCGAGGGCGAAGCCGGAAGACCGGGGCGAAGGGCCGCGGGCGGCCGGCCGCGGCAGGCAGGCCGCGACCAGGGCCGCTTCCAGGAAGACAGCCCGCCCTGACTTCGCAGGCGATTGGAAGGGGCAATCCTCGTGGAGATTCTCAGCCGGGTGAAGCGGCTCCTGATCGGGGCGCCGCGAGACATCCATGACCCTTCGCTGTTCCACAAGATATCGCTCGTGGCCTTCCTGGCGTGGGTGGGCCTGGGGGCCGACGGCCTGAGTTCCTCCGCGTACGGCCCGGATGAGGCCTACCGGACGCTCGGCCAGCACCATGAACTGGCGATCTTCCTTGCGGCAGCCACGGCCCTGACGGTCTTCATCATCTCGTATGCCTACAGCCGGACGATCGAGCACTTCCCATCCGGCGGCGGAGGATACGCGGTCGCCACGAAACTCCTGGGCAGTTCGTTCGGCGTCCTGTCCGGCAGCGCCCTCCTCGTGGATTACGTCCTCACGATCACGGTCTCGATTGCATCGGGGGCGGACCAGATCTTCAGTTTCCTCCCGCTCGACGCACAGCAGTACAAGGTGCCGGTCGAGGCGGCGGCACTGGCCGTGCTCGTGCTTATGAACCTGCGCGGGGTCAAGGAATCGGTGAAGGTCCTGCTGCCGGTGTTTCTGCTGTTTCTAGCGTGCCACGCGGTGCTGCTCGTCGGCGCGGCGGTTATGCACGCGGGCCGGGTCCCGGCGCTGGCCTCCGGCGTGTCGCAGGGCCTCCAGTCCGACATGTCAACGCTGGGCTTCGTCGCCATGTTCCTCATCTTTGCGAAGGCCTATGCCCAGGGCGCAGGCACATACACCGGCATCGAGGCCGTCTCCAACGGCATCCAGGTAATGCGGGAACCCGGCGTAGCCACCGCCAAGCGGACGATGCTCTACATGGCGGTCTCGCTGGCCGTGACGGCCGGCGGAATCCTCGTGGCCTACATGCTCCTGGACGTGCATCCGGAGGAGGGCAAGACGCTGAACGCCGTCCTCCTTGAGCGGCTGGGCTTCGGCACGTGGTTCGTCGTCATCACTCTGGTCTCGGAGGCGGCGCTATTGTGTGTGGGCGCGCAGACCGGGTTCATCGGCGGGCCGCGCGTCATGGCGAACATGGCCCGCGACTCCTGGGTGCCGCACCGCTTCAGTTCGCTCTCAGAGCGGATGACTCTCCAGGACGGCGTCCTCATGATGGGCATGGCCGCCTTCGCCATGCTCCTCTACACGGGCGGCAGCATCAGCGTCCTGGTCACGATGTACGCCATCAACGTGTTCATCACGTTCTCGCTGACGCAACTGGGCATGTGCCGCCTCCGGGTCCAGTCGCGCAGGACGGACCCCCGGTGGAAGCGGGCCTTCCTGATCCACGCGGTGGGCCTGCTCATTTGCATTTCGATACTTACAATCGTCATATACGAGAAGTTCTCGGAGGGGGCGTGGCTGACGCTGGTGGTCACGACGGCGCTGATTACGGCCTGCTTCGGCATACGCCGGTATTACCGCCGGGTCCAGGCGACGTTCGCCAGGTTCACCCAGCAGGCCGAGATGATCGCCGAGGCCCCCGCGGCGGCGGCTCCGCCGGCCGAACTGGACTCCGCCGCCCCGACCGCCGCACTCCTCGTGGGCGGCTATAACGGGCCGGGAATCCACACGGTCATGTCGATCCTGCGGTTGTTCCCGAACACGTACCGCCAGATGGTCTTCGTCTCGGTGGCCGTGATCGACTCCGGCAACTTCAAGGGCGTGGCCGAGGTGGCCCGGCTCGAGGCCCAGACGCGCGAATACCTCGACAGGTACGTGGCCATGGCCCGGCGGATGGGACTGGCCGCAACTTCCATTATGGAGACCGGCACCGACCCTGTCGCCCAGGCCGAGACCACCTGCGCCGAGGTGGCCCGGCGGTTCCCGAAGGCGACGTTCTTCGCGGGACAACTCATCTTCCAGCGCGAGAAGTGGTTCCAGCGGCTGCTGCACAACGACACGGCGTTCGCCCTCCAACGTCGCCTCCACTGGCAGGGCCTGCCGCTCCTCATTCTGCCGATAAGGGTCTTCAACTGATTCCTCATCCTCGCCGGCGGAGGAAGTTGGGCAACGCAGCGGGTGACCAGGAAGATCGTGCTGCCGAAAGACTGGACGGACCTTGTGGCCAGGTACAAGGATGTTGTGCCTATCTACGAGGGGCAGTGATAGGATGTGTCCGGGCACACGATGCCGATTCAGCGTTTGATACTCCCGCCGCGCCGGGCGGCGGGGCAAGGGGAGGAAGTAGATGTCGGGTGTTCCCACATTATCACAACCGGACATTAAAGTGCACCAGCGACACTCCGCAGATTTCCGTTGACGGCCGGCCCCCCACCGGCATAGCATCGCCTATAGTAGGCGGCACTTGATCGCCTGAGGCGAGGCCCACGAACATGTTTGGCATAGTGACATGGCTTTGTCAAAAGATGAAGAGACGTCCGCGAATGCTCATTCACGCGCCTGCCCAGACTGCCGAAGCGCTTGAGAGATTGTCGAGCCACGGCGCGGCAGTTGAACAGATGAAACCTAGTTTCGAGGGCCTAATCCAAGCACTTACACACAAAAAATGGGACGCCAGGATCGCGGCGGCCGAGGCACTTCGCGATAGTGGCGACGTTAGAGCGGTCGAGCCATTGTGCCGGGCCCTAAGCGACCCGGAAGGGCTTGTCAGGACAGCGGCGGCCGACGCACTTAACAAGTGTGGCGACGTTAGAGCGGTCGAGCCATTATGCCGGGCCCTGAGCGACCCGGAATGGCATGTTCGGCACAACGCAGTAGATGCCCTGCGCAAGATAAAGCATCGCAGTGCGGTTCCATCACTGATTGTGGCGCTCAAAGACTCGGAGGACTGGGTGGTCTTTAAGGCCATTGATGCACTCGGAGAAATCGGCGATCCTGCGGCAATTGTGCCGTTGACCGACATGATGCATCACGATGATCGTTTCAATGGACACCAAAGAGCCAAGGCGGCTCTTGCCCTTGGGAAAATCGGCGACCCGAAGAGCATTGTTGCGATCACCCAAGCATTGGACGCAGGCAGGTTCCACCGAATGCACGCAGTGGAGGCTCTGGAATGTTTCGGTGGAGAGGAAGCCGCCGCTATCGTGAGCAAACTAAAGCAGGAACAAGAAGCGGCCGTAGCGGCAAGCAGAGAACAGATGCGCGCGATGAATCAGGAACGGCGGAACAAAGTCCACGAGTGGATTCGGCAATTCGGCAGTCCGCAGGAGTTGAAGAGCCGTTTGCCCGTGCGGCTCAGTCGCGAAGACTACGTGCAACTGTCACAGTCCGACCAGATGCGAATTGTCGTCGGATTCTACGGGTACCTTAAGGATCACTTCGGGAACCGAAGTTTCGGCTACGACTCATTCCCGAGCCTCGAATACGACGCCATAGTGTTTTCGTCCATTCTCAAGGTTCTCAAGGATGATCTGTATCTAATTGAGGATTCCGGTGCCATGTTGTTCAAGTGTGCCGGTTGACTCTGAAGCGATGTCTCTTGGCTGGCGTCCCTGCCCTCGGTAGCCTGTGGGTATCATGTACTTGGTTTGCCCTGAGGGCGCTACCCATGTTATGTCTTACTCACCTCGATTGAAATCGCGATCGCTTTGCTGCGCGGGAGACTTGACCCTATACGCCTCGGCGGCTCTGGGGCTGCCCTGCGATTGCCGCAGTGGACGTGCCACACCACACCGACAGACGTACCTGTTTGGAAGTGGACTCTATGTGTGCTCCGAAAGCATACTCGGCGAATTCGGCCTTTGCCAATACAATGCGTAGCGTGCGCCCCCGGAAGCACGGTCACGCAACGGCGGTCGCCGCGGCGACCAGGCTGTGGCCGCGACACCCGGCCATTCACGTGCCGTACAGCCGGCCTTCATCAATCATGGCCAGGTAATTGTCGAGCGGGATGTAGTTGGTGACGGAGTTGCCGGTGCCGAGGCAGTAGCCGCCGCCGGGGAGGCAGGCGTCGAGGGTCTCGCGGACGCGGCGGCGGATGGCGGATTCGGGCGAGCGGCAAAGGAAATCCACGTCGATGCCGCCGAGGAGCGCGATCTTACGTCCATAAGTCGATTTGACCTGCCGCACGTCCTCGATGGTGTCCTCGAAACTGTGTTTGGCATCGCTCTTCACGTCGTCCGTCAGGTCATCCATAATGTCCCCGAGATTGCCGCACGAATGCAATATGTATGGCCGTCCGGCTTTGTGGGCGATGGCCGCGAGTTTCC
>CAYGWP010000594.1:0-7233 GCA_964353455.1 uncultured Anaerolineales bacterium
CGAACCCCAGCCTCGTCAAGGAGCTCATCGAGGTCAAGACCGACGTCGAGATGGCCGCCGACGCCCTCTCGAAGAAGGCGATGGACATCGTCGTGCCGCTGGAGGAGCTGGGCATGGAGGCCGCCGAGGAGACGGTCGAGAACCTCGAGAAGTGGCTCCCCGACACGCCCGACCGCGAGAAGTGGAAGCAGGAGGAGTTCACGAAGGACGTCGAGATTCCGCACGCCGAACTGCCGCAGCAACTTGAGGACCTTGTGGGCGACCTCCTCGAGCAGGAGGAGGACCTCTTCGAGGAGATGGAGGACGTCACCAGCGGCGCGGGCGACTCGGCCGACAAGGGCGCAGGCTGGGATGCCATGGATGGACCTATCTCGAACTTCTCCGCCAAGGGCGTCACGGGCAACCGCCTCCCCAACTCCAGTGAGATCAGCGGCCGCTCCGGCCAGGGCCGGTCCGGCCGCGCCACGGGCGAATTCGTCGAGGACACGGCCACCGACAAGGGCGGACGCAAGACCCCCACGCGCCTCTCCCCCGACGCCTTCTCGAAGGGCGAGATCAAGGACGAGAGCACCGAACCGAGCGGCGGAGCCACCGGCGGAGGCAAGATCTCCGGCGCCGGCGGCGAAGGTATGGAAGGACCCGTCCCGCCGGAACTCCAGCGACGCATGGGCAGCCTCGCCGGCAAGCAGGCCCAACTCCGCAACAAGGCCGAGGGCGTCAAGGCCGCTCTGGAAGTCCGCAACTACAATTCCTTCACCCTGGACGCCGCCATCGGGGGGATGCAGAAGGTCCAGCGCGACATCCTCGCCGGGCGGTACCAGAACGCCCTGCGCCAGAAAAACGTCGTCCTCGACAGCATCCGCGGGACCCAGATGCTCCTGTCGGGCGAGGTCCGCATCCGCCAGGATTCCAGCGCCGCCCTCCCGAACGAAGTCCAGAAGGACGTGCTCGACGCTATGCAGAAGCCGATGCCGCGCGGCTACGAGGACTTCCTCAAACGCTACTACGAGCGCCTGAGCGAAGGCAAATAGTGCCGCGCCGCCGAATAAGGGGGGCATGATGGCGACAGGCAACACCCCCAACCCGCCCGATGCGGATGTCCGCAGCAACGCTGACGAACTGCTGCGCCACGACCCGGAGGGAGTTCCCCACCTGATTGACGAGGCCGGCGACGCCGTCTTCGTCCACGACCTCGAGGGCCGGTTCTTCATGGTCAGCCGCCGCGCGTGCGAAGTCCTCGGATACGCCCGCCACGAACTCCTGTCGATGAGCGTGATGGACATTGAAGCCGGCCTGCCGCCAGCCGAGTGCAGGGCCATGTGGCAGCGTCTTGTCCCCGGCCAGGCTATCACGGTCGAGGGGGCGCACCGGCGGAAGGACGGCAGCACGTTTCCGGTCGAGGTCCGCATCAGCACGATGGAATGGAACAACCGGCGCCTGGTGCTTGCGCTGACGCGCGACATCACCGAGCGCAAGCGCTCGGAGGAGGCGCTCGCCCGCTACGCTGAGCGCCTGCTGGTTCTTGGCGAGATGAGCGAGGCGCTCTTGGCCGCGGAGTCGCCTGAAGCGATCGCGCGGGCGGCGCTTCACCACCTCAGGCGTCTGGTCCCCTCCAGGCGGGCCAGCGTCGTGGAATTCGACTGGCCCCGCGCACGGGCACATATCCTGGCGGTGGACACCGACACCGCTACCGCCATTGCGGCCGGCGACTGGATACCCCTGTCCCGCTTCGGGCCAACCGATGCCCTGCGGCGCGGCCAATACCTCCTGATCGACGACCTGGCGGCCGCGACGACGCGATCGCTCACTCAGGACAAGTTTGTCGCCGAGGGCGTCCGCGCCTACCTCAGGGTCCCTCTTATCTATAGAGGCGAACTCCTGGGAACGTTGAACATCGGCTCTGGTGCGCCGGGCGCGCTGACGGCCGAAGATGTCCAGGTTGCCCGCGAGGCCGCCGGCCCGCTGGCCATCGCCATCGAGCGCCGCCGCAGCGACGAGGAGCGCCGAGAGTGGGAGGCAAAGGTCCGGCACGCGCAGAAACTTGAGAGCCTCGGAGTCCTGGCCGGCGGCATAGCCCACGACTTTAACAATCTCCTCGCCGGGATTCTCGGCAACGCAAGTCTCCTCCAGATGGAACTCCCCGCCGGCGAATCCCCCGCACGCGCCAGCGCACGCCAGATCGAAAAGATCGCCATGCGCGCCGCCGAACTCACCAGCCAGATGCTCGCATACTCCGGCAAGGGTCGGTTCACCGTCGAGCCGGTCAACCTCTCGGCCGTTGCACGCGAGATGATGGCCCTCCTGGCCGTATCGATCGGCAAACGCATCAACCTCGTATGCAGCCTGGCCGATGACCTTCCTCTCATCGAGGCCGATGCCACTCAGATGCGCCAGGTCATCATGAATCTCATCACCAACGCATCCGAAGCCGTCGGCGACGCTCATGGCACGATCACGCTGACAAGCGGCGTGATGGATGCCGATGCCGCCTGCCTGGCCGACGTGCAGGGCGCCACGCAACTGGCGCCGGGCCGGTACGTCTTCATCGAGGTCCGCGACACGGGCTGCGGCATGAACGAGGAGACGCAGGCCCGGATATTCGACCCGTTCTTCACGACGAAGTTCTCCGGGCGCGGGCTGGGATTGCCTGTGGTCCTGGGGATCGTCCGCGGGCACCGCGGCGGAATCCGCGTCGAGAGCACGCCCGGCGGCGGCTCGACGTTCCGCGTCCTGTTTCCCGTCTCCAGCCGTCCGCTCTTGAAGGCGCAGGCGCAGCCGGCGGCCCCGGCCGATCCGCCGGATGCGAGAACCGCGTCCGGCGGCACGGTCCTCGTGATCGATGACGATCCGACCGTCCGACAGGTTGACCGCATGGCGCTTGAGCATTTCGGATTCACGGTCCTCGTTGCGGCCGACGGCCGCGAAGGCATCGAGATTCTCCGCGGCGCCGGCCTCGTCGATGTGGTCCTCCTTGACGTGACGATGCCCGATATGCGCGGCGGCGACGTCCTGGACGTGATCCGCCGCCTGAGGCCGGACATGCGCGTGCTCCTGACGAGCGGATACGAGGAGTCCGCCGTCGCCGCACGTCTCGGCGGACGCACGGCCTTCATCCAGAAACCTTATCCCGCCACCACTCTGGTCGAGAAGATCCGCGAAATCCTCGCGTCGTGAGGCCACCCGACCCGCCGCGCTAACATGCAACGTTAAGCCGCTCTATTCCAGCGGCACGGTGTCGGCGCCCTCGGACTTCACATCCACGATTCTCGTCCCGTCGATGAGCACCTGGTACGCCTGCCCCCTGCGCGCCCTGATGACGGCGCTGGCGCCCTCGATGGCCACGGGGAAGGGGGCCGCAACCCGGTGCCGCGCATCGGCGGCAACCGCGAGCGAATCCGCCTCGCCCGCCAGCGCCAGCCGCAGGCTCACCAGGGCGCACGGGTTGATGAACGGCCCCTGTCGCCTCTGGGCCGCCAGGTTGAACGAATCCGGCAGGCACCCGGCGTACGGACCGTCGGGGGCCTGCTGCTGCTCGGCCGAGATGAGGATGCCCCGCGCAACCTGCGCCCAATCTACGGTCTTATCGTGCGGGGCGAGCAGCGCCAAAGCGTAGGCGTACACCCCGCCGCACCACTGGACGGGCAGGCCCATCCAGTTGGGGGCCTGCCAGTTCGACGCCCCATAGACGGCGATTGTTGCGTAGGCCATGACGGGCCGGTCGCTCCGCTGGTACACGAATGGGAGGCCCGCGGCGGCCCACCGCCGGGCCTCGGCCAGGTGCTCGGCCTTGCCCGTCAACTGGTATCCGCGGACGTACGACCAGACCAGATATGCCGATGCAAGAATGTCCGGCGTGTGGAGCGAGAGTTCCCAGGTCTGCGCCCCGCGCGGCACATCAAACCGGCGCATGTACTGGAGTGCCTTGAGGCCCCCCTCGCGCGCCGCCGCGTCGCCGGTTGCCCAGGCGTGATTCAGAAGGATGGCCGCGTTGTGGGCGCAGTAGCCGCTTGCGGTGTCCTCGTAATGGCCGCGACGGTACTTCCCCTCGTACCGCCACGATCCGTCGGGTTTCTGCGCGGCCAGAATGCTTTTCGCCTGCCCGCCGCGGATGCGGAGCCACTCGCCCGCCCGCCCGGTGACGAAGTAGATGGAATCGTTCGTGACGTGCGCCCCGCCCGGGACGAGTTTCGGCATGTCCGGCGTGCGGCCCGTCAGGCGCCAGACCGTCGAGGCGTGGTCGGCGAACGGCTGCCGCGCCCACGTCGGCTCGGCGCAGTGGCCCCAGCCGCCATCGCCCTTGAGGGGGCCGGTCAGGGCGTCGAGGCAGAGTTTCATCTGTGCCTCGCGCGACCGCGGCGCCGGGGGCACCGGCGGCAGGCCGCGCTTCCCGACGGCCCAGAGGACCGCATCCTCAATCGTCGCCCCGCGGCGCACAAGGACCGTCGCCTCGATCCGCGTTCCGCGCAGGGCCATCCGGTGGTCCGGCGACCCGTCGAAAAAGTTCGGCGACGCGAAGACCGGCTGGAGGCCCGTGTCGCTCCACAGGACGGCCGTCGTCGCGCGGTCCGTCGCGCAGACCATGAGCGGCATTGTGACCTTCAGCGGGTCAGGGGCGTATCGGAATCGCTCGGCCGTCTCGATGTCGAGGTCCGACGATGACTGCTCGCCCTTCCCCAGGTACTCCAGGCCCGCGAAGAGGCCGCCCTTCAGGTCCCCCAGTGCCCGGACGACCGGCCCTTCGACGGGCTTGTCGCTCTGGATCGTCACCTTGAATTCATCGCCCGCGAGGTCCAGTGCCACCGTGATGCCATCGCCCCTGAACCGGACGGCGCCGGGGCCTTCTTCGTGCTTCAGGGGCGGAATGGCGCCGCTTCGGTGAACCAGCGGTGCGATAACGGCGACCGAAGTCTTGTCCATATTGATGAAGGCCCCCGAGCCGTCGATTGCGGCGGTGAGCGACAGGCTGCCGGCCTTGCGGGAGATGAAACTCCCCGGGGCCTCGGGGCTGAAGGTGAAGACCGTGCGGCTGATTGCGGGCAGGCCCTTCGGTTCGACCGTGATGGGGACGGCCTCAAAGGGCGCTGCGGTCGGCGCGCGGAGCGTCACGCGGACCGTTTTCCCGCCCTCGACCGCATAGTTGTGTCCGCCGCACGCGAACTCGATCGGTTTCTCGGAATGGTTCCGCACATCCGCGCGGACCTCGGCGCCCGCCTGCTCGACCCGCTCGATCTCCAGGGGGTGCCGCGGATCGCCCGTCACGCCGATTGAGGATATCTCGATAAGTCCTGGGGCCGAGCCGGGGTCCAGCCTCAGCCGCGTGACCGGCCCGCGGGCCTCGACCAGCACCGTGTAATCGTGCCACTGGCCGTCGTGGATGAGGTCGAAATGGGCGCTGGCATCTTCGCTAAAGTTCGGCTTGTCGGGTGTGGCCCAGAATACCTGGCCGCTGCCGCCGCCGGCGCACCTGGCGCGGAGCGTGACCGCGAGCGGCCCTTCGGCGCGGAAGGCCGGGCCCACGATGTAGGGATCGCCTCCGGTGCTTGCGATCTTGAGGTTGCCCCCCTCGGCCGTCACGGTGCACTGGTTTGTGGCGGTCCAGCCGGCCGCGCCCCCCTCGAAGGTCCACTGGCAGACGTTCCGGGCCGGAAGCATCTGGCGAGGAAACGGGTTGACCTGGGCGGCGACGGGCCCGAGCGCAAGCCCCAGCGTCAGGCACGCAGCCACGATGGTTCTCATGCGGCACCTCATAGCGGCTCGGGTCCACCGTAGTATGCGGCCCGGAAGGCGTCCGCGTCAAGCCGGGAAGCCGGTGTCTGGCGGGTAAGGACGGCGGATGCGATTTTCCGGTTGACTTTGCACTGACGGTGTGTAGGATTTTTAGAGTGAGAAACCCCCGACGTAGGCGGCACGAAGTGTCTCTCATGCTGGGGGCCGAGCGGCCAGGTGGCGGCTCAGACCATAGATTCAGTCGGTCTTCCCGGCGCCGAATCTATGGCACGCTCGCCGGGAAGAGTGTAAGGAGTGGTACCAGTGGCTCGAGGAAAAGTGAAGTGGTTCAATGACCAGAAGGGTTACGGGTTCATTGAACAGGACAACGGGACGGATGTCTTTGTCCATCACACCGGCATCCTGGGCGAGGGTTTCAAGACCCTGGCCGAGGGCGAGGAGGTCGAGTTCGAGGTGACCCAGGGCCCGAAAGGCCCGAAGGCCGAAAAAGTCAAACGCGTGAACGCCTAGCGGCGCCGCAACCACGACCCCCGGTCCGAACGGATCGGGGGTTCTTTTTTCGCCGTGCCTCTACAACTTGATGGCCGCCCAGACCCGCTCGGCATCAATGCCCGCCATTTCTCCGTCGCGCGACCGGATGATCCGCACGTGCCGCCCGCGCGGCCCCCAGACCCGCGGATCGCTCGGCCCGAACAGGGCGACCGTCGGCGTCGCCCGGCCGCCGCGCCCGTCCGCACCTGCGCGGTGGGTCTCCCGACCCACCGCGCCATGTGGCGGCGCGGGGGCGAGCCGATCCCGCTTCTCGCGCGGCGGGTCGGGAGACCCGCCGCGCTCAACATCCTCCGGTCCGCGGCGGTTGATGGCCGGCCGGCGCACCGCCGCCGCAAGGTGCGTGATGCCGGAATCGTTCCCCAGGTATGCATCCGCGATGGCCAGGACGCCCGCCAACCGCTGGAGGTCGAGGTCGGCGAGGACGGCATCGCCCGAGTCGGCCGGCGGCAGCGTGCCGCGCTCCACCTCGGCCGGGCCGATGAGCCACGCCACCTGCCGGCCGGCGCCCGCCCGCAGCCGCCGCGCAATCCGGAGAAACCGGTCCATCGGCCAGTTCTTCTTCAAGGAGCCGCTGCCGGGGTGGATGGCGACAAAGGGGCCGGCAATTCCCCTTTCCTTTAATATGTTGCGCGCCGCCTCAAGCACGTCGCCCGGGACGCGAACCTCGGGTTCATCCGGCACGGGTGGCAGGTCCAGCCGCGCGGTCGCCTCGCGGAGGATCCATGCGGCGGCCGGGTGCGCCCAGTCGGGCGGGGGCAGCGGATTGATCGCAATTCGCAGGGGACTGCCCTCCGGGACCGTGCGCGGCGGGTCTCCCGACCCGCCGCGCCCTGTTGGGGCGAGGGGGCAAGGGGGTTCCGGTCTTCGCGCGGCGGGTCGGGAGACCCGCCGCGCTGGGGGTAAAGGCGCGGGCTTCGAGAGGAAATCCACAACGAGGTCGGCTCCGGCGACGGC
>CAYGWP010000595.1:0-5092 GCA_964353455.1 uncultured Anaerolineales bacterium
CGTGGGTCATGATGAGTTTCGAGGCTTGGAGGTTCACCCTGACAACAATGGGGGTCGAGTCTTTGTCCGCAGCGATCTGCATTGGGATCCCCAAAGGCTTGCCGCACTGCATTCTCTCGACCGCGAGGGCCGTTGCCTCTCTGGATGCGGCGGACGGCGGTTCGGCCCGCGCTCCAGTCACAGTCGGCGCAGACGCAGAAGTCCCGGCCGGCGCGGCGGCCGGCGCTGGTGCCGGGGCGGACGCCGCCGGCTCATATCGCACGTTCGACTTGTGTATCCACCCTTGAGACGGGGCGACGCCGAACCAGTCGCCTTTCACCTCGGTCACGTCGAACGTGTCGCCTTTCTTGGCCGTGGCGACCACTTCCTTGCCCGACATGACGGGCGCCTGCTCGGCTGTGACCGTCGCCTTGCCGATGACGGCGGCCTGTGCGGCGGCGGCGAGGCTCACGATTGCCAGGCACAGAAGCGTTCTCATGAATTGCCTCCTTCATGGCGATGCGGCAATACTATCATGCGGGCGAAACGGCCGCCCTGAGAATTTCCGCGCGGCGGTTCATACGGCGCGGCTCACAGGCGCGCCTGGATGCTTTTCGTCAACACGTTTGACACGGGCGACCACGTGCCCCCCGAGAAGGCCCAGATCTGCGCCGAGACCTGGACGGGCCCTCTCGCGGCAACGTCAGGGCCCACCGTGGCGGTGATCTGCTCGCCCACAGCATTCCCCAACGCGACCATGTTGACAATCGCAATCGCATTGTTGGGGCCGGTCACGTTGAGACCGAAACTGAACCTGGGGGTCTCAGCGATCTTGAACGGGCACTCCCCGGTGACCTTTCGGGCCGCGTCCTCCATGCTCCACGCGCAGTTGATCGTGAGAATCAGCGCGTAGCCGTCGGCCTTGGGCGGCCGCTCCGACGGTTCCACGCGAACCGCGCAGAACGAGCGCACCATGCCCGAGGCCGCCTCCCCCGTTGCCGGCACGATGTCCTTGATGACGAACCCGGAAGCCGCAGGCGCCGATGCGGCCGGCGCGGCCCCGGTCTTTGCCGGTTCCTCCCCCGGCTTGCCCGGCAAAGTGTACTTAAGCAGCACATCCTCTCTCTTGGTCGCCCGGACCCAACGGACCATGCCCACCCCCGGGGCAAGCCAGAACCGGCATTCCTCTGGTTCGGAGCGGGGATCATGCTCGCTCCACAAGATCCTGGCGCAGTTCTGAAAGACGCCCGCGGGAACGGTCACCGACTCGAAGTCCTCAACGGTGGCTGTAAACCGCCTGCCTCCCCACGTGCTGCCGGATGTCGCGCTGCCCTTGGCGAGGGGCAGTTTGAGGATCAACTCGCATCGGTCATCCCTCAGGTCCTCCGCGGTGAGGTCCAGAACGCCTCTCAGCGCCCCCATGCTTCTGACGGAAGGTGCCGCAACCCCGGCGATGCCGTCCGCCCTCTTCGACATCGCCCCGGCCCAGGGAAAACAGCCGACGACAAACGCCTCGTTTTCACCTGCGTGCTTCGCGTCGATGAAGTAGAACCAGGGCCTTTGGCCCACGCGCAAGGGCATCAGCCGGTAGGTAACGGTATCCGTCTTCCCATCGAACGAGCCGCGATACTCGTACTCCGCGCCGGCAATCAGGGGCAGGTACTCTGTGGAACCCGCTGCCCCCGCCGCGCTGCCAGCCGCCGCCTCGAACCGCACGTTCCCCTTGTGTATCCACCCTTGCGACGGGGCGACGCCGAACCAGTCGCCCTTAAGTTCGGTCACGTCGAACGTGTCGCCCTTCTTCGCGGTGACGATAACCTGCTTGCCCGACATGACCGGCGCCTGCTCTGCCGTCACGGTCGCCTTGCCGATGACGGCGGCATGGGCGATGGCGGATGCGGCGATGCAGACGATTCCTGCACAAAGAAGAGTTCTCATGGTTTGCCCCCTTCATGGCGGTGCGGTGATGTTACCCTTAGCGTCTCATGGCGGGGATGGCGCGCCGGTTTCGGTCGGCCCGGCCGCCCCGGCCGGCAGGGCCGTGATACGGATGGCGACGACCTTGTCCTCCGGATCGACGGCGAAGCCGACATCTTCGTACTGGAACCAGACCAGGCGAGACCTCCCATCTCTGTACCACATCGCACCTTCTACTTCCTCCTTTCGGTCCGGCTGGCCCCCCAATTCGGTCAGCAGTTTCTCTCTGCCGAATGGGGCGGCCAATGAAATCGTGCTGGGGACGTAGCGCGGATGCTCGCGCAGGTAGGCAAACCAGCCCCTTATCGTGGGAAGACGCAACTGCATTAGTTGGGAAGCCTCATCCCATGGCAGCCCAGTGATGTTGAATGTTCCCACGGCGGTTTCAAGGTCAAGGTACGGTCTCAGGGTCTCGTCCGCGGTCCTGGTGACCGGAGTTGCCGCCCTTACCGGGGCCGCGTCCTGCGCCGGCGCCCTGCTCACCGAGACGCCCATCCTGCCGGGACCGGTCATGATCGTCTCGACGAGGCCGGTGTTGCGGCCGGGCGCAGGTTCCGTCGGCGTTGCGGCCGCGGGCGCCATGGCGGCCGCAGGAGTCGTTGCCGGCGGCGGGGCTGCAGGGGCGGCGGCAGGCGCCTCGGGCGAGACGTTCGCAAAATGCCAGAGCGCGCCGCCTCCCAAGATGATCGCGATCAGGATGCCGGCGCTCAGGCCGACCCATAGGGCCGTCCTTGGCCTGGCTTCTCGCCTTGGCGGCGGGACCGAAGACACGCGCTCCGGTGGGGCCGTCCCTGGAACACACTGACCAGGTATTGTGATCTTCTGGCCGCAGATCGGGCACTCGGCCTGATGGCCGGCGAAATCATCCCGATACGTGTATTGTCGGCCGCACAAACATCTGGCTTGGATGGGCATGCCGCACCCCTTTGCGGGACATTCCGCCTCTCGGTGCAGATAGTGTCGCCATTCTCGCCTCCGAATGCGCGATCTGCAATATGCAAGGGCGGAACGGCCGTCCCGGGAATCCTTACGCGCGAAGGCGTGCCGTATTTCATGGAGCGCGGCGGGTCTCCCGACCCGCCGCGCTAACCGCGTTTTCGAGCGCGCCAACGCATCTTCGTCGCGCGGTGGGTCGGGAGACCCACCGCGCTATGTGGTGCTGTAGCATTACTTGTTGCGGGTCATTTCCTCGACGGCCTTGGCCTCATTTATGAAGCCGTGCTCCAGGAGGCTCCGCTCGGCGCGAAGATATGTATAGAACTTGTCGCCCGGCGCGAGGCCGAAACCGATCGGGCCGTACATGTGGTACGTAACCCTCTTGTCGGGCCAGTCGGGGGGAGTCTCGATTGCCGGGACGCCATACTTGTCGCGGACCTTTTCGGGTGCGATGCCCGCATCATCCAGCGCGCCCGCCAGGCCGATCATGTCGGAGGGGTCGTAGCCGGGGAACTTTCCCGCCGCGCGACCGGCCTTGTATGTCTCCTCGGCCCGCCGCCACACCGCGCCGCCGGGAAAGAGCGCGTCATCCTCGACGATCCTGACCCAGGCGGGCATGGGCACTCCCGGCGGCGGGGCGAAGACGATGAACTTAAGGACCAGCCCACCCGTCGCCGCAAGGAAGGCCGTAACGCCGAACAAGGCGAACACGAGGGCGGCGCGGTTCCCCGACCTTGCCGGCGCGCTCGCATCACCGGGCATGACCATCGGCCCGCCGCAGGCCGGGCAGGCCGCCCGCTGCCCTGCAAACTCATCTTGAAACGTGCATGTCGTGCCGCAGCGGCACGTCACGGTGATGGGCATGGCCGCCCTGTTTCTACGCGGCGGGTCGGCCCCGAAGGGGTCCAACTCCGGAGAGGCCGCCGCACGGGAAAGGAATGCGGCGCCCCCGCTTACTTGCGGTTGAGGATGCCGTCCACCGCGATGCCCGTCGTCTTATAGCGGATGTTGATCGTGCCGTCGGGCATCATCTTGACTTCTCCGAGGGCGCCGCCCTGGCCGTCGTCGAGTTTGATTGTGCCGGTGGCCGCGTCGAACTTGAAAAACGCGCTATAGAGGCTGGCCGTTGTGCCGTCCGGCGGGACGGCGAAGATGTTGCAGGACCCGTTGTCCCTGAACGCGAAAACGACCATGGCGCCCTCGGCCGACTCCAGGAACCATGAGCCCACGACCGCCTCGCGCGTGAGCGTCTTGGGCGCGGGCGGCGGCGCGGGCGGCGCCGGTGAAGGGGCCGAGGGCGATGGTTGTGCAGGGGCCGCTGCCGGGGTCGCGGCCGGTTCGGGCTGCGGAGCCGGCGGCGCGGGCGCGCTAGTCGGCGGGGCCGAAGGCGCGGCGGTCGCTCCGCCCGGCGCGGGCCTGGCGACCGGCGATGGCGGCTTGGATATGTCGGCAAGGAACGCCTTCACCTCGTTCTCGATCGCCGGCTTCGGTCCGGCCGGCTGCGAGAGGAAATGGTATCCGACGACGGCGAGGGCCACGACCACCAGGGCCGCCGCGCCGCCAAGGGCGACCAGGACGATGTGCGACCGGTGGGCGTCGGCCGCATCGGCGGCCTCTGCGTCGGCCTCCGCCGCCGACGGCGCGGCCGTCACGCGAACGCCGGGGATCGCCACCACGGCGCCGCACGCCGGGCACTTCGCACGCCGGCCGGCGACCTCGTCCTTGAACTTGTAAACTTTCCCGCAGGCGCACGTGACTTGAATAGGCATGACGCGCCCCCTTTCGATGTGACGGGGCGATTCTACCACCTGGCCGTCGCGGCCGCCCTGAAAATCTGTACGCGCGGGCGACCGCAGCCCTTCAGTAACAAGCCTTGTCCTTCTCATGCTCACTCAGGCTCGGGGCTGAAGCGGCCGTCAACGATGACGCCCTTGCCGCGGTACCTGAGGTGCAGCCGTCCGTCGGGCATCATACGTGCGTCGCCGGTCTCGTCGATGCGTAGGGCGCTGCGGGCGGCGTTGAGGCGATACGTGCAATCGGCCGTGGCCGTCTGGCCGGACTTCACGTTCGTGACCCGGATGTGGCACGTGCCGTCGGCGTCAAACCGGGCGGAGGCCGTGCCGGAACCCGCAGCGCCCATGCCCCAGCGGCCGACGAGGAGTTCCTGCGTCAGCGGCGGCACGGCGGCTGATGGCGGGGT
>CAYGWP010000596.1:0-5000 GCA_964353455.1 uncultured Anaerolineales bacterium
GACCATGCGAAACTGCCATACTTGGATCATGGGCGGCGTGGCCGCAATCGTCATGGGCGCAGCCGCCACGCCGGTGTGCGGCCAGGGGGAGTTTCCACTGAAGTACGTTGATGCTCCCGATCGCGTCGACCCTGTCGTTCCCTTTGGCCTCTACTGGGGAGGAAAGGACGAGAGGCCCGACGAAGTCAAGGCCGATCCGAAGGGCCTGACTGGCCCGCGCCGCTATTTCCCGCTTCCGTGGGGCGACAGGCACATCATGGTAATCCTGGACCTAACGAAGCCGGTGAAACTCTACGTGGACGCCGCCGGGACGGGCGACCTCTCGGCCGTCGCCCCGCTGACGGCCACCGGCCTCACCTTCGGGCCGGTCACCCTGCCCGGCCCCGACGGGAAGCCGGGGGCCACAGTGCGGTTCCATCCGCTCGAGTACGGCCCTGCGATCCGCACCTTCAACAACATGGCCGTCCGCTGCGCGGGGTACGCGGCCGGCGAGGTCACTCTGGCGGAGCAGACGTATCGCGTGGCGGTGGTCCAGGCGTGGACCGGCCGCTATGACGCGGTCTATGCGCTGCCGGCCCCACCGGGCGACGCCCCCCGCCGCCATGCCACCTTCGCCATCGACCTGGACCGCGACGGCAAGTTCGACCTCGCCCGCGGCGAGGTCCATCCTCTGACGCCGATGGTCCGGGCGGGCGACGCTTATTACGCGGTCCGTGTCGCGCCGGACGGTTCCTCGGTCCGCCTTGAGAAGGCCAAGCCGCAGATGGGGGAGGTCGAGACAGGATCGTCCGAGGTGCAACTGACGCTTGATTCGGATACAGGCCGGCACCGGCTGGAAGGGGCGGGCCGCCGAAGCATGCCCGCCGGCCGGTACGAGACGGTTGAAATTGCGTGCACCCGCCGCGACGCGTCGGGCAGCCGATGGCAGGTAACGACCCGTCAGGGCGGCATGGGGTCGGGCCAGGGGTTCGATTTCCAGGTCGAGCCGGGCAAGGTGACGGCGGTGCCGGTCGGTCCGCCGCTGGCGCTGAAGGTCGAGGCGAAGGCGGGGCCCGCGGGTGAGGTGGAGATAACCGCTGCGGTCTTGGGGCAAGGCGGCGAGCGATATTTCCCTCGCTTCGAGAAGGAGGGCGCGCCCCTGAGCCTGCCGCCGAAGTTCCGGATCCTCGACGAGGCCGGCAAGGTCCTCGCCGCCGGATCGACGGCGTTTACCTGAGGCGGCGCCCTCCGGTGCTCGTGGCGAGCGCCTGCCGACTTTCGGGGCAAGTACCGCGTGGAGATCGACATGGAGACGGGGCCTTTTGAGGTCCTTCGGACCGGGGAGCCTTGGTTCCGCATGGAACGGGAGTGAATGGCGGGGGTGGGCGGACATGCAAGGGCGAAGCCAGGACGGCCCCAGGGGGGATGCTACCCATATTATTCCGTGGCCTTCTCGTTCCATGCGGCGGCTGAGGGCGATCCAGTCCGTCGGGTTCTCGCTCAGCCGTCCGGAGGCACCGTGGAGCGCAGCCGCCTGCCGCGCCTTTGCCGCCGCGGACCAAGCCGCCGCCGCGCCGGCCGCAGGTATGAGCAACCGGCTGTTACTCGAAGTCGGTTGTGATACAATGCCGCCATGCCGCCCCGGGACCGATCCAAAGATTCCCGCCACGCGGGCGGAAAGTCGTTCGCCACAACGCACTGGAGCCTCGTGCTGGCCGCCGGACACGGCAGCCGGCCCGACGCCGCGACGGCCTTGGCAACGCTGTGCGAGACCTACTGGTACCCGCTCTACTACTACGTTCGCCGTCGCGGTTACCGCGCTGAGGAGTCCCAGGACCTGACGCAGGCGTTCTTTGCGGCGATCCTGGAGAAGGGACATCTTAAGGTCGCCGACCCGGACCGCGGCCGGTTCCGCTCGTTCCTCTTGGCGTCGCTCAACCATTTTCTGGCCAACGAGTGGGACCGCGCCAGGGCCCGTAAGCGCGGCGGCAAGGTGCTCTCCCTGGACATTGAGGGCGCCGAGGGCCGGTACGCGCTCGAGGCGGCCGACGGCCTGACGGCGGAGAAACTGTTTGAGCGGCGCTGGGCCACGACGCTGCTGGACTTGGTCCTCAGCCGGCTGCGTGGGGAGTTTGCCCGCCAGGGCCGGGAGCGCGTCTTCGAGCGGCTCAAGGATTTCCTGGCCAACGTTGGCGAAGGCTCGTACCGCCAGGCGGCGGCCGACCTGGGCATGACCGAGGCGGCCGTGAAGATGGCCGTGCACCGGTTGCGGCGGCAGTATCGCCGCCTGCTTCACGCCCAGATCGCGCAGACGGTTGCCTCGCCCGAGGAGATCGACGACGAGATCCGGCATCTCTTTAGTGCGCTTGAGGGCTGACGCACCGGGCATTAGCGCGGCGGGTCTCCGTACCCGCCGCGCATAGGCGCGTGGCCGGGTGTGGCGCGGCGGGTACGGAGACCCGCCGCGCAAACGCCAGGGCTGACGGGCGGATTTTGCGTTACCTCTGGCGCCGCTTGCTTTAGTAACGGGCGGACCCGAAGGTAAGGAGCCGATCATGGCCGATACCCGTCGATGCCCCCAATGCGGCGCCGAACTGGCGCAAGGCGTAGCCCAGGGCCTCTGCCCGAAGTGCCTGATGAAGGCCGGCCTCGGCACGGGCGCCAGCACGGGCAGCGCCGAAACCATGACTTCTCCGGCCTCTGACCCCGCCCCAGGGAGCGCGTATCCGCTGCCCGACGTCGGCCGGCCATTTGGCCCCTACCGCCTGGTGCGGCTGTTGGGCAAGGGAGGCATGGGGGCGGTCTATGAAGCCGAACACACGGAGAGCGGGCGGCGGGTGGCGCTCAAGGTATTAAGCCATTCCTTGGACTCGGCCGAGGCTCGGGCGCGGTTCCTCCGCGAGGGGCGGCTTGCGGCTTCCATCAACCATCCTAACAGCGTCTATATCTACGGCACGGAGGAGATCGAAGGCACACCCGCGATCGCCATGGAACTGGTGCCGGGCGGAACGATCGAGGACCGCGTCAAGCAGAAAGGGCCGATGCCGGCCGCGGAGGCCGTCGATGCCATTCTCCAGATCATTGAGGGACTGGAGGCGGCCCAGGCCATCGGTGTACTTCATCGCGACGTCAAGCCGTCCAACTGTTTCATCGAGAACGACGGCACGGTCAAGGTCGGCGACTTCGGCCTCTCGATCTCCACCAAGGGGCGGGCGGAAACCAACGTGACGGTCACGGGCACATTCCTGGGCACGCCCGCGTTCTCCTCTCCCGAGCAACTGAGGGGGGACGAACTCGACGTCCGTTCCGACATCTACGCCGTTGGCATCACCCTCTATTACCTCCTGACCGGCAAGACGCCCTTTAAGGCCGACAACCTCGTGCGGTTCGTCGCGACTGTGCTGGAGCGGCCGGCGGAATCGCCCGCAACGCTGCGCCGCGAGATCCCGAAGGGCCTGTGCGCGGCGGTCCTCAGGTGCCTGGAAAAACTGCCCGCGCGGCGGTTCCGAAATTACGGCGAGTTGCGGACGGCGCTGCTGCCCTACGCCTCGGCGGCCCCCACGCCGGCCACGCTCGGATGGCGCATCCTCGCGTACTTCA
Source organism: uncultured Anaerolineales bacterium (assembly GCA_964353455.1). Classification (GTDB taxonomy): domain Bacteria; phylum Planctomycetota; class Phycisphaerae; order FEN-1346; family FEN-1346; genus CAYGWP01. Next base: position 3,580 of record CAYGWP010000596.1, read on the forward strand.
TTGATTTTACCATCTGGTCCGCCGTGTTCTGGCCCCTGGGGTACCTGGCGTTTACCAACATGGGTTCGCTGACCGATCCCGCCATCTATCAGTCGCCGTTGGTTGTCGTGTTCATGCTAAGCAGCATTGGCCTGTGGATACTGTATTTCGCACTGACGGAGGGCCTCTGGGGCGCCTCGATAGGCAAGGCCGTTTGCCGCCTGCGCGTCGTCGGCCCCGGCCGCGGCGCCCCCGGAGTGCCCAGGGCGCTTCTCCGGGCGATGGTCTTTGAGGTAGTGCCCATGCTTCCTCTCTGGATCTACTTCGGGGCTATAGGAGCGGTCTTCGCCAGCCCCGCCCACGCGACGCCCCTGGACCTGCTGTTCCTCTATTCCTACTATGTCATGACTGCCGTCCTGTTCGCAACCGCCAGGCGCCGCAACGGATTTGCCGGCCTTCACGACCTGGCCAGCGGCACGCGGGTCATTCGGAAGGCGGCTTACGAGGCGCGGCCGGTGCTCCAGCCGGAGGAACAGCCGCAGCCGGTCTCCGAAGCGACCCCCAAGATCGGACCCTACTACATCCTCGACCGCTTGGAGAAGACGGACGCCGGGGAACTCCTGCTCGGTTACGATGCGCGGCTGCTTCGGAAGGTCTGGATTCGCCGTTTGCCTGAAGGCGCCCCGCCCGCCGCCGCGGGCGTTCGCAGCGTGGGGCGGGCGACGCGCCTTCGCTGGCTCGGCGGCTCTCGCGCGGCCGGAGAGAACTGGGACGCCTACGAGGCGCCGGCCGGAAAACCGCTCCTGGCGCTCGTCGCGAAGCCCCAGCCGTGGCGCTCGGTCCGATACTGGCTGATGGACCTGGCTGAGGAACTTGCCGCGGGTTTGGGGGACGGCTCCGTCCCCGCCGTGCTCGCGCTGGACAGGGTCTGGATCACGGCCAATGGCCGGGCCAAGTTGCTCGATTTCCCCGCGCCCGGGGCCGGCGGCGCGCCCGGCGATTCGCAGAAGCCGGCATCGGCAGCGCCGGACTTCGAGGCCGCGCGGACGCTGCTGAACCAGGTGGCCGTCGCCGCCCTGGAAGGCCGCATCGTGGATGCCGAGGCCGCGCGCGGCAGGGTCCCGGTCGTGCCCGTGCCGCTGCACGCCCGCACGTTCCTGATCGCACTTCCGACTTTCGAGGGAGTTGAACCTCTCACGAGCAGCCTGAAGCCGCTCCTTCAGAAAACCGCGTCCGTCAGCCGCCGCCGGCGGTTCGGCCTCGTTGCCGTCTGTGCGGTGTTTCCAATCTTTATGACGGGCCTTATGCTGTTATCGCAGTTGATCATGCGCCATTGGATGGAATCGCAGCCGGACATCATGCCCCTGCAAATTTGCCTGATCTACCTCACATCGCTGGAGAAGCAGGCGGACGGCAACGACCACTCGAAGGAGCGACAGGCG
>CAYGWP010000597.1:0-13499 GCA_964353455.1 uncultured Anaerolineales bacterium
TGGCACGCCCGCCCTCGGGCGTGCAAGTGGCTGAAAAGATGCACAGCCGGGGGCGGCTGTGCCACAAGAAGCCGGTTCTGAAACAGCCTCTTAGCCGGACGTCGAAGCGACCGCGTTCTGTTAAAGGTCAATAATGAAGCGACGCGAACAGGGGCGCCAGATCGCCCTCCAGGCTCTTTATCAACTCGACGTGCGGCGCGAGGATTTCGGCGACGAGATGGTCGAGTTCCTCCGTGAGAGCACGAAGGACCCGGATACTTACTTTTTCGCGCGGCGGCTGACCGAGGGCGCCTGGGCGTGGCGGGCCGAGGCCGACCGGCTCATCCGCGAGGCCGCCGAGCACTGGCGGATCGAACGCATGGCCGCCATCGACCGCAACATCCTCCGACTTGGCGCCTACGAGATCGCCCAATGCCCGGACATCCCCGCCCGCGTGGCCATCGACCAGGCCATCGAGTTGGCCAAGTATTTCAGCGCGGCCGAGTCCGGGGCCTTCGTCAACGGCGTTCTCGACCGAATCCTGCGCATCGTCAAGGGCGAGGATGCCGGCAAGGCCGAAGGCGTTTAGCCGCCGTTTCAGAACTGTGGCACGCCCGCCCTCGGGCGTGCAAGTGGCTGAAAAGATGCACAGCCGGGGGCGGCTGTGCCACAAGAAGCCGCTGGCTGCCAGCGGTCGCCGCGGCGACCGGCTAACAAGGAGTTTTCATGGCTTTCAAGTGGCTTACCAAACTCACGGAGGGCCTCACCAAGACCCGCTCGAAACTGGCCGAAGGCGTGCGGAGCCTTTTTCGCGTCGGCCGCAAGATCGATGCCCAGTTCCTCCGGGAACTTGAGGAGACGCTCATCCTGGGCGACGTCGGCGTGGCGGCCACGCGGCGGATCATCGAGGACCTGAAGACCCGCTACCGCGACCGCGAAATCACCGCCGCCGACGACCTGCTCGGCATCATCAAGCGGGACTTGAAGGATGCCCTCGCCGTCACGGACGGCGGCCTCAAGACCAACCCCGGCGGGCCGACCGTCATCATGGTGGTGGGCGTCAACGGCAGCGGCAAGACCACGGCGGTTGCGCGGCTGGCGCGGCTGTTTCTCTCGGAGGAGAAGACGGCCCTGCTGGCGGCGTGCGACACGTTCCGCGCGGCCGCCGACGAGCAACTTTCGATCTGGGCACAGCGGGTCGGCGTCGATATGGTGCGGCACCGCGTGGGCGCCGACCCGGGCGCGGTTGCCTTCGATGCCGCCGAGGCGGCGCTCGCGCGCAAGGTGGACATCCTGATTGTCGATACCGCCGGCCGCCTCCACACCCAGGACCACCTGATGCGGGAACTCGGGAAGATCCGCAAGGTGCTGGCCAACAAGATACCCGGGGCGCCGCACGAGGTGCTCCTGGTGCTCGACGCGACCACCGGCCAGAACGCCATCGCGCAGGCCAAGCAGTTTCGCGCGGCCACAGACGTCAGCGGCATTTTCCTGGCGAAACTCGACGGCACCGCCAAGGGCGGCATCGTCCTGGCCATCAGGCAGGAACTCGGCATCCCGGTCAAGTTCGTCGGCATCGGCGAGAAGGCCGACGACATCGCCCCGTTCGATCCCGATGCGTTCGTAGAGGCCCTATTCGGCGAAGGTTGAGCCGTCTTCGCCAAGGCTTCGCCGGCCAAGCCCGCCGCCAGGACAGAAAAGGGTCCAGGACCCCTAACGTCTTTCCCGCCAGTCCGCAGGGCGGGTTGTGTCTGCGCTATGGCGCGATGAACTCCACTCGGTTTGTGAGGCGCGGCAGCGGGTCTTCGCCGGATGCTGGGGTGTGCATGGGCGGACCCTCGCCCGCCCATGACCAGCCGTTCGGGCAGTAGAGCAACTGGATGGCGATGCGGTCGCCCGGCTTCGCCCCCAGTGCCGCCAGGTCCGGCTCCAGGCGGATGCGGACAGCCTTGCCGAACTCCATCTTCCGACCGGTGCCGAGCGCAAACGTCCGCCCCCGCTCGGGCACAAACGCGCGGCCATTGACCTGCACGCCCGCAAGGAGCGTCGCGTCCGGCAGCGTCACGGGGATGGCCGCATCCGATTCCAGCACGAGCGTTGTCCCCTCGGCCCGCAGGCGGAGGCTGGTCGCCGCGGCGACCGCCGTCGGCCCGCCCGCCATAGCCTTGGCGGCGGCGGGCAAGAGGGTCGGCAGCGGGTCGGCGGGCGAGCGTGCGGGCCTGCGCTCCATGCCGCGCGCCGGGGGCCGCCGCGCCACGAAGACCGGCTTATCGAACGGCAGCGGTTCCATCGGGTCCCACGCCGGGACGGCGGCGGCGTTGGCCGTGAGAATCATGTCGGCGGTCGGCGTTGGGGCCTCGCCTTCCTTGGCCGCGGGGATTGTGCCGATGGACTTAAGAGTGAGCGGCAACCACGGGGCCGCTTCGAGGTCGCAGCGGGCGACCGCTGCGGCGGCAATCGTCCGGCCGCGACAGTCACGGATGTCCAGGCGCACGCCCCCGGACTGCCGTGGAAGGACAGGCATGGCATAGAGGACGTTCGTCTGCCACAGGCGGTTCTGTTCGGCCTGACGCGAGACCTGCCCCGGCATGGTTGTGGTGCCGCTAGAGTCGGTCATGAAGACCTGGACGGGACCGAGGAAGTTGTCGGGGCCTTCGAAAGTGGCCGGCGGCGTGTACCCGTCGGTCAGACAGTAGAGAAGGACGCCGCTATGGCGCGGGCAGGCGTCAGCCTCCAGGCCAAGGCGGACCTTGATGCCGCCTTCCAGGTCGATCGCGGGTTGTTTCATCAGGTCGGCCCACGTGTGTACGACCGCCACGCTCCGCGGCGCCGGGCCGCAACCCGCCAGGCACGCCGCCGCCAAGATGAGAACCGCCGCCAGTCTCTTCGAGGTAAGCATCGCCGCACCTCCTGGCATATTGTACTTGGCGACGATTGGCGGCCAAGCCAAATAAAACGCTTGCAGTGAGTCCCTCAGATGGCAAACTGGAAGGTGATGACCCTTATCGGACGCAGAAGCATGCAGCATATGATGAGGTTGGCTCCGCTGCTCGTCCTCGCGCTGGCCGCCGGGGCCGGCGTTGCAGGGGAGTGGCCGCAACTCGGCGGCAACCCCCAGCACACGGGCTACTCGTCGGAAGACCTGCGCCCGCCGTTCCACATCAAGTGGAACGTCCAGTTCCAGCCGGAGCGCCTGTACCCGGCCGTCCAGGCGGTGGTGGCCGACGGCCGTGCGTTCCTCGGCACCGAGAGCGGCAACTTCTACGCCCTCAGCATGGCCGACGGCAGCCGCGTGTGGAAATTCCCCGCGGATGCCGACGGGCCGGTCGGCCCCATCCTCCATACCGCGGCCGTGGCCGACGGGCGGGTCTTCTTCGCCTCGATGGACGGCTGCGTCTATGCCCTTGAGGCGGCCACCGGGAAGAAGGTCTGGAAGTTCGACTCGCGGATGCGGACCGGTTTCTCTGCGGCGGTGCTTCTGGCCGACGGGAACCTGTTCGCCGTGAATCGCGGCGGAACCGTCTTTGCTCTCAAACCGTCCGACGGCTCGGAGGTCTGGGCGGCCCGCCTCGATTGTCCGCTTCTCCAGTCGCCCGCATGGAACGACGGCCGGCTCTATGTTGCAGGCATGGATATGCGTCTGTATGCCCTCGACTCCAAGACCGGCCACGTGCTCTGGAAGACCGAGCCGATCCGCGGCGTCGCCTTCAAGGACTACTGGCCGCTCGTCTATCGCGGCATGGTTATCGTCCGCCCGATGGGTGGACGGGAAGGATTTGCCTTCCAGGAGGCGACCGGCAAACCCGTGGACCTGCCCCTGCCGGGCGCCATCTGCATGAACGGGGCGCTCCCGCCGCCGTGCGTCGATGGCGAGGGGCAACTTGTCACATCCATGTCCCTGAAAGGCTCCTGGCACGCCGGCTGGGGCCGCGTCAATGTTGACACCAAGACCGTCCGGGAAATCTCCACCGACACCGAGGGATGGGGCAACGGCGATGAGAACATGACCCCGAACGCCGCCGGCCGCCTCATCTTCGCCATGCACTGCGAGGAAGGGAACGCCCAGTACACCGGCTGTTATGATATCCCCTCGAAGACGTGGACGAAGATCAAGGGCGGCCCGTGGCTCAACATGGTCTCGAACTGCCAGGGCGGCGGGGCCAGCCAGGCGATGGCCGTCGATGGCGTCCTGTTGCACGTGAGCATGCACGGCCTGCGATGCTTTGTCGGAGGCAGCGATGCGCCTCGTTGACACATTCAGCCGGCGAACCCGCGAGTGTGCCGGGTGGCACGGTTACGCTGTTCCGCGTGACCGTGGCTATTCCCGCCGCGGCAACCACGGCCACGCAACAGCGTGGCCGTGCCACCCACGGGCGGCATGGGCGCTGGCAATCATCGCCCTGCTGGCCGCAACTGCCGTCGCCGCCGAACCGACCTGGCAGTCCTCCGCCGCGGGGATGACTGAGGGGGCGCTTTGCTCGCTTGTCCTCCGCGTGAAGGTTGGCGACGGCCTGCAACTGGAGGTCTCGGGTGGATCGGCCGATGCCGGCTGGAGGACGCTAAGGCCGTGCGTCATTCCGCTCGGTCTCATCTCGCCCGGCAACGACCAGAAACCCTCCGCCGTGGACCGCTCCGGCGACTGGTCGGGCGGCAAGGCCGTCGCCTCTTTCAGTGGAGAGAAGGTCACCCTGCATGCCAGCCAACTGTCGCCCGGCATTGTCATCGAGACATCGGGCAACCGGTTGACGCTCTTCGCCGGCCGGGCCCCGCGCTTGGGTGTGCTCGCCGGCGGCAAACTTGAGGTGACCAGCCTGGCGGGCCAGCGACAGGCCGAGCAGGTGGCCGTAACGCCCTCGTGGGTTGCCGTGGGCGGAGACTCCGCCGTCAAGGTATCGCCCGTCGGCCAGCCGGTCCGCTTGGCCCCAGAGGAAACGAAGTGGCTGCTCCTCTGGTGGGGTGAGACGAGCCACTTCATCCATACCGAGTTTCCGCTGGCCGTCGCCGCGCCGTGGGATGGGGCCTACTTGACCGACTGCCCGCTCCTCATGGTTTTCGACAAGCCGCCGACGGCGGTCGCGCCGGCCAAAGATGGTGGCCTGGAGTTCACCTTCGCCGAGCCGGGGCGGCGGCTGGCGCTTGTGCCGATCTTCGGCGCCGCCCATCCGCGGGCCGACGTCACCGCCAAGTGGGGGCAGAACCTCCCGAAGGAAATCGCCGAGAGGTGCCGCACGCTTGCGGCATACGCGCGGAAGTACCCAGTGTCGGTCCGCGAGGACTTCACCTATGACCCGGCGGCCGACGTGGCCACGTTTACGGAGAAGGTCAAGTTTCTTGACATCGGCCCCGGTGGCAAGTCCTTGGCACCGCTGCCGCCGATGGCAGCGCTGGCGATGCAGCAAGGCCTCGCCGTGTCGCCAGGTGCGAAACTTGCGACGCTGCCGGGCGTAACCGACTTCGGTCCTGTCATGGGCGCCGAGGATACCGATACTGTTGCGTGGACCGTCAAGGGTCTCGGCAAGTACGCCAAACCGCCATCGGGCCCGGCCGGGGCGGGCAAGGCGCCGCCCGAACTTGAGGCCGAGTTCTCGAAACGCCTTGACGAGATGCTCAAGGCGGGGCAACTCGCCCCGTGGTGCTATGCCGATAACATCCCGATCTCCAATAATCGCGGCGAGTATTACTGGGGCGAGCCGGGCGAGGTCCTCTATCACCTGGCCGAACTTCTTCCGGCGGCCGCGGCCGAGCAGCAGAAGGCCCTGGCCGGTTACATGGCCGACCTGTGCAAGGCCCATCCGCCGGCCACGACCCCTATCATCCGGCCCGATACCGGCGCACGCCGCGGCGGATACGACCCCTGGCCGAGCAGCCTGCCGAAACTGGTCATGTCAGAACGAGACAAACGGGTCACCCTTTTCTCAATCTACGGCTTCGAGCGGTACCTTGCGGCTACGGGAGGCAAGCCGGATGGCGAGACCTGGGCCGCATGCAGGAAGGTCATCGACGGCTCGCTCGAGGAGAACGCCTGGGCCACGCTGTACCTGCTCGGACACGGCGACCGGCACAACCCGATCGGTGGCGATAGGAAGCACTATCCGGAACTTGCCCCTACGGCGTCGTGGCGGGGCGACCGGCCGGCGGCAATCGTGAACATCAACCGCCGGTTCGCCGGAGCGGTCGGGGCGGTGCGTCTTGCTCGCCTCGCGGGCGACAAGTCCGCCGAACAGGAGGCGTGGCGGTTTCTTGCCCGCACGGCCGTCGCACGCTTCGCCATGGGCAAGTACGCCCAGTGGCGGTACGGCGCGGGCCTCGCCGTCCTGCCGCCAAAGCCCGACTGGTACTGGCAGTACAAGGTCAGGTCCGGTGCCGGTTCTTGGCACGGGACGCTTGAGACGAACCGCTGGGTCTCGCCCGCCGATGACGTGCGGCAGGTCGTCCGGTTCGCACTCGGCGAGGTGGAACTCGACGATAAGGCCGGGCCGCTGGGGGAGCGCTGGCACCAGGAGTGCTCGTCGGAACTGGCGGCATTCCGGCACATCACGCCCGAACTTGCCGCATTTCTGGGCGATCACCTCAAGGCCGAGACGGCGGCGCTCGCGGCACGCGTCGAGTGGAATCAGCCGACATGGTACGCCTCGTTCACAGAGGCCATTCTCGGGGCAGAGCACAACATGAATCACCCGAGCGACCCGTACGAGATGTTCCTGGTCCGCAGGTGGGTGCTGGGCGAGAGGCCCGAGCGGCTCAAGGCATGGCTCGACGTACCGTGGCTGGCGCGCGGCGACCTTTTTTACCTGCACAAACTGGCCGAGACGATCAAGGCTTATCGCTCGCCGCCCGCCAGTGAGTAGGGCGGGTGATGGTCTTCTGCTGCTTGGCCGTCCACCCGCCGCGGCGGGCGATACGCAGCGCGTGGTCTTCCTCCACGAACACGTCGAGAAGGCGGTCTTGCATCTCCCAGGTGTCCGGCGGCCACGGGAGGGGCTGTTCCGGCGCTGCGGGCGGAGGGTCCGTGGCACCGGCGTGGTCACGGGTGGACGTAACATCTTGCGGCACAGCCACTTATGCTTGCGGCCAATTTCCACGCCATTTCGGGTTCGCACGAGAATCCGAGAGTTCTTTGACAATGGCCTTATTTGGGTTATTATTATGTAAACCAGATTCCGCAAGGAGAAACCATGTCCAGGGCCAATCACCGCGGGTTCGGTTCACTGTCGGAGTCTCCTGCCATGTTCGAGCGGCTTGAGGAGCGCCTTCTTCTTGGCGGCGGGGGTGCATGCTGGAAGATCTCGGGCGACATCGACCGCCGCAATCCCAACGACACTATTGTCATCGACCGCGATCCGACGAACTCGTCCATCCTCCGCGCGACGGTCAACGGCCGAGTCGTCTCCACGCAGACCGGGTCGCGCGTCGCCTCGATCCGCGTCACCGCCGGCAAGGGCGATGACATCATCCGGATCGAACTCGGCGCCAACTGCCGCATCCCCGTCATCGTCTATGGCGGGGCCGGCAACGATACGCTCATTGGCGGTTCCGGCGCCGATGCGCTGTATGGCGAAGCGGGCACAGACACACTCCGCGGCGGCGATGGCGCCGATGTCCTGAATGGAGGCGCGGGGCGAGACACCGTCTATGCCGAGCCGAACGTCGATAAACTCACCCTTGACCGGACCGATGTCCTTGTGCAGGACGACGGGGCAAACCCGCTCTTGCGGCTTACTTCGGATGCCGCGCTCAAGAACTGGCTGATCAATGCTGCCGTCACGCAGTGGAGTAGTCTCTTCGGAACGAGCGCCTGGTGGTGGGGCGACGTCGGGCACTTCGACCTCACGGACCTTGGCCTCTCCGGCCTCGACCTCGGCGATCCTGGCCTTGCGGACCTGGACCTTGGGAACGCCAGTGTCGGCGGCGTCGATTTCAGCGGCATCGGTGAGACGGGTCTCGCGCAAGACTTCCTGCCGCTGATGGACATGGCGATGTCGGGCGCTGCCGGCGCATTGGATTCGTTCGCGCTCACGGCCCCATCGTCGTACTCCGGCACCAACACGCAGGTGGCCGGCGTGGATGAGGCGGATATCGCCAAGACGGACGGCCAGTACCTGTACCTGTTGGTCAACGGCGAACTCCAGATCGTCGATGCCTGGCCGGCCGAGGACATCCACCTCGAAAGCGGCACCCCTATCGAAGGGTACGCCGAGAACCTTTACCTGTACGGCGACCGCGTGACGGTCCTCTCGGAGGTGTACGAACAGATTCCGTGGGTTGACCCGATTCTCATCGACGACCCCATGCTCCCCACGACGATAGGCGTGGCCGGTTTCGGCATGCCCATCTTCTGGTGCGAGCCGCGGCTTAAGGTGACGGTGCTGGACGTGACGGACCGCGCGGCCCCGTCGGTGGTCGAGGAAACCTACCTGGACGGCTACCTGGTGGATTCGCGTGCGATCGGAGATGAGGTGATTCTTGTGGTGGACAACGCCTCGCCGCTGCCGCCGCCGGAGATCATCGAGATGGCCGACGGCAGGTTCGTCTATGAGACGGAGGCGCAGTACCGCGCGCGGCTGGCCGGCACGCCGGTCGATGACTGGCTGCCGCAGTATTCCACCACGTTTGCGGGCCCCGACGGGGAGGAGACGATCGAGTCGCCGATCGTGGATGCGCCGGCAGTGTATGTTCCGAAGCAGCCTGCCGGCGACGACTTGCTGTCGGTCGTCGTGTTCAACGTGGCCGATGATGAGCCCGGCCCGTACTCGACGACCTCGACGTTCGGCCTGGCCGGCGAGGTCTATGCCTCGACCGACAGCCTGTACGTCGCCTCGACCTCGTACTACAGCGCCGCGACCGGCTGGACGTGGAGTCCGACGACGTTTGTCTATGAGTTTGACCTCACGCAGGCGGGCGTTCCGCTGGAGGCCACCGGTTCGGTCGCCGGGAGCGTCCTCAACAGTTATTCGATGGACGAGGATGCGGGGTACTTCCGCATCGCCACGACCGGCACCGCTGCGGGCCTCTCAAACAACGTCTTCATCCTCCAGGAGCAGGGGGCGGACCTCAATGTGGTCGGCAGCCTGACGGGCCTGGCGCCGGGCGAACAGATCCGCTCCGTCCGCTTCATCGGGGACCGCGGATACGTCTGCACGTTCCTCCAGGTGGACCCGCTGTTCGTGCTGGACCTCTCGAACCCGGCGCGCCCCGCCGTGGCGGGCGAACTCACGATTCCGGGGTACTCCGCGTACCTGTACCCGATTGATGCCACGCACCTCATAGGGTTCGGCCGCGACGCCGACCCGGCCACCGGCGCCGTCCGCGGACTCCAGGTCTCGCTCTTCGACGTCTCGAGCGCGGCCCATCCCGTCCAGGTCGATCAGTACATCTTCAGCGACGACCCGTGGGGCGGCTACTCCGAGGCGGAATGGGACGCGCACGCCTTCTCGTACTTCCCGTCGCACCGGGTCCTGGCGCTGCCGGTGGTGGATGACTGGTGGGAGGGCGCGCAGGGCCTCGACGTCTTCAGCGTTGATCCGGCCACGGGCTTCACGCTCCTCGGGGAAGTGGTGCATGAGACGCCCGTGCGGCGGAGTTTCCAGATCGGCGACCTCTTGTATTCGATCTCCGACACCGCGGTGAAGGTCAACTCCATTACCGACCCGAACGTGGAAGTGGCGTTGCTGTCGCTGTAGCCGAAGGGCAAATGCCAAAGGCCCCGTCATGGCGGGGCCTTTGTGCGCGCCTGATTCCTTCCTCCGGCCGGAGCGATCTCCTCACGACGGCTGCCGCGGGGCCGTGACGGCTGCCACCCGCCCTGGCCCGCCAGTACGGAGGGCGGGCTGCGCACTGGCGGGCGGGCCGGGCGTCTCGATCGGGCAGGGCGTTACCCGCCAGATCTCGCGGGCGTACTCGCCAATGGCGCGGTCCGAGGAGAACTTCCCCGAGCGGGCCACGTTGAGGATCGCCTTGCGGGCCCACTCCTCGGGTTTCCCGTACAGGGCATCGACGGCCTGGTGCGTGTTGATGTAGGGCCGGAGGTCCGCCAGGTGCATGTATCGGTCGCCCTGTTCTCCGAAGTCTGGACCCGTGCCGGGCAGGAGGGCGGCGCGGATGGGGTCGAAGATGCCCGGTTCCTCGGCGCTGAAGTGTCCGGAGGAAATGAGGTCGAGCGTCTCGCGGATTTCCACATCGTCCTGGATGCACGCCCACGGGTTATAGTGCGTGGCAAGGTCGGCGACCTGCTGGGCCGTCAGGCCGAAGATGAAGACGTTCTCCGGGCCGGCCTCTTCGCGGATTTCGATGTTCGCGCCGTCGAGCGTGCCGACCGTCAGCGCCCCGTTGAGCATGAACTTCATGTTGCTTGTGCCGGAGCCCTCGGTGCCGGCGGTGGATATCTGCTCCGACACGTCGGCCGCCGGAATGATCCGTTCGGCCAGCGACACCCTGTAATCCGGCACGAAATAGACCTTCAGCAGGCTGTGCACGTCGGGGTCGTTGTTGATGACGGCCGCCACGTTGTTGATGAGTTTGATGATGAGTTTGGCCATGAAGTACCCCGGGGCAGCCTTGCCGCCGAAGAGGAAGGTGCGCGGAACTCTCGTCGCGTCCGGGTCCTTGCGGATGCGGTTGTAGAGCGTCACGATGTGGAGGACGTTGAGCAACTGGCGCTTGTACTCGTGCAGGCGCTTGATCTGGACGTCGAAGAGCGAGTCCGGGTCCGGCCGCCAGCCGTACTTGGAGCACAGGTAGTCGCCGAGTGCCACCTTGGCCTGGCGTCTGACGGCCATGAATCGTGCGGCAAACGCCGGGTCACGGGAGAGCGGCTCGAGGCGCCTAAGTTGCCCCAGGTCCTTGATCCAACCGTCGCCGATCGAGTCGCTGATGAGCCGGGCCAGCGGCGGATTGGCCTTCAGCAGCCACCTTCTGTGCGTCACGCCGTTGGTCTTCGAGTTGAAGCGCTGGGGGTACATCTGGTAGAAGTCGGGGACGAGGCGGTGCTCGATGAGTTCCGAGTGAATGGCCGAGACGCCGTTCGTGGAGTGCGACCCGACGATCGCCAGGTGCGCCATCCGGACGAACCGCGTGGGGCCTTCCTCGATGATGCTCATCCGCTGCTGCTTGTCGCCATCGTTCGGGAACCGGGACCCCACGAGGCGGAGGAACCTATGGTTGATTTCATATATGATCTGGAGGTGCCGCGGCAGGAGACGCTCCATCATATGGACCGGCCACTTCTCCAGCGCCTCCTGCATCAGCGTGTGGTTGGTGTAGCCCAGTGAACGGACCGTAATGTCCCATGCGTGCTCCCAGATCAGGCCTTCCTGGTCAATAAGGAGGCGCATGAGTTCCGGCACGGCCAGGGCCGGGTGCGTGTCGTTCAGTTGAATCGCAGCGCGGTTGGGGAACTCGTCCCAGGCCAGGCGGTCTGCCTTGAAGCGCCGCAGGATGTCGTACAGCGAACAGGCGACGAAGAAGTACTCCTGCCTGAGGCGCAGGTCTTTCCCGGCATAGATGCTGTCGTCGGGATAGAGGACCTTGGTGAGGTTCTCGGCCTGGACCTTCGACTCGACTGCGGCGATGTAGTCGCCTTTATCGAAGTCCTGTAAGTCAAACTCCTGCGCCGCCCGCGCCCCCCACAGGCGCAGCGTGTTGACGGTCTCGCCGCCGTAGCCGACGACCGGGATGTCGTACGGCATCCCCAGGACCGTGCGGGTGTCGAACCAGTGGAAGATCTGGCGTCCGCCTTCGCGGCCCATATCGACGCGGCCCTCGAACCGCACCGGGATGAGATAGTCCGGCCGCGGGATCTCCCACGGGTACCCGCCGCGCAGCCAGTCGTCGGGCCGCTCAACCTGGTATCCGTTCTCGATGCTCTGGCGGAAGATGCCGTAGTCGTACCGCAGACCGTAACCCATAGCGGGGATCTGCATGGTGGCGAGCGATTCCAGGAAACACGCTGCCAGCCGCCCGAGGCCGCCGTTTCCGAGGCCCGCATCGACCTCCTCGTCGCGGATGGCGACCCACTCAAGCCCCAGGTCGGCCATGGCCTGCCGCACGGCGTCCTCGATGCCGAGGTTGATAACGTTGTTGCCGAGCGCGCGGCCGGTCAGATACTCCATCGAGAGGTAATAGACTCGCTTGACCTGCTTGCTGTGGTGCGTTTGCTGCGTCTCAATCCACCGTTCGATCAGCCGGTCGCGGACCGTGTACGCCAGGGCCAGGTACCGGTCGTGTTGGGTGGCGGTGTACCGGTCGCGCGCCAGGGTGTGCTTGAGGTGCTCGGCGAAGTCGGCCTTGATCGATTCCGGGTCCAACCCGCACGGTGCGCGCATCTCATCATCCGCGTGTTTGCCCGTCGGCATGGCAGGAACTCCCGATGAAAGGGGTGTTGCCCCCGAGCCGCGACCGTCAGGTCGCGGGTACTCTCGCCCCGCGTACCCGCAGGCTTACGCCCGCGGCTCGAAGGTGGCCTCGAGGCCCCGCTTCGCTTACCATTAGCCTGCCGTCTGACCGGCAACGCAAGCGAAAAATCCAGAGCACTGTTTGCATGTCACTTCATGAAGCGGTACATTGTCGGGCGTATCCTGGTTGGCCGCCCCGGTCTCCCAGGCGACTCTTCGACTTGCGGGGGGCGTTGTGTTGTGAGGCAAAGTTATGAAGCCTGACCGACTTAGCGCCATCGCCTCGCGTTTCGCCCGCCTGCGGGTCGTCCTCATCGGCGACATCGCGCTGGACCGGTACCTCCACATCGACCCGGCGCTGGCCGAGACGTCGCTTGAGACCGGCCTCGTGGTCCACAACGTCGTGGCCGTGCGGCCGCAGCCGGGGGCGGGAGGAAACGTCCTGGCGAACCTTGCGGCCCTCCAGCCCAAGTCGCTTGCGGCGGTCGGTTTCTCGGGCGACGACGGCGAGAGCGTTGAACTCCGCCGCGCCTTGGAGAGCCTCGGCGTTGACCTCACGCACTTCCTCGTGCGCCCGGACCGCACGACCTTCACGTACACCAAGCCCCTCCTGATCCATCGCGGCGGCCCGCCGGAGGAACTCAGCCGCCTCGATTTCCGCAGCCGCACGCCCACGCCCGCCGCACTTGAAGATGAGATCATCCGTCGCCTCCAACAGGCGGCGGCCGGCGCCTACGTGGTCGTTGCTATGGACCAGGTGCCGGAGCCCGAGAATGGTGTTCTCACGCGGCGAGTCAAGGCGGCCCTGGCCGACGTGGCGCGGGCCCATCCGGAAAAGGTGTTCATCGGCGACAGCCGCACGTCGCCGGGCGACTTTGCGGCGGTACGTATGAAAACCAACCGGGCGGAACTCGCGCATCTTGTGGCACAGCCGCCCCCGGCTGCGCGCGAGCATCTTGTGGCACAGCCGCCCCCGGCTGTGCGCACGCCCGAGGGCGGGCGTGCCACACTTGCTGATGTGGTCGCCGCGGCGACCGAATGGTCGGGCGACCTGGGCCGCGATGTGTTTGTCACGCTCGCAGAGGAGGGCATCGTGGCCGCGTCCGAGGGGATGGCGGTGCATGTGCCGGG
>CAYGWP010000598.1:0-3036 GCA_964353455.1 uncultured Anaerolineales bacterium
TGTGGGAGAGGGGCGGGGGTGAGGGGTGGAGCAACGGCAAACCCCTCACCCGGCCTTCGGCCACCCTCTCCCGCAAGGGGAGAGGGTTAACGGCATGGTGCGCCAAACCCATACCCCGACCCGCCGCGCATTACGCGCAAAGAACCGGGCCAGGCGCTACGGCGTGCGCCCGACCCGTGAATGCTGCGCTGCGTGAGACCCGTCAGTTACCTGTCAGCCTGGGCAGCCGGCCTCGGCTTCTCGCCGCCCTCGCGCTTGTGCTCGCCCTTCGGGGCGCCTTCACGGCCGCCGGGGCCACGGAGGGCCTTCGCGGTGGTCTGCATGACGAACATGCGGCCGTCCTTGTCGCCGAGCTGCTCGATAGCCTTGGCGAGCAGTTTGGTCAGTGCATCCTGGTGGGCGGTGAGTTCGGCCTTCATCGCCTTCTCCTGGTCCGCCGTGAGGACTATGTCCGGCTTGCCTTCGCGAGCGCCCACGGCGGCGCCTTCCCTGCGGGGCTTAGCGCCCTCTTCAGCGTAGGCAACCAGGGTCGGGCCGATAACCAATGCCGCCAACAGTCCCAACAGCAATACCTTCTTCATGACTTCTCCTTTCCCAATCTTGGATGCGCAGGGGAGGCCAATCCACCCCTTGTCAAATCCCTGATTCCTGATTCCTTGATTCCTTGATTCCTTGATTCCTGGAAGTCAAACGTGGGGGTAAGCGGTTTATTGCAACTTGCCCGCCGTAGCCTCGGCGAAGGCGGGAGACGAGCGCGTTTGCGGCGCGGCCGTTCCCGCGTCATCTGATCTGAAGCGCGGCCCGGACCTGCCGCCAGTAAGGGAGCGTCGAGGCCCTTTTCCACCCCTGCGGCCCGCCGTTCCAGATGCGGGCATAGACTTCGTCGGTGGGCGTGCGGCCGGTCTTGCGCTGATACTGGCGGCCGTAGTGTTCCAGGTAGATCCGCCACATCTCTCTGGAGGTCCCCGGCCGCAGGCGGTCCGACGGGGCGAACTCCCGCCCGTCGCCCTCGCGCCGGGCGATGCGGTTGCAGTCCGCCAGGCATGTCGTGCGTATCTGGGCGACGCCCGCTGCGCCGCCGTGCGGATTAACGGCCCGGATGTTGCCGCCCGATTCCACCGCGGCGATTGCATTCCAGAGCCTCTCGCTCGGCCCGCCTTTCCCGCCGGCACCCTGGAAGAAGAGCGTCGCCAGCGGCGCGACCACCACGACCACGGCCGCCACGCCGATTATCAGCACCGCTCTTCGATGCCTGCGGTTCATAGCCGGTTTCTTTCCCTGGCGCTCCGCCCGGCAGGGTTGGGGAGAACGGGCCGCAATCATAGCAAAAGGGGATGGAAAATCAAGGCCCCGCCTGGCAGTACGGCGCCAATTAAGGCTTCGCGCGCCGGGTCTCCCGACCCGCCGCGCGAAGAGGAATGTGGATTTGTACTTCTACCGCGCCCGCCGCCAGAGCAGGCCCAGGCCGCCGAAGGCCAGAAGCGCGAGCGTCGCCGGTTCGGGCGTGAGCATCACGGTCCAGTTCACGTCCTGCCAGGTCAGTGTGGTCTCGAGGCGGACCCACCCCGTGGCGTCATAGGCGTGTGACCGGACGTCGTATGTTCCCGGCCCGTATCCATGGGATTGAAGGCTGAAGGCCTCTCCCCCGTTGACGGCCACCGGCGACCCATCGACATACCAATCCACGTGGATGATGGCCGGATCGACGGTATCGACCCATAGCGAGGCGGGGTCCGCCAGGGTGCCCGCGGTCCCGAGCCACGCGTCAAGCGGGTCCACGTAGTTGTACATCCCGAGGATGAGTTGCTCGCGGCCGACGGCGTCGAATGGCGGGCCGAGGTTCCGCATCTTGGAGTTCTGCGACGGCCGATAGATTCCGTAGGTGTGGTACATGGCCCCCTCGTAGGCGCCGATGGCGCCCATCTCCGGATGGTCGGGATCGACGTAGCCGAGCCAGCGCGCCCACTTGTTGCCCGTGGGCGAGGTGGTGACGTTCGGCTGTCCGGGTTCGCCGCCCGTGTACTTGGCGCCGCCGGAATAGTCGTACTCATCGGCCAGGCCGCCGAAGGAGTGGCCGAGTTCGTGGAGTGCGATTTCGGTGGCCGACGAGTTCCCGCCGGCGAACACCGCATACGCTCCGCCTCCCCCGCCGTAGCGCGTGTGGTTCACCGTGACGAGGCGCATCTCGGCCGTGAAACCCGCCCCCGCCAGGCCGGCGCTCATGGCGCTATTGGCCTTCGACGTATTGATATATAAGAGACGGTCCGTCGAGCCGTCGTAGAAGTAACTTGCGTCGAGGGCCGTGTCGCGATAGATGCCCTCGGGCGGAATGTCGGCCCCGGACTCGTTGCTCACAACCGTCACGCGATGGACGTTGAAAAAGTTGTGGTACAGCGCGAACGGCTGCTGCGACTGACCGAACATGTAGTTGGCCGTGTTCGAGACGTGCTGGGCGTACGTCGTGTCGATCTCCGAGGCCGTGTAGCCGTCGCCGAGGAACACCACGTCCACGCGGTTCGACGACGGGCCGCTCGAAATCACGGTGACGTACGGCGGCGGCGGACCGCCCGGATCGGATACGGCCGGGTCCGACGAGCCGGGAACATCCGCCCCATCGGACATGGGCGGCATGGCCGAGAGCGGCGACGCGGCGCCGGCCAGGAGGACCATCAGCATCCAGAAACCCCAACGGGCGGAAGGAGTGCAATCGCGGCCGGACATGGGTGTCCTTTCTTTGAGGCAGGCGCCGCAAGGGCGGCCGGGTGTCCCGGCAACTGACCGCCGGACACGCCGGCGGTCGGTTCCCTCGCTCGTGGGCAAAACAGAAGGGGGAGACCGGTCGCGCTCGACCGACCTCCCCCGATTGCCCAACGCCGAAAACAAAAAGGGCCGGCCTCCCCCGCGGGAGACCAGCCGCTTACACCGCCACGTCCGCAACCCCTTCCCAAAGTATATATAGCACAGGTTTCGACAAAGTCAAGCAACTATCCGGCCCAAAGACGCCCATGGCGCGAATCCGTTTGACTCAGATTGGAC
>CAYGWP010000599.1:0-6600 GCA_964353455.1 uncultured Anaerolineales bacterium
TCCGGTTCGATGAGCGATCTTCTGGAAACGGAGCACGGTCGGGCCAGTGAGGCACCGCCAACCGAAAGGGGCGGCCAACAGATATGCCCGACCTACCCCACCGCGCCAGACCTCGACTCTACGATTCATACTCTGCGCGGCCCGCCCTTAGTCCTGGCGGGCCGCGCCGGAATACCGCATAGTGGTGTGAATAACCGGCAATCCACGCGGCGGTTCGGGAGAACCGCCGCGCAAAAACGCGAAGTAGCGCTGTCATACTAGGTGGGCCGTTTTGGCGGCGCGCCGGCGCGCTCACCGCTCCCGTGGATCGAGGGTGCTTATGACGAGAGAGGCGGCTTTTCTTGTGCTGGCGGTCGCCGCGGCGACCGCGATTCTGGCCGGGTGTTCCGGCGATGAATCGGCGGCGGCCCGCATCGAGCGGATGGCCCGCGAAGGAGATGCCGACGGCCTGGCCCGCGAGGCCCAGAACCCCGACGCCGATGTCAGCCGCATGGCCGTCCGCGCCCTCGGCGGCCTCGGCGCCAAGGCGGTGCCGCAAGTCGAGAAGGCCCTGAAGGACCCGCGGAGCGAGATCCGCGAGGCGGCTGCGATCGCCCTGCCGCGAGTCGAAAAGGCGAAGGCGGCCCGCGTGCTGGCGTCTGTGGCGAAGCAGGATGAATCCGCCAGCGTTCGGGCGGCTGCCGCCACGGCGCTCGGCCAGATTCGCGCCGTCGATGAGGTGGACACCCTGCTTGCGGCCCTTGAGGACCCTGACCGGACGGTGCGATTCCGCGCCTCGGCCGCCATGGAGCGCATCGTCAGTCGCCGCTACGAGTTTTACGTGGACGGGACGCCCGAGGAGCGCCACGAGGCTGTTGAGAAGTTCCGCGCGGCCTGGCCGGCAATGCGCGCGGAGATGCGTTCGCTCGAGGAACAGGTCCGTACTTTCCGCCAAGGGCAGGCCCGCCCATCCGGGAAGTAATGTAGGTGCGTGCTTGCACGCACCACCAATGTCCGCATGACCGCGTGCGTGCAAGCACGCACCCTACGTCCTACGTGCGCAACTGGCCGCTGCCATAGACCACCCACTTGTAGGTCGTCAGGTCCCTGAGGCCCATCGGCCCGCGTGCGTGGAGTTTGTCGGTTGAGATGCCGACCTCGGCCCCGAGGCCGTACTCGCCGCCGTCCGAGAACCGCGTGGACGTGTTGACCATGACGCTGGAGGAATCCACGTCGCGGACGAACTGCTGGATTCGGCGGATGTCCTCCGAGACTATCGCATCTGTGTGGTTCGACCCGTACTTGGCGATGTGGTCGATCGCCTCCTGGACATCAGCCACCACGCGGACTGCAAGCACCAGGTCCAGGTACTCGGCGTACCAGTCGTCCTCGGTGGCGGCCTTGGCGTCGGGCCAGATGCGGCGGGTGAGTTCGTCTCCCCGGAGTTCAACGCCCGCCTCGGCCATTCGCCGGCAGATGCGCGGCAGGAATCGCGCGGCCACGTTCTTATGGACCAGCATCGTCTCCATTGCGTTGCAGGTGGCGGCCCGCTGGACCTTGGCGTTGAAGCAGATGGCCTCGGCCATGTCGAGGTCCCCCAGTTCATCGACATAGACGTGGCAGACGCCCTTGTAGTGCTTGATGACCGGGATGGTGGACTCTTGGGCCACGGCGCGGATGAGCGCTTCGCCCCCGCGGGGGATCACGACGTCGATGAAGCGGTCCGTCTTGAGGAGTGCCGCCAGGAGGTGGCGGTCGGGCGTTTCTATCATCTGGATGGCATCGGCCGGCAGGCCCTCGCCCTGTACGGCGTTGGCGAGCAGGCTGTGGATAGCCAGGTTCGAGCGCAGCGATTCCTTGCCGCCGCGCAGTATGACGGCGTTGCCGCTCTTGAGGCCCAGTGCCGCCACGTCGCTCGTGACGTTCGGCCGCGACTCGTAGATGATGAGGATTACGCCGAGCGGCACGCGCACGCGATGGATCATGAGACCGTTTGGCCGGACGCAGCCTTCGATGATCTCGCCCACCGGGTCGCGGAGTTGGAGGATCTCATCGACGCTCTTGGCCATCTTCTCGATGCGGTCCAGAGTCAGTGCCAGCCGGTCGATGATCGCGGCCGGCTGGCCGGCCTCCCTGGCGGCGGCCACGTCGGCGGCGTTCTCCTTGAGGACGCCAGAGGCGCCGGCGCGCAGGCCGGCAGCCATCGCGCGCAGCGCGGCGTTCTTTGTGTTTGTGCTCGCGGCGGCGAGTTGCCGCGCCGCAGCGCGGCCGCGCTCGCCAATTGCCAGGGCTTCTCGCGCCCAGTCTTCCGCCATACGGCCCGTATGGGCGGATGCGGGAACCTGCCTAGGGGGTCGGCGGCTTTCCATTCTGTCTCTCGAGGTTAAAGTTCACGGTTGGAAGCGGATCCACCAGTTTCACGGTGGGCGGCAGGCCCACCACCATCGGTTTGCCCGGAAGCCAGGATGCTGGGTCCGGCTTGTCGTCGGCCGTCAACACGAGTTGGACGCGGATGTCCTGCGGGCTGAGGCGTTCGATGTCCGCCTTGGGTCCTTGGACCTTCAGGTCCACGTACGGTTCCACGCCCGGCTGGAAGACGATCCGGTAGCGGCTGAAGAGGTCGGGCGGGGCGGAGACGAGGATCGGGAGCCGGCCCAGCGATTTCGTCTCGAGGCGGGATTCCACCCGCGCGGTGACCGTGACGATCGGCGGATCAAACGCCGCCTCGGCGCCGGAGTCGCCGCCGAGTTTGCGCTCGAGCGGCACCTCGCGCACCACGGGTGCGCTCTGAGGGACGATGGAACTGGCGTCGAGCGTCGCCACGGCGAACCGTTTGGCCTCCGGCAGGGCCTTCCACTGCGACTCCGCGACGCGGGCCGTGACCTCGGCCGGCTGTGCCGTTGCAACGATCTGCACGGCGCCCGCCACCTTCGGCTCCACGCGGACCTTGACGGAAATGAGCCGGTCGAACCATACGACCACGTCGCCTTCACCGTCGCGGTCTCCCTTGACGTCGGTCACCATGATCCGACGGGCGGGCCAGGAGCGGAAGCCGTCCCGCGCATGGAGCACCAGCGGGCTTGCCTTCAGTTCCTGCCCCGAAAGGTCGAACCGGCAGACCATGTCGTCCGGCGACGCCTTCAGGTCCTGGATGGCGCCGCGCGGACCCTTGAACGCCACGGTGACGCGCTCCGGTACAATGGTCCGCAGTATGTAGTCGGGCGGCACAGCGACCTTGACCGGGACCTGCTCTTCGCTGTCGCCGGTCTGTTCGAGGTCCGCCCAGACCCAGATGGCCGCGGTCAGGACGGCTACAGCCAGGATTGTTCGGACGCTTTCACTCATGGCGGCGCGCCGGCGTTCTGCGAGGGTTCCTGCCGGTCGGTGGGCGGCCCCTTTGCCGCTTCCAGCGAGTGCTCGGCCAGGGGCGCCTCGGCGGCACGCAAGAGTCCCATGAGGCGGGCGCGCAACTGGTCGGCCGTCAGGGGCGTTTCCAGGGCGCCGCCGACGGCCAGCGAGATCGTGCCCGTCTCTTCGCTGACGACAATGACGAGGGCGTCGGACTCCTCCGTGAGGCCGACGGCCGCGCGGTGCCGCGTCCCCAGGTGCGGGTCCATGATGGTGTGGTGCGACAGGGGGAACTCGCAACTTGCGGCGGCGATGCGTCCGGCCCGGATGACGACGCCCATGTCGTGCAGCGGCGAGCCGGGCCAGAATATGGTCGTCAGGAGTTCCGTGGTCAACTCGGCGTCGAGCGTGATGCCGCTCTCGGCCAGGGCCGCCAGGGGGCTGTCGCGCTCGACCGCGATGATTGCGCCGATCTTGTTGCGCGCCAGAAGCGTCACGGCCCGGACGATCCGGTCAACGAAGGCCGATGCGCCATGCCGCAGGAAGAGCCTGAGGAGCGGGTTCTCGCCCAGCCGCATCAGGCTGCGCCTCAGTTCCGGCTGGAAGACGATGACCGCCAGCACCAGGAGCCACGGCACGACCAATCCATAGAGATAATTCAGCCGCTCCATGTGCAGGTACTCGGTCAGTATGCGGAGGAGCACGAAACTCGTCACGAGCGCCAGAATGAAGCCGCGGACCACGCGGCCGCCGCGCGTCCCGCGCAGGCTCCGGTAGGCCAGGTATATCAGCCCCCCCATCAGCGCGACCTCCAGCGCATCCTTCAGCGTGAAGGTCTGGTACAGCCGCTCCAGATAGTTCGTCACATCGTTCATGACACGCTCTCGGCGGCGCCGGCGACGGCGGCCGCCACCGCCAGGGCCTGGCGCATCTGGCGCACGTCGTGAACCCGTAGAAGCACCGCCCCGCCGGCCACGGCCATTGCGCAGGCGGCGGCGGTCCCGCAGACGCGCTCCGCGGGCGTCTCGATCCCCGTCAGCAGGCCGATGAACCGTTTGCGGCTCGGCCCGACCATGATCGGCCGCCCCAGCGTCCGCAACTCCCCCAATCGCGCCAGGATAGCCAGGTTATGACCAAGAGTCTTACCGAAACCGATGCCGGGGTCAATAATGATTGCATCATCCGGCACGCCCGCCTGCCGCGCCGCCCGGATGGCGCCGCGGAGGAACCGGCAGATGTCGGCCATCAGATTGTCGTATCGCGGGCTGTCCTGCATCGACCGCGGCTCGCCCAGCATGTGCATGAGGACGATGCCGGCCCCGGTCTCGGCCGCGGTCCGGGCCATGTCGGGGTCGCCACGGAGCCCGGTGACGTCATTGATGATGCACGCGCCGGCCGCAACCGCTTCGCGGGCTACCCGCGCGTGCCGCGTGTCGATGCTGATAGGGACCTGGACGCTGCCGGCCAGCCCCTCCACGACGGGGATGGCGCGGCGCAGTTCCTCCTCGGTGGTGACGGGATCGCTGCCGGGGCGGGTTGATTCGCCGCCGACGTCGAGGACGTCCGCGCCTTCCAGAGCGAGTTGCCTGCCGTGCGCAATCGCCTGTTCGGGAGTTCCAAACTGTCCGCCGTCGCTGAAACTGTCGGGCGTGACGTTGACGATTCCGACGATGGCCGGCTTCGGCCCGACCGCGAGCAACCGGTCGCGCATGCGGATTTCGAAGTGCCGCCGCGAGCAGGCGTCGAGCGCCGCCCGCAGTTCCCCCGCCAAGGCGGGCAGGTCAAACGGTTCCTCGCGCCGTCGCCATGGCGGCTTTGGCGCGTCGGCGACCGCCAGCCGCGCGAGAAGCGATTCAAATTGCCGTCGCGTTCCCATGAGGACCACGCCGGTCACGGCGACCTCCTCGGAGCAGACGCCGTGGCTGACGGCGACGTCGCCGCCTGCGGCCAGCATTTCCTGCTTCAGGAGGTTGGCCTGCCGTCGGCCGACGTTCTCCATCGCCACGGCGATCGCCTCGGCCTTCGTCAGCATCCGCTGGATGCCCGACTCGGTGGCGCCGCAGCGTCGCATCTCGTCCAGGAGAGTGGAAACCGGGGTGGCTGCGATAACGCGAGCATTGAGGCCCAGGTCAGGCACGTGTCGGTCCTTGCGGGTCAGCCGCCGGCGCGCCATAGCCGCTATGGCGGCGGCGCGGCGTTTGCGGCAGTGCCGCCCGCCCTAGGCGGGGCGCGCCACTTTTTCGAGGGGGATGCCGTCGATTTCGCGGCGGACCTCATCGGCGCTCAGGACCTCGCGTTTCAGGAGCGCCTCGGCGATGCGTTCGAGGGCCGCCCGGTTCCGCTCGAGCAGGTACTTCGCCTGCTCGTACGAACTGTGCATGATGCTCTCGATTTCCTGGTCGATCTCGTGCGAGGTCTCGTCGCTGTGTTCCCTGGCGCCATAGACCTCGGCGCCCCAGGGGGTGACTTCCTCGTTGGGCGCGTAGCGGACCGGGCCGAGGCGGTCGCTCATGCCCCAGTCGCAGACCATGTGGCGTGCGATATTCGTCGCCTGGCGGATGTCGTCGGCCGCGCCGCTTGTGATGTCGCCGAAGAAGAGTTCCTCGGTGATGCGGCCGGAGAACGCCACCTTGATCTGTCCCACCAACTGCCGCCGCGCGATGGTGTACCGGTCCTTTTCAGGCAGGAACATCGTCGCCCCCAGCATCATGCCTCGCGGGATGATGCTGACTTTGTGCAGCGGCTCGACGTCCGGCTCCAGGAGGATCGACATCAGGACGTGTCCGGCCTCGTGGTAGGCGCTCAGGCGCCGGTCGTGTTCGTCCATGGCGCGGCTGCGTTTTGTGCGGCCCCAGCGTACCTTGTCGCGCGATTCTTCGAGGTCGATCTGCTCGACGGCCTCCTTGCCTTCCATGGTGGCGCGGATGGCGGCCTCGTTGATGATGGCCGCAAGGTCCGCGCCGCTGAAGCCCGGCGTGCCGCGAGCCACCACAGAGAGGTCCACCACCGGGGCCAGTTTGATCTTCTTGGCGTGGACCTTCAGGATCGCCTCGCGCTCGTTGATGTCGGGCAGGTAAACAACGACTTCGCGGTCGAACCGCCCCGGCCGTCGCAGGGCCGGGTCGAGCACGTCGGGCCGGTTCGTGGCGCCGACGACGATGACCTGCTCGTTGGTCTCGAAGCCGTCCATCTCGACGAGGATGGCGTTGAGGGTCTGGGAGGTTTCCTGCCCGCCGCCGGGGATTTCGTGCGTGCGGCGGCGTCCGACGGCGT
>CAYGWP010000600.1:0-3131 GCA_964353455.1 uncultured Anaerolineales bacterium
CGGCACGTCCTCGGCGGCGAGGGGCACAAGGCCCCCAGCGACGTAATAACGCGCGGCACCATCGGCACCGGCAGCCAGGGAATGAGCCACGTCGTCGAGCCCCCCGTGCAACTGGCCGTGTGCGACGTCGATAAGAACCACCTCGCCGCGGCGATCAAGAAGGCCGGCCCGGGTTGCCGTGGCTACGCCGACTTCCGCGAGGTCCTCGACCGCCGCGACATCGACGTCATCCACATCGGCACCCCGCCGCACTGGCATGCCCTCATCACCATCGCGGCGGTTCAGGCGGGAAAGGACGTGTTCTGCGAGAAGCCGATGACCCGTTTCATCCGCGAGGGCCGGGCCGTCATCGCCGCCGCCGCCCGCTACGGCCGCATCGTGATGCACAACACGTACGGCCGCGGCGGGTGGCAGAAGATGCGGAAACTCGTCGCCGGCGGCACCCTCGGAACGCCGCTAAAAGTGTACATGGGTCCAAAGTCCGGCTACGGCTTCAAGGTCCGCCAGTGGAGCGGCCGCACGAACCTTCAGCCGCAGCCCGTCCCGCCGGAACTCGATTACGACCTCTGGCTCGGCCCCGCCCCCCTCAAGCCCTATCATCCGCACCGCGTCCACGGGAGTTTCCGCGGATACTGGGACTACGACGGCGGGGGCCTGACGGACATGGGCCAGCACTGGATCGACCCCATCCAGTACTTCCTCGGCAAGGACGACACCGGCCCCGTCGAGGTCCAGGCGAGCGCCCCCTGGCCTCCTCAAAGCGACGCCTGCGGCATGTGGGGCCGAATCGTTCTAACGTATGCCGATGGCACCACTATCACCCTGGAGAGCGGCGAGTGGGGCGACGAGGAACCGGGCGAACCGGCCTTCGTCGAGGGCCCCAAGGGCAAGGTGTTCCGCAGCGCCGGCGGCCGAGGCGGATTCTCGACTGACCCGCCCGACCTCCTCGACCGCCTGGCATCCTTCCCGGAGCCGCCGCGGCTCATCGGCTTCTACGACGCTGTGAAGACCCGGTCGCGCGCCCCCGGCGAAAAGCCGAACGCCGAAGAGGCCCACCGCTCGGTCACGCTGCTGCACCTGGCGAACATCTCAATCCGCCTTGGCCGCAAACTCCGCTGGGACCCCGTGGCCCAGGAGTTCCCCGGCGACGCCGAGGCCAACCGCTTCGTCGATGTGCCGATGCGCGCCCCGTGGCATCTGTAGCCGTTAACCCTCTCCCCTTGCGGGAGAGGGTGGCCGAAGGCCGGGTGAGGGGTTGCCGCCGCGCCACCCCTCACCCCTGCCCCTCTCCCACAAGGGGAGAGGGGTGAACTGCACCACGCCAAACGCATACGACCCATCAAGCCGCCCTTTCTTGTGCGATTCCAGCGGCACCCCGTAGTTCCCCGCGTGTTTAAGAAGATAGCGAAACTACATATCTGACAAGGCAGGCCTGGCCGGGCAGCGCGGAAAGGGAGGGACCCATGTCGATCACCAGGCGGAACTTCCTGAAGGCCGGCAGCGCGTTCGGGGCAGGGCTGGCCATGGCGCCGGTTATTCTCGGCGAGGCCGCAAAGGCCCCATCGAAGGACCTCAATGTCGCCTTCATCGGCGTCGGCACGCAGGGCCAGGTGCTCCTGACGAACGCCCTCAAGATCCCGAACCTGAAGTTCGTCGCGGTCTGCGACATCTGGCCGTACAATCAGGGCCGCGTCACGCGGACCCTGAAGAAGTACGGGTACCAAGCCGGCGGCTATGCCGATTACCAGGAGATGCTTGCGAAGGAGAGGGACCTGGACGCCGTCTTCATCGCCTCGCCCGATTGGGTCCACGCCGAGCACGCCATGGCGTGCATGAAGGCCGGCAAGCATGTGTACTGCGAGAAGGAGATGTCGAACGACTTGGCGCAGGCGAGGCAGATGGTCAAGACCTCCCAGGAAACCAAGAAACTGCTCCAGATCGGGCACCAGCGGCGCTCGAACCCGCGCTATCACCTGGCGATGGATTTCTTCCGCAACAAGAAGGCCTGCGGCGTGCCGTCGTTCCTGTCGGGCCAGTGGAACCGTCCGATGCGCCTCGACGTCGGCTGCCCGAAGGACCAGGAACTCGACGAAGCCACTCTCAAGAGGTTCGGCTACGACACGATGGACCGCCTGCGCAACTGGCGCCGCTACAAGAAGTTCTCCGGCGGCCTGATGGCCGACCTCGGGTCGCACCAGGTCGATATCTTCAACTGGTTCCTGAAGGCCTCGCCGCGGGCCGTCATCGCGGCCGGGGGCCTCGACTTCTACCAGGGCCAGGAGTGGTTCGACAACGTCAGCGCCATCTTCGAGTGGGAATATGATTGGGAAGGCAAGAAGCACATCGTCCGCGGCTTCTACCAGGTGCTGACCACGACGAGCCAGGGCGGATACACCGAGACGTTCATGGGCAACGAGGGATCGATCATCATCTCCGAGATGGCGAAGGTGGGCGGAATCCGCCGCGAGCCGTCGGCCCCCGAGGCCGCCTGGGAGAAGACCACGCCGAAGCCGGCTGCGGCCGCTGCGCCTGCCGCCGCGCCCGCCGCACCCGCAGCCCCCGCCGCACCGGCCGCAAAGCCCGCCGACGCCAAGGCCGATGATGACAACGGCATCACGGCAAGGCACTCCCCCGACCCGCCTCCGGGGCGCTACTTTCTGCCCATCGACACCGTGCCTCCGTTCGATAAGACCGAGCACATGCCTCACATCGAGAACTTCATTGCGGCCATCCGCGACGGCGTGCCCCTCGCCTGCCCCGGCGAGGTCGGCTACGAGTCGGCCGTCACGATCCTGAAGGTCAACGAGGCGGTCGTCCAGGCCAAGCGGCTTGAGTACGCGCCCGACGAATTCAAGGTGTGACTGCCATCCGGCGCAATCCGGGGGGCGAGCCGAGAAATTGTGGCGCGAGCGCCTCCTGCCACAATCCGTTGTGGTCCCCCCCGCTTCCGCCCCAATCAGATCTCCTGCCCCGCCCAAGAGCGCCAAGGGCGCCAATTTCCAGGGGTTGGCGCTCTTGGCGCTCTTGGCGCTCTTGGCGTCCTTGATACCGTCTCTTTCCACAATCCGTCGGCGCACCCGCGCGCCCTGACGGCATGATTCCCGCGGTATTCCGCAGTTTCCCGTGTGTTC
>CAYGWP010000601.1:0-8707 GCA_964353455.1 uncultured Anaerolineales bacterium
ACGGCACGTGGAGCGAGCACCGGCAGATTGCCGGCGCAGGTCAGCAGCGCCGCGTGGACCTGCTGAGGCAATACGCCGGACTCGACTTCGATCCGGAGGTTTATCCGTCGATGCCGGCCGTGGCGGTTGTGCCGGTAGCGCCGCAGCCGCTGCCTCCCCCTGCGGCGGCCATCACGATCCCCGGCTGGCCGTTCGGTCCCGAAGAGGCCGCGCGGCGGCAGTCGGGCACCCTGCGGCCGGTCGGCACTCAGGCGCAGAAGCCCGAGACGGCGATCGATTTGGGCGGCGGCGTGAAACTGGAACTCGTCCTCATTCCGGCGGGAGAGTTCGTCATGGGCGACCCCGCGGGCTGGGCCGACGAGGCGCCGCAGACCCGCATCCGCATCGACCGCCCGTTCTGGATGGGGCGGTTCGAAATCACGAACGACCAGTTCGCCATATTCGACCCGACGCACGACAGCGGCTTCATCAGCGTGTTCAACAAGGACCAGAGCAACCGTGGCGAGATAGCCAACCGTCCGCGGCAGCCGGTCATCCGCATCTCGTGGCAGCAGGCGATGGAGTTCTGCCGCTGGCTCTCGGCCAAGACCGGCCGCAAGTTCATCCTTCCGACCGAGGCCCAGTGGGAATACGCCTGCCGCGCGGGCGCGGCCACGCCGCTCTTCTTCGGCCCGACGAGCGCCGACTTCGGCAGGTTCGCCAACCTGGCCGATGAACGCGTAAACAACCTCTGCCGCGGCAACTCGCCGCGCTGGATTCCCAGCATCCGCAACTCTAGCGACGGCGCGATCGTCACCGAAAACGTCGGCAAGTACCAGGCCAACGCATGGGGCCTCTTTGATATGCACGGAAACGTAGGGGAGTGGACCCTCAGCACGTACAGGCCGTATCCATACAACGCCGCCGACGGCCGCGATGCCGGCGGCCCCGACGGCCGCAAGGTGGTGCGCGGCGGATCGTTCTACGACCGTCCGGAGCGTGCCCGGTCGGCGTTCCGCCTGAGTTATCCGCCGTGGGAGCGGGTCTTCAACGTCGGGTTCCGCGTCGTCTCGGAGGCCGAGGCCGGCCCACTGGCGATGAAATAGCCGTTGGCCATGCAGTGCACTTTGCGTTATGCCACCGGGTGTGTTTGGGCCGGATGAGTCCGATCATGTAGGCCGGGGCGCGCCCCGGCCTACGCGACTCCTATTGCATGAGGCCGATATGACGTGCAGTTCGCTGAGGCTCATGGGTCTAGCGCTGGTGCTGGTTGCCGTCCAGTGTGCGGCGGCGCTGGCCATCGACCCGCGCATCCCGAACTACGAATTCAAGTACAGCCTGTATCCTCCGGGCGAGTTCAGCCCCAAGCGGTCGCAGGCCATCCTGCGGGCCGACCCGAAGAAGCCCAAGGCGTTCCCCATCATCGGAAAGGACGGCAAGTTCGTCGATTTCGCGCAGTGGTATTATGCCATCGGCAGCGACCCGGAGAACTTCAAGAAGTGGTGGAACGGGTACTTCTCGGACGACAAGGTCTGGAAACCCAGCAAGTCGCCGGTGTACGAAGGGACAACGCCGTCGAACCAGGGCCACCGCATCATCGCGTGGCTCGGCACCTTCAAGCGGCTCGTGGATAGCGGCCCGGAGATCGACCCGGCCGTCAAGCAGGCGCTCGTGAACGAGGAGTGGAAGCGCGCGGCCGAGAAGACGGTCATAAGCACCATTAACCCCGCGGGGATGCTCGAGTACCGCGGCAACAAGGCCGACATGGCCTGCGTGTTCCACTTCCTCCGCACCAAGTTCGGCGCAATCGGACTTAAGGTTGACAATATCTATACTATTGAGCGTGCCCAGGACCTGGTCGTCTCGGTCCTCACGCTGCCGTGGATCATCTGTGCCGAGGACCGCTACCTCGACCCGCCCAGCGCCGACTACCTTGAGGGCATCGGCAAGCAGTACGGCGGCACGGAGTCCGACATCCGCATCGTCAAGGACGGCCGCATCCTTTACACCGGCGGCCTCTTCATCGGCTGGCGCAACCAGCCGTCGCTCCACGGGACGTGGGACGGACTCTCCATCATCAACTCCCTCTTCCGCTATCACCGGGAGAGCGACCCGAACAGCCCCAACTCCATCTTCTACAAGTGGAACAAACTGCCCGAGTCCGAGAAGGCCATAGCCAAGAAGGCCATTATCCTCTGCTCCCGCCGCCTCTGGCTCGACTGGGCCGAGAACAAGGGACGCACCTGGTGCTGGGTCCGCGACGGCAAGGCCACCGATGATGACTCCAAGCCCTCCGAGGCCCCGTACCTGCCGGCCTACGACGGCTACGGCGACAACCAGGTCGGCTGGGCCAAGATGGCCTGGGACGAAATGTTCGGCGAGCCGATGCGGAACACCAACGACGGCGCCCAGGCACTGCTGGCCATCGCACACGGAACGATCCACAGGAACCTGAAGACGCCCATCGGCCAACAGGTGCCGTACCGTTACGACTTCGACCCCGAGGTCCAGAAGAAACGCCTCGAGGAAGACAGGAAGCGGCTGGGTATCACCGACGGCGCGGCCCCGGCCGCAATCGACGAGACGCCGAAACTCAACCCGAACAAGGAGCGGCCGGGCGCAACCAGCGACAAGTAGGCCCCTGCGAAAAGATTCTCTCGGAGGAAAACCATCAATGACCCATCGCCGCACACTTCTGGCGCTGCCCGTCCTGGCGATGATAGCCGCTGCCGCGCTGGCCGCCGACGCAAACGCACCCATCAACCTGGCGGACTATAAGCCCCCCATCTGCGTCGCCTGCATCGGCGACAGCATCACCGAGGGCGTCGGCGCGCCCGGCGGCTGGGCCTGGGCCGACCAACTCGACCGCATGCTCGATGACAAGTGGGACGCCCGCAACTTCGGCAAGAGTTACGCACAGGCCCTTAAGAGCGCCCGCCGCCCGTACTGGGGATTCCCGGAGTTCAAGACCTCCCGCGCGTTCTGCCCGGATGTGGTTGTGATCGTGCTCGGCACGAACGATGCCGCCGCCGTCGCCAAGGAGAGCCAGGGGAAGGAGTTCGCCCGCGATTACCGCGACCTCGTGTCGGAGTACCAGAAACTTCCCAGCAAGCCCCGCATCTTCCTGTGCACGCCCCCGTGGGCCGCCGGGGCCGAGCGCGAGGCCAACTATAAGCCCGTCATCGAGACCATCGGCGAGATCGCAAAGGACATGGGCTGCGGCATGCTGGACCTCTACGCGCCGCTGGCGGGAAAGAAACCGCTGTTCCCCGACGGCCTGCATCCGAACACCGAGGGCGCCACCGTCATCGCCGCCACGGTGTACAAGGCCCTCACGGGCAAGGCGTGGGAGGGCGAGGTCCCCGGTCCGCTTGCGGCCAAGAAGCCGAAGCCGGTCGTCGTGACGGTCGAAAACCCCGGCGACCTGACGTACGCCGAGGCCTTCGCGCTGGTTGCGTCGGGGGCGCGGATGACGGCGGAGCAACTTGCCCCCATCGGCAGGAAGTATGCCGAGGAGGCGCCCGCCGTCGAGGTCAAGGTCCTCCAGATGGCGGCCGAGTTCCAGCAGTACGATAGCCTGCGCATGAAGTTCAAGCACACCACGATCGAGGCCGAGAAACCCCTCTACGGCGAGTACAAGGGCAAGGCCGCCGAAAAGAAAAAGGAACTCGAGAAGTACAAGCGCGAAAAGATTGACGAACTCATCTCAATGATTCCGACCGAAGCCAAGGCCGGGTTCGGCGCCGCCAGACTCGGCAAGTACATCTTCGACCGACTGGCGCCCATCGCCTCGACCCTGACGGCCGAGCAGCGGCAGAAAATACGCGACCTCTGCGCCTCCAGGGGCGAGGCCTACGCCAGGATCAACAACACGCCCGAACGCAGCGTCGAGGACGTTGAGGCATACAAGGTGGTTTATCAGCAGATCCTCGACCCGGACCAGAAGCGCCGAGTGGAGCCGCGGTAGTGAGAAACCGTGCCATGAAGCGCGTGCGATGGCTGGTTCTGTGCGGCGCTGCGGCCGCGGCGTTCCTCCTGGCGGCCCGCGCGGCGCCGGCGGCCGATGCCCCGGGCGCAACCGCCCTCGACCACCTGAAGATCGCCATGGACTTCGCCGATTGCATGATCAAGTACGGCCGCGACCGGTACGGCAAGGTCCAGAGCCCGCTCTTCGCGAACTCGCTCACGCGCGAGCGCGAACCGAAAATCACCCCGTATCCGCTTTTCGCCGAGCCGAACCGCACAGCCGATTACATGACCACGCCCTTCAGGATGTTCAACTTCAACGCCTGCACCAACTATCCGCCCGGCCTGGGCGCCGAGGGGCCGCACAAGGTCACCGTCTATGGCTGCGACCCGTACGAGGACCGCGAACTGTACGAGATGCTATTCGACCTGACGCGCATCACGGGCATCCCCGTCTATCGCGCGGAAGCCGAGAAGGCCCTCCAGTGGTGGTTCCGCAACACGCAGGGGCCGGCCGGGCTGTATCCGTGGGGCGAGCACCTGGGCTGGGACTTCCAGTACGATTGCCCGACCTACTTCGACGGCCCATCGCAATATCTCTATGCGGCGTGCTACCACGAGATCAAGGACAACGTGCCGTTCCTCGACATTCTCGCCCGGATCCCGGCCGCAAGGGCCGGCGACCCGACGCCCCTTGAGCGGTACGCCCTGGGTATCTGGAACGCGCATTTCTGGGACAAGGACCGGGCGTACTACTGCCGCCACGGCGACTACACCGGCAAGGACGACCGCAAGGGGAGCGATCCCGCCTTGGCGGGCCACCTGGGCGCGTACCTGCGGGTCTGGGCGGCGGCGTACCTGGCTTCCGAGCGCCCCGACTTCAAGAAGCAGATGGAGGGGGTGTTCGGCAACGTTCTCGATATGGCCATATCTCGGTCCGAGAAGTACGGATTCTTCCCGTTCACCTTTGCGCCGGAACTTGCGGGCAACGACCCGGGCAAACAGGTGCCGGAGGAGTCTGTGCGCCTGTCGCGCCACGCCGCGGAGGTGGCCGATCAACTCGCGCAGGCCGCCCCGCAGATCGCGGCCCGCCTGCGGCGGCTGTCGGAGGTCTGCGGCGGGCCGCAGAAGTCGTCAGCGCCGCCGATCGCCGCCCCCGCCCCCGCGGGGCGGGCGGCTAACCTGCCGAAGCAGCGGTTCTCAGGCCAGTACGCCGACGAGATCATCCGTTGGGTGAAGGCCTACCGCCAGTACGGAAACGTGGCCTACCTGGAGGCCGCCCAGACCATGGCACGGGGCGCATACGGCGACTTCTGCGACGACACCTGCCCGCTGCCGAAGGCCCTCGCGCGCGGCACGCCCCTCGCGACGGCTGCCGGCGACCCGTTTCCGGATTTCTACTTCCGCGGCGCCAAACTCATGCACGCATTTGCCTTGCTCGGCGAGGCCATGCTGAAGAAGGGGTGACGGCGCGTGATCCGCCCGGGGCTGACCTCTGTGACGTTCCGCCGCCTCGCGCCCGAGGAGATTGTCCGCTGGGCGGCCGAGGCCCGAGTTGCGGGCATCGAGTGGGGCGGCGACATCCATGTCCCGCCCGGCGACCTTGCGGCCGCGCGGCGTGCGGCGGACCTCACGCGCTCTGCGGGTCTTGTGGTCGCGTCCTACGGCTCGTATTACCGCCTGGGGCAGGAACCGCCGAACCTCTTCGCGCGGGTGCTGGAGACGGCGCTATCGCTCGGTGCGCCGATCATCCGCGTCTGGGCCGGCCGCATGGCGTCCGACAAGGCCGATGCGGCGTTCCGCGGGCTCGTGGCCGAAGACGGCCGCCGCCTCTCCGAGATGGCCGGCGAGAAGGGACTCCGCATCGCCACCGAGTGGCACGGCAATACCCTTACGGACACGGCGGCGTCGGCAACCGCGCTCTTCGATGCGGTCGGCCACCCTGCATTTCGCACCTACTGGCAGCCGCGCTCCAACCTTCCGCCCGACGCCTGCCTGCGTGACCTCCAGGCCGCGCTGCCGCGCCTCGCGGGCCTTCACGTGTTCCACTGGTCGCCGGAGGGCAGGTTGCCCCTGGCCGCGGGGGAGGCTGCGTGGAAACGGTACCTGGCGGCGGCGGCCGGGGCGGGCGATATGTTCGCCCACCTTGAGTTCGTCATCGGCGACGAACCGCGGCAGATGGTCCGCGACGCTGCGGCCTTGCGTGCGTGGCTCGATGCAATATAATCCGAGCATCCGGTTCAGCATCCGCAGGATGACGGAGTGGTTACTGCGAGGGAGGCTGCGCGTGAGTCATCGCCGTTTCGGGGTTTCGTGGGGATCCTTCGCGGGATTGATTGTGGTTATGACCGCGGCGCTTCCTGCCGCGCCCGCGCCGCAGGATTCGCCGAACTACGCGAAGGCCTCGGCCCACAACCCGATGTTCAGTGACAAGGCCCTCTGGCCGAACCTCACGGGCAAGGAGTATTTCCTTGGCGAGACCTGGCCGAAGGCGCGGCTGTACGTCTGGGCGAACCCAGGCAAGAGCGGCGGCACGCCCGCCAGTAAGTCAGGGCGGGGCGCGATTGACGTCACCGACCCGAAGAACTGGCTCCAGGACGGCAAGCCCGCCGAGGAACTCGTCCTCGACGAGAACACCGACCTGCTCTTTCCCGGCTGCGATACCCGCTACAGCGTCGGCTTCCGCGGCACCGACATCCTGGAGGTCTGCCGCCACGTCACCATCGAGCCCGGCGCGGGCTTCGTCGGCGGCGGCGACGGACGCGGACGCAAGATCTACGGCAACGTCTGGATCAAGCGCGGTGGGCAGTCCGATTCGCAGGGGGCCACCGGCTTCCTCGGCGCACGACACACCTTCTTCCGGAACGACAACGTCATGACCGTCCCCGGCGAGGCCGGCACGCGAAACGCCAACCTGCCGGGCAATCGCGGCGGAGGACTCATGGTCTCACAGTACTTCACCTTCAATAAGGACAGGGGCAAGTCGGTCGAGTTCCGCGGCCACGTGACGGTGCTCGATGAGTTTCGCGTCTTCGGATGCACGGTCATCGTCGGCCCCGACAGCCGCCTCCAGCCCGGGCGCGCGGCGTCGCCGACCATCGACCGCGGCGGCGTCCTGGCAATCATGGACGGCGGTTACTTCGGTAGTTGGGTCAATAATTTCGGCTCGCCCGACATGACCGTCGCCGGCGGCACGATCCAGGGCGGATTGCCCGAGCGGCCGCTTACGCGCAGCGCCGTCTTCGGCCTCGGCATGAAGAACCACTCGGCCGCATCGTACGCCGGCGGCGGATCGCGCTCCGGCCACGGCGGCGGGGCGGAGACGTACCCGCGCGTTCCCTCCCTGGTGGTCAGCGCCGGAAGCACGCTGCGCTCCTACGCGCAGGATGTGACGCGGGCCCGCCTGGTCTTCTCGGTCCAGCCCGACGGCGTGGGCGACCGCGAGGCCCTCTACCTGAGGCCGACGCCCGGCTCCGAGGGGGAGAAACGCGAACTTGAGCGGTCGCCCGATGCCGCCCAGCGGTTCAAGTGGTTCGACGCCCTGCCGCGCGGCATCGACTGTTTCCTGGCGCGCGGCGTGGTGGTCGATGGCGTCGAGTTCGACCACTTCCGCAAGGGCGGCGTGATGTACGAGGACCCCGCCGCCAAGGCAGCGTGGAAGAACATCTTCTTCGGCCCGAACTCGAAGGCGAAGGCCGGCGAGATGTTCAGCCAGCAGGCGGCCCTGGACAAGGGAGGGCGTTACTGAAGGCCGGAATGACCCTCCGACGGCCGCTACTTCGCCTTCAGGTCGTAGCAGAGCAGGACGCCGTGATGTTATTCTTGCTTGGCTCACGCGGCGGATGGATAATCATCCGCCATCTTCGGCGGCAGGGCACGACACAGGCATATCGAGGAAGGGAGACCGGGAATGAGCGATCCGATTTCGAGGCGTGACTTTGTGGCCGGGGCAGCGGCCGCCGGCATGTTCTCGGCAATGGCGGCCAAACTGGCGGCGGAGGAGAAGCCCGCGGCCGCAGAGGCCAAGACGCCCGAGAAGCCGCGCACCATCGAGGAGATGCGGGCCGAGTTCCTGAAGGACCTCAAGCGCGGCGGCCTGAGCACCACCGCCGGCGACGCCATGCTCCTCAGGATCCTCGTCGAGACCCGCGGGGCGAAGCGCGGCGTCGAGGTCGGCTCGTACCACGGCTACGGCGCCATCAACATGGGCATCGCCTTCGAGCGGACCGGCGGCAAACTGATTACCCTCGAAATCGACCCGGCCGCCGTCAAGGTCTGCCGCGAGAACCTCCAGAAGACTTCCCTCGACAAGATCGTCACCTGCATCGAGGGGGATGCCCTGAAGGTCCTTCCGACCCTTGAGGGCGAGTTTGACTTCGTCTTCATAGACGCGAAGAAGGAAGACTACCTGAAGTACTATCAACTCATCGCTTCGAAACTGAAGGCCGGCGCCGTCATCTGCGCCGACAACGTCATCAGGTCGGCAAACGCGATGAAGGATTTCCTCGACTTCGTCCAGACGAGCCCCGACCTCGACACCGCCACCATCCGGGCCTCGATGGAGAAGAACGACGGAATGACGGTCTCGTACAAGATCCGGTAACGGGGCGAGAGACCAGTCCGCGCGGCAGCGGCCAAACTCGGACGAACGTAAGTGCCATTTTTGCAAAAACACTTACGTCAATTTCGACCTCCGAAACGGCAAAAAAACGCGTTTTCGGACCCCAAAACGGCCCTGGCGCTAGCGCCAGAGGGGTTCGAC
>CAYGWP010000602.1:0-9992 GCA_964353455.1 uncultured Anaerolineales bacterium
AGTTCTCCCAGCGTCAGGTGTGGCGTGACCCACTGGCCGGGCAGGCCTTTGTGCCGGCTATCCCCCCGCACCTGACCCCGGAGCAGGAGATCGTTTGGCAGGCACTTCGCGAGGACCTCGACGGGCCGCGTCGGCACACCTTCCTCCTGCAGGGCGTCACGGGCAGCGGCAAGACAGAGATATACCTGCGCGCCGTGCGGCACGTCCTGGCGCAAGGCAAGACGGCCATCGTTCTGGTGCCCGAGATCGCCCTCACCCCCCAAACCATCCGCCGATTCCGCGAACGCTTCACGAACGTCGCCGTCCTCCACTCGAACCTATCCGACGCCGAGCGGCACCGCCAGTGGCGAGACATCGCCGAGGGCCGCGCCGACGTCGTCATCGGCGCTCGCAGCGCCGTATTCGCACCCGTCAGAGACCTCGGCCTCATCGTCATTGATGAGGAACACGAGAACTCCTTCAAGCAGGACACCGCACCCCGATACCACGGCCGCGACGTCGCCATCATGCGCGCCAACCTGGTGGGCGCCGCCGTCATCCTCGGGTCCGCCACCCCAAGCCTCGAATCGTTCCAGAACGTCCGCACCATGAGCCACTACCAGGAGGCCCGCCTTACCAGCCGCATCGGCGGCCGGCCCATGCCGCCGGTCCAGATCGTTGACATGCGGGCCGAGGCCACCGTCCGCAAGGGACACCACGTCCTCTCGCAGCCGCTCGAAACCGCCATCGTGGAAGCATGGCGAAGGCAGGAGCAGACCATACTGTTCCTGAACCGCCGCGGCTTCGCCACGCACCTCTTCTGCGTCCATTGCGGACACGTCGAGAAGTGCCCCGACTGCGACGTCGGCATGACCTACCACGCCAAGCCCGGCATCGCCCAGTGCCACTACTGCGGCCGCAAGATGGCCCCGCCCCAGCGGTGCCCCGCATGCTCGGCCGAGACCGTCAACTACTGGGGCACCGGCACCCAGCGCGTCGAGGAAGAGGTCCTTAAGAAGTTCCCCGAAATCCGCATCGGACGCATGGATTCCGATGCCATGCGCAAACGCGGACACGAGAGCATCCTCTCGGCGTTCCACGACGGCGAAATCGACATCCTCATCGGCACACAGATGGTCGCCAAGGGCCTCGACTTCCCCAACGTCACCGTCGTCGGCGTCATCAACGCCGATGTCGCACTAAGCCTGCCCGACTTCCGCGCAAACGAACGCACCTTCCAACTCCTCACCCAGGTCGCCGGCCGCGCAGGCCGCGGACCAAAGGGCGGCCGCGTCTTCATCCAGACCTTCCAGCCGGAACACCTGGCGATTCAACTTGCCGCCAAGCATGATTACGAATCCTTCGCAAAGGACGAGTTGGAGGCCCGCCGCGCTCGCGGATACCCGCCCTTCGGACGACTCGCCCGCATCATCGTCCGCTCCCAGAGCCGCGCAAAGGCCGCAGAGGCCATACAGATCGTCGCCGGACGACTCATGGAACCCGCGCGCATCGCCGGAATCCAGATCCTCGGCCCGCAGCCGTGCCCCCTGGCCAAACTCAGCCGCTTCTGGCGATACCACCTCCTCCTGAAGGCCCCCAATGCCAAGGCCATGCTCCACCTCTGGGACACGGTCCGCGGCGACCTCGCCCCACCCGGCAGCGTCCAGATGGCCATAGACGTTGACCCGCAAAGCACGCTGTAAGGCAAGTGCCTGAGTACCTGAGTGCCTGAGTGCCGTCTTGC
The DNA here is from genome assembly GCA_964353455.1 of uncultured Anaerolineales bacterium. Lineage (GTDB taxonomy): Bacteria > Planctomycetota > Phycisphaerae > FEN-1346 > FEN-1346 > CAYGWP01. The sequence goes on from CAYGWP010000602.1 coordinate 1,724, forward strand.
CTTTCCCTTCGTCGCTCCGTCCCTCCGTGCCTCCGTGCCTGCTTGTTCACTTAAGTATCGCCCCGCAGGAACGCCCGCGCCGATTTTGACCTCCGGGAGGCGAAAAAAAACCGTTTTCGGACCCCCAAACCCCCCTGGCGCTAGCGCCAAGGGGGTTCGAGGGTCCTGGTGTTAAGATGGGCAAGACGATTTTGCACGGTTTTAGATCGGTTTTGATCGGTTTAGGACCGGTTCTTGACGGCTTTAGATCGTTTTTTCACCGAATTTTACACTAATGAATGGATATAGGTGAACTGCTCGATAGATATGTAAGTATATCCGGGCCGGGGCGGAAGCCCGAAGAATAATCAGGTGCCGGGCATCCGACCACAATAGGCGGGGGCGGGGAACACTATATGTAGGGGGTGTTTCGATTGTGGATTGCGGATTGAACGGAAAGAAGGATGCTGCGAGCGGCGGGCCTACAGCCTCCGGTCTCCAGCCTCAAGCCTCTTCAGGGTGACTGGGTGACTAAGTGACTGAGTGACTGAGTGACTGGGCACCGGAACAAGTAGGCCGGGGCGCGCCCCGGCTTTGCATCGAAAGGCATCGGAAACGGCTGACGAAATCCGCACGCAAAGTTGAAGCGGAGCGGAGACCCGCCGTGGCGGGCCGCAAAGCCGCAGAGAGAGAGGACAGGAATCAGTTCTCGGCTGTTCTCTGCTGCTTATCTTGGCGCCTTTGCGGCCTTGCGGGAGCCTTGCCTTGACGTTTTGCCGTTTACACGTATCCGGGGGCCGGTACAATAATCCACGCAGCCCATCCGGCCGTTTGGGGAGGCCTGACCTTGACGTACGGGTCAAACGACGACTACGCGGGCCGGGACCGCTTCAGCCGGCCGCCCAAGGGAGGCGAAGAAGTAGAATGCCCCTTTATTCTGTTCTCCCTTTATTTTGCTGGATTTGGGTTGACGCACATTCGCATGAAGACTATATATAGCATCGGAGGTGTCCGGTATGGGAAGGCCCGGCAGCAAGAAGGACCGTCTTAACGCTTACGGCCGGGGCGTCGGGCTGTTGTTCGACGAGGGCGGTAGTTCCCCGGAGGCCATGAGGCTGCCGCCGGAATTCGACCCCGCAAGACCCGAGGTCTCGTATGCAGCCTGCGTGCCGACGGAACACCGGAAACATTATGGGCAGTTCTTCACCCCGCCGCCGATAGCCGAGTTGATGTGTGACTGGGTCTCAGGGTGCAACCCCAAGACGCTGCTGGATCCAGCAGTTGGTACTGGCGTGTTGGTGCGCCATTTCTTACAGCGGGTCCCAGGTTGCACGGTAACCGCCCTTGACAAAGATGAAGTGATCCTGGCCGCAGCGCGCGAATCGCTGGGAGCCGCCGCCACGTTTCTGTGTTGCGATTTCCTCTCGTGGGACTCCCCCGCGCTCTTTGATGCCGCCATAGCCAATCCGCCGTATCTCCGCCACCATGACATGCTTTACTCGCACGATGTTTTCCGCGCGGTCGGCAACCGTAACGGCGTGCATCTTTCGCGCCTCACAAATGCATACGGCCTGTTCATCCTGGAGATATGCCGGAGACTGGCGCCTGGGGGACGGGCGGCCATCATCGTTCCGGGGGAATGGCTCAATGCCAACTTCGGGATGCCCATCAAGGAGTTCCTGCTGACCAACGGCCTCTTGACGCAGTTGGTGTATTTCTCACACGCGTCGCTTATCTTCGAGGATGCGCTGACCACGGCCTGCCTGCTCTTTATCGAGAAGAACAGGGCTGGCGCACGGCCATCCGAGGTCTTGCAGGCCGTGTTTGTGCACGACGGCATAGCACTGGATGTGCTCCGACGGGTCTTGGCGGGCGATTCCATGATGGCAGATGGCATTGCCAGACACGTTCTACCCGTTCACGGTATTCTCTCGCAGAAGAAATGGGACTATGTGCTGCAGAACGGGATTCAGGCCCGGCCGGAAGGCTTGGTTCCTTTATCCCATCTGGCAACGACTTGCCGCGGGATTGCGACAGGGGCAAATGCTTTTTTCCACCTGTCGGCCGCTGCCGCGAAGCGCTGCGGAATTGACGAACGACATCTCAAGCCTTGCGTAGGCAAGGCCATGGACGCAGAGGGGTTTGTATTCGACCAAGAGGACTTCGCCCGCTTGGCTGCTGCCGGCCGCCCCGCGTACTTGGCCGCGCTGGAAGGAAAACTCACCCGTGCCGAGATGGCCTATGTGTCCCAAGGCGAAGCCCAAGGCCTTCCTCGCCGGTATCTCTTGGCGGCCAGGTCGCCTTGGTACAAGATGGAGTCTCGGCCTCCGGCGCCAATATGGGCGGCGGTGTTTGGCCGTAGTCGCCTCAAGTTCGTCTGGAACAGAGCGGGCGTCTATAACCTCACCACCTTCCACTGTATATACCCGCGCGGGCAGGAAGCCGAATTTGCGGGGGCATTAGTCGCCTGCCTCAATAGCCGGGTAGTCCAACGGCTGTGCGAGCAGCAGCAGCGGGTTTATGGCGGGGGTCTGCGAAAATTCGAGCCACGAGACCTCTTGGATGTTCCAGTGCCGAATCTTGAAGTAATGCCTGAATCTAATATCACGAGACTTTGTGGGTTGCTTGAACGCCTGGACCGTGCCGCCCGCGAGGGTCCGGAATCTGTTTCCATAGCCTTGGACGAACTCGATGAGGCGGTGACGGCGGCAGCAGCCCAGGCAACGACGGCTATGGAAGGAGAACCTTCTCCAGAAGGCGCCCGTCCACTTCCAGGCAGCCTCCCGTGGGAACCACATAGGCATCGTGGCGACCAAGATTAGTGACCCTCCCGGCCGCCTCGAACCGGGGCAGGGATGTGAAGTGCCCAATCTGGACCCCACTGGTAATGGGGATCATGATGGTGGCTTTCTCCTGACTCTTTGCGGGCGTCTCAATCTGGAACCCTTTGCCTGACGCCACGATTTCGAAGATGTCCAGGAAGTTGACCGCGAACACGGAGTCGAAGAAAACCTGGCAGTAGGTTTGAGGCTTACGGTATCGCTCAAGCCACCGATAGACGATTCGGAGGTCCTCCACTTTGACGGTGAAACTTGGGCACTCGCGGCCGCCCCTCTGGCCTGCAGCCCGCTGCTCCTTTCGTACAGCCATGTACTTCAGAGCCTCAAACTTGCTGGACCTGACCTCGATGCCGGCAATGGAGTTACGCACAAGTTTCTCCACCGCCGGTGTCGGAGCCGCAGAAATGTCATCGGGAACGGCTGCGTCCTTCGACAAGATGAGCAGGTCAGGACGTTTTCCGAAAAGACGCACGTCCTCCAGAATGGACAGATAGAATTCCTTGAAGCCCGGCTCGCCTGCCGCAATATGCTGGGCATTGCCGTACTGGCACACCTGCCAGTCAGGTCGCGCGCTTCGCACGGCGCGGGCAAGAGCATCTTCGGCCCAATCTCCCATGGCCCGGTTTGCCAGAAACTCCGACCGGGCGTCTGTGGGAATGGTTGGTTTCCTTGCGCGGGGCTCCCCCTCGCCGCCAAATACCAGATAACGCTTCTCGATGCCGCGCCGGGACAATTCTTCGACAAGGGCTTCTTTCGCCTTGACCAGGCGATCCCACCAGTTCATCGGCGTCGCTCCGTGTGTGACTGGCTAATCAATGCCTCACACGAACACCCCAAGGCGCCTGCTAACCGCGCCAAGGTTCGCAAGGTGATGTTTACCTCTCCGCGCTCGATGGCCCCGATGTAAGTGCGGTGAAGGCCGCAACGGTCCGCGAATTCCTCCTGCGACCATCCCTTTGCGGAGCGCAGGCGGCGCACATTTGCCGCTACAGCCTCATTAGGATCGCTATGCAACATGGCGCCACGATGACAAATTGAAGACCAGAAATCTACAGACTATATATAGCAGGGTGGCGCAGAAGCACGGGACGTTTACGGGAATGGGGATCAAGAAAGCGCGGCAGGTCTCTAACCCGCCGCGCCAACACGCATGCCCCAGACGATCAACTCCGGCGCGATGAGGTTGTCTGGCCAGGAACTCACCGGCGAACGCTGAAGGGTTCTCGCGGTCTCACTTGGCGGCGGCGGCCTCGATCCGGTAGAGGTGCGTTTTGGTGCGGAGGATGAGGGCTTTGCCGGCCACGGCGGGCGAGGACATGAAGCCGCCGTCAAGCGCGTTCTTCGCGAGGACCTTGTACGTGCGGCCGGCCTCGACCACGGTGGTCTTCCCCTGCTGGCTGAAGAAATAGATATGTCCGTCGGCGTAGATCGGCGAGGCGGCGTACTGGCCGCCGACTTGTTCGCGCCAGACCTGTTTGCCCGTGGCGGCCTCAAGGCACGTGGCGGCGCCGTCGTCGCTGACAAGGTACAGGAGGTCGCCCACGATGACGGGCGACGGCGTCTTGGGGGACTTCTCAAGTTTCCAGGCCACGTGCGTGTCGGTCACGTCGCCGCGGCCGCCGGGTCGGATGGCCCAGAGTTCCGGCTTGCCGAGGCCGGTGTGGATGAAGGCCAGGCCCTGGCCGAACACCGGGCGCAGCACGGACGTGTGTGCCGCGTGCCGGACCTTCCAGACTTCCTGCCCGGTGCGCGGATCGTACGCGAAGACGCACATTGAGGCGGAACTGATCATGAGGGGGCGGCCGTCGAGGTCGATGATGAGGGGCGTGGAGAACGCCTTGCGCCTGTCGCCTTCGAAGAAGGGCCGACCAAACAGGTCAAGGTCGTCCCAGACGGTGGAGCGGTCGGTCTTCCAGACGGTGCGGCCGGTATTCTTGTCGAGGGCCGTGACGTACTGCACGTCAACGCCGTCGAAGGTCAGGATCAGCAGATTCTCGAACAGGACAGGCGACGACCCCGGCCCGCGATAGTGGCGGCAGGGCAGGTCGCGGCGCTCCCACAGGGGCTTGCCGGTGGCGGTGTCGAGGCAGGCCGTGCCGTAACTGCCGAAATGCACGTACACCCGCCCCGGCTCGATGACCGGCGACGGCGAGGCGTACGAGTTGACGTTGTTCCCCAGCGGCTCGGGGTTCTCGGCGTGGAAGACATTGTTATTGAAGAGGATGCGCCCGGTCTGGGCGTCGATGCATAAGGCGAAGAAGTCTTTGCCATCCACGGTGGCGGTGGTGAGCCAGACCTGGCCGCCCATCACCACGGGCGTTGACCAGCCGGTGAGCGGGATGGCGGTCTTCCAGCAGACGTTCTCGGTCTCGCCCCACGTAAGCGGCAGACCCAGGGCCGTGGCATCGCCCGGTGCGGCAGCAAGGCCGTTGCCCCGCGGACCGCGGAACTCTGGCCAATCGGCCCGCGCCATAGGCGTGGCCAGGGCGAAAATTGCCGCCAACATGCAACCGATTGCCGACGTACTCAGGTTCAGCCTCCTCGACACCTGCCGAAATAGTGCCATTTAATTGAATTACGGACGCTTCCCCTATATTCCATAACCGCTTGTAAGAGAATGCGTTACATCGCCGCATGGAACATGCTGAAGTGCGGGGACGCGATACTCATCTCCCCCGCATTCTCAGCGGCCGGCGGGGCACGCGGCGGCTGAAGGAATCACCGGTCGGCCCGACGCTCGACCCAGATGGTGCTGGACCAGGCCAGTTGGCCGTTGGCCTGCACCGCACGCACGTAGTACCAGTTGACGCCGTCTCCATCGTCCTCATCCGACACCGTAAATGACGTGTGATAGTGGTCGTGGAACACGAGGCGATGGAGCATCGCCGATTCCCTGGGAAAATCGCCGGTAAACAACATCTCCCCGCTCTCGGCCAACTGCTGGAACGTCTGCGAGAGCGATACCTTGGCCGGCGATTCCAGGTCAACCGTGATCCGCGTCTTCGGTCCGCCTCGCACCTTCAGGACCACGGCCTTGGTAGAATTGTCCTCGAACTGGTCGCGCCTGGCCGTAAACGACTTCACCTGGAGGAGCCGCTCGGACCGTGCGGCGATCCGGTCGCGCCGGTCCTCATCGAGAGGGGCCGAAGAGAAGCACGGTTGCACGGCATCCAGCGTGCCGCCATCGATCGCGACACGGATGTCCCACTCGCACACGCGGCTGGGGCCGAGCGCCGCCCAGGGTCCCCAGCCGTATTCAAGTCGGACGAGGACGGGTTGGTTCCAGCCTTCGGCCGTCGGCAGGCGATCCATGGGAAAGTTGCGGTGGAGCACGCGGTTGTTCTTGAGGAGTTCCACCCGGTCCAACTGGTCCCACCCGGTGACGGCGACCGCCAATTGGCGCCCGCGCGTGTATGGAAGTTCCTGGCCCATGAGGCGGCGGTTGAGCCGGAAATCCAGGCGGATGCGGTCGCCGGTCACGGCGTAGGTCCGCCGGTTGCGGAGGGCGTCGAAAATGGATTCCCGGTCGAGTTTGGCGGCAAGCACCGCCGCCAGCCCCTCGCGGTAGGCCCCGGGATAGCCGAGATGGTCATCGGTGCTGGCGACGACGCCCATCCGGTGACCGGCCGCAAGGAAGTGCTGGAGCGTGTTGCGGGTCCAGCGTCCGCCTTCCGAGTGGCGGATGTAGGGGGACGGCACCCGATCATGTTCCGCATTGCCCCACTCGGAGAAGATCTCGAGCACCGGCGACACCCGCGTGTCCCAATGGGCGGGGTTGGCCCCGCGGTGGTCCGAGTGATTGGCCGGATGGTGCGGGATCATGATCGCGCGGCGCTGCCTGGCAAACTCCTGGAACTCCCTGAGGTCGTCGATGCGGCGGTACTCGCCGTCCAGCGTCGGGAAGATGATGTGGTAATCCCCCATGTGCGTGGAATGCCACTCGAAGCCGACCATCGGCACGAACGTCCCGGGGTTGTCGAACTTTCGCGCCGTCTCCAGGACTTCCGGCCAGCGGTCGCGGGTCACGTCGAAACCCTTGAGCCACTTGCTCTCGATGCCGTTCTCGTAGCGGCCGATGTCGGGCCAGTAGCCGTGCGGGGTGAAGGCGAAAAAATCCAGATGATTGCGCGCCACCTCAAACGCCCTCTCGAGCGATCCCTGGGCGTAGCCGACGTTGCTGTGGTTGTGCAGGTCGCCGAAATAGACGGAATAGTCGCCGGCTTCCGCCGGCGGATAGGCGGCCTGCGCCGCACGCGCTGCCAGCCAGCCCGCCGTCCCCATCGCGGCACTTCCCGCCAGCAACTGCCGCCGCGTGAACCCGTTGTTTCTCATGGTATCCCAACCTCCGCGTGCCATCTCTCATGCCATCAGGGATGGCCGCCTGTTTCCCCGCGCGCTCGGGCGCCGGCAGCCAGGGGCGGCTGCCCGGGGAGTGCTCCAATCGGCTCCGCGACAAGTTACTGCTTCGCGGCCTGATCGGCAACAGGATTCGAGCGATGCGGGTATTGCAATACTCCCCGCCTTTCGGTCTTGACGGTGGAGGTTCGGACGTCCAGAATGACCAAACACCGGGGCGGCGGTCGCCGCGCCGACCGCGGGTTTCGTGTGTAAACTCTTCCAAGGATGATCAACAATGGATTTGAATCGCCTGACCCAGAAGTGCCAGGAGGCGCTGCACGATGCGCAAGGACGGGCCGTCCGCATCGGGCACCAGGAGGTGGATGTGGAGCACCTCCTTGCGGCCCTGGCCGAGCAGCCCGAAGGACTGCTGCCGCGCCTCCTCGGGAAAATGGATGTGCCGGTCGATGCGCTGCGGGCGGAACTGGAGCGCGACCTGGAGCGCCGCCCGCGCGTCGGCGGGCCGGGCATCGAGCCGGGCAAGGTGTACCTGACGCGGCGGCTCTCGGAACTACTGGTGCGGGCCGAGGACGAGGCCAAGCGCCTGAAGGACGAGTACGTCTCGGTCGAGCACCTCGTGCTGGCGATGCTCGATGAGGGCGGCGCGCAGGCAGCGGCGCGGGCGATGGCCACGCTCGGCATCACGCGCGACAGGTTCCTGAAGGTCCTGTCGGAGGTGCGCGGCAGCCAGCGGATCCAGAGCGCGACGCCCGAAGGGACGTACGAGGCGCTCTCGCGGTACGGGCGGGACCTCGTCAAGGAAGCGCGGGCGGGGAAACTGGACCCGGTCATCGGGCGGGACGCCGAAATCCGCCGCGTCATCCGCATCCTGTCGCGCAAGACCAAGAACAACCCCGTCCTCATCGGCGAGCCCGGCGTCGGCAAGACCGCCATCGTCGAGGGCCTCGCCCAGCGGATCGTCAACGGCGACGTGCCGACGGTCCTGACCGGCAAGACGGTGATCGCCCTGGACATGGGGGCGCTGCTGGCCGGGACGAAGTTCCGCGGCGAGTTCGAGGACCGTCTCAAGGCCGTGCTCAAGGAAGTCACCG